>DATKMD010000217.1:0-23156 GCA_035542075.1 Thermoanaerobaculaceae bacterium
CCGAGCTGGGACCGGAACTTGTCCTGGAGCTCGAGCTGGATCCGGTCATTCGCCCTGAGGTGCCACGGTTCGACCGGGTTCTGGCGGTTGTTGTTGACGGTCACGGTGGTGACGAACTCCGGCTGGGCCTTGGTCACCACCTTGCACAGCACCTTGACGTCGTCGAGTTTCTTGGAGCCGTGCCGCATCGCGTCGCTGTCCGCGCTCGCCGTCAGGAAACGGTCCAGTGTGATGAGCGTCTGGACACCGTTGAGGATTCTCGGCTCGACGATGGTCATGTGCCCGTCGGTCTCCTCCACCGCCTCGGCGGAGAGGGCGACACCGTTGTGGTTGAACGGAAACACTGCGGGGAGGTCCTTCCCCTCCAGGACGATCCTCTTGAACGCCCTGGTGAGCGAGCGATTGACGACCTCGTTCTCGGGCAGTGCCCCGCGGATGTTCCGGTCGAAGAACCTCGAGCCCATCTCCTTGAACATCCCGTAAAGCTCCATGATGCGGACGAAGCCGCACGTGAGCACTTCCTTTTCGGGGCCGAGCATCGTGATCGTCTGCGTGAGCTTGAGCGGGTACGAATGCGTCTTTGAGACGTATGCGACCGCACCGGCCTTCCTCGTCCTCGCGGAGCGGAACTCGATGATGAGCGTGACCTCGCGACCGAAGAACTGATCGATCAGGTGCTTCTTGTTCTCGAGGTCCTCACGGAGCTTGTCCAGGGCCTGGCTGCGTTCCGCCTCCGCGGGATCGCCCTCGAATACGAAGTGGATACACACGCGGTCGATGACGGCCTGGTTCTCCATCAGCTTGCTCCTCAACTGGCGGAGCATCGGATCGGCGGAGGAGTCGAGCCGGCCGCCGCTGAACACCCGCTCGATGCCGCCTTCGATCAGCTTCTGGAGGGTGACCTTGAACTGGTTGTACGAGGCCGAGGCCCTGAACTGGTACAGGTACAGGTTCCGCTTGGCCGTGTCGACGTGGAACGCGTCCACGCCGTACTCGTTACCCCCGAAAGAAACCTGGTTGGCCGCAACCTTCCTGGGAAGGTCGAACTCCTGTTCGAGGTAGACAAGGCCGAAGTAGTCCCTGCGGGTCCCGCCGTGGGTCTTGCTCAGAGCGGCAAAGGCGTTGTCGATTTCGCGGTCACTGATGGGCATCGCTTCCTCCCGAGAAAGCTACCGTCTCCGACGTGCCAACGAGGCACGATCCACTTGAGTCACGTCCGTCGCGACGCGGCGACGCCTGCCGTACCCGTCTTCTCAAGAACGAGCCCCGGATCCGCGCCTCTCCTTGCAACAGCTAGACAGCAAAACTCTTGACTGCGATGTCCCGTCGATGGGCCGTGCCCACCTGCGACCGCTAAGCATATCGCAACTTTTACCCAGTCGGACCGCAACCCGCACAGGGCGCGGGCGGTTGCCTCGCGCACGGTCCCGCGGCGGGCCGCGGCGCTCGTGCGTGTCCCGTCGCGCGGCGCCACCGGAACCACCCGGTCCACGATGCAAGTCAAATGAGGAAAAGATTTTACGAACCCCGCCTCGATGTGGTTGGCTGCCGTGACCGGGAGGGGTAGGCTTGGTGCGAGGCTTCATGCCTGACATCTACGACCGCCTCGCCGCGAAGCTTGACGAGCTCCCCCACGGTTTCCCCCGCACCGACAGCGGCGTGGAGCTGCGCATCCTGGCCAAGATCTTCTCCCCCGAGGACGCCGCCATGGCGCTCGACCTTCTCCCGATCCCCGAAACGGTGACGGCGATCGCCCGGCGGCTCGGATTGAAAGTTGATGATCTGCAACGGGTTCTGGACCGAATGGTTGCCCGGGGCCAGATCACGACGGGTCGTTATGGTGGAAATCAGGTTTACATGCTCGCGCCGTTCGTCATCGGGATTTACGAGTACCAGGTCCCCCACATGGACACGGAGCTGGCCGAGATGTTCGAGGAGTACGCCCCCTCCCTGCTGACCACCGTCGGCGGAACGAAGCCTGCCCTCGCCCGCGTGGTCCCTGTTAACGCCCGCATCGAGGCCCGGGCCGAGGTTCTCGGGCACGAGAATGTGCGCGCGATGTTGGAGGGGGCACGCTCGTTCCGGCTCATGGAGTGCATCTGCCGCAAGGAGCAGGCGGCGCTCGGGAAACCGTGTTCCCACACCCTCGAGACATGCATGGCGTTCTCCTCCGAGCCCGATGCCTACGAGCGGTTCCCATACGGCCGCAATGTCTCTCGCGACGAGGCTCTCGCCTTAGCCGACCTCGCGGAGCGCGAGGGTCTGGTTCACTGCACCTACAACCTCCGGCGCGAGTCGATGTTCGTCTGCAACTGCTGCTCGTGCTGTTGCGGCTTCCTGCGCGGCGTGAGGGATTTCGGCGCCCAACACCTGCTGCTGAACAGCAACTACCTGGCGCTGATCAGCGGCGAGGCATGCATCGCGTGCGATGCTTGCGCCGATGGCCGCTGCCCGATGGGAGCCATTTCCAAGAGCGACGGGACCTACGCGGTGGAGGCCGAGCAATGCATCGGCTGCGGCGCGTGCACGGTGGTCTGCCCCACCAACGCGATCACCCTCGTGTTGCGGCCGCGCGCCGAGCGCTCGACACCGCCCAAGGACCTCATCAGCTGGGCGTTCCGCCGTGCCGCCAGCCGCTCCGGCCTCCTACGCGCGCTGTCCCAGTTCGGCGGCCTGGCAGCCCAAGCGGTCCGCTCGCAGCGCGCGGCCCGGACCGGAACCTGAGCGTCGCTTCCGGGCAGCCAGGGCGTACACTCCGCGGCGGTGAGGGGGGCGTCAGGGCTGGCGGCGGACGGAGGCCGCCTTTCAGGACGCGATGCCGTACGCTCAGGCGGAGGCTGCATGAAGACGATCATCGATCTGATGGGAGCCCGGGCCAATGTCCGGCGTTTCAAGCCCGAGGCGCCGCCTCGCGAACTCCTCCAGGATCTCGTCGCGGCAGCCGCGACGGCACTGGCCACGAGCGGTCAGGCGCCCTGGCGGTTCATCGTGGTGACCAATCGCCAGGTGATCGGTGAGCTGGCGAAGGCGGCTCTCCGTACCCTGGACCGCATCGCAACGCGGGTAAAGCCGGAGCTGTTCGAGCCCTACTTCCAACGCAGCGCCCCGTTCTCGCAGCTTGCCAGCGCCCCCTCCCTGATCGTCCCGACGTACCGGCACATCGGGATCGTCTCACCGTATCTGGCGCGGCCTCTCACCCGCAGAGACGCCGAGTCGGTGGCAAAGGTCGAAGAGCTGTCGGGGCTCGTTAGCACGGCGCTTGCACTTCAGAACCTGCTCCTCGCGGCGCACGCGCGCGGGCTCGGCGCTGGCGTGATGATCGAGCCTCTCCTCGCAATGCCAGCGGTCGTCGAACTGCTCTCCGTGCCGCCAGCCTGGCATGCGGCGGCCCTCGTGGCGGTCGGCTATCCGGACGAGACCACCGAGGCACCCCCCCACCCCGCGGTCGGCACGGTCATGGTCTGGCTCGACTGAGCGTAGGACGGACCGTTCTGTCCGGGAACCAAGCCCGCCCGCACGAGCGCAGGGACCAGTTCGGAGAGGCTTTACTGGCTCGACGGGTGGCGCTAGGATGCACCGGGAAATCCTATGAGTGACGAGGGACGAAGACTCTTCGACGAGGGCCTGATCGCTCGGCGACGCCTGCGGAGATGGGTCGCCATTGCCGTGGGCGCGCTCGTCCTGATCCGCCTCGCGGCAGAGGTCGTGCCAACTATGAAGCGTCCCGACCTCGTGCTGCTCGACCTCTGGCAGGACGTGCGCGGCACACGCCGGCCGAGCCCCCAGATCGTGATCGTCGCCATCGACGAGAAGAGCATCCAGCGGTTCGGGCCCCTGGCCTGGCCCCGGAGCGAGTACGTCCCACTCGTGGAACGGCTCTCGG
Organism: Thermoanaerobaculaceae bacterium; assembly: GCA_035542075.1. Lineage (GTDB taxonomy): Bacteria > Acidobacteriota > Thermoanaerobaculia > Thermoanaerobaculales > Thermoanaerobaculaceae > RBG-13-68-16. The sequence goes on from DATKMD010000217.1 coordinate 3,884, forward strand.
CCGCGGGCGCCCGCGTGATCGGCTTCGACTTCACCTTCGGCACCCTCGAACGTGAGGCGGCGAACAACGAACTCCTGGCGGAAGCCATGAGGAAGGCGGGCAACGTCGTCTTTGGCTACGAGTTCACGAACGTCGGTTCCCCGGCCCCTCCCCGCACGCCTCCCTCGCCAGCGGTCGAGGCCAACGCGCTGCCACGGTTCGAGTCCATGGCCCTTCCGACGGCACCCACCCTAATCGAGCCGGAGCCCGCGCTCGCCAAGGCCGCAGCGGCCCTCGGGCACGTGTGGGCGCTCGTGGCCGAGGACGGGCGGATCCGAACGATGCCGCTCGTCATTCAGCACGGTGACAAGGTCTACCCTTCGCTGGCACTCGAGGTCGCGCGGCTCTACACCGGCACGCCCCAGAAGGATCTCGAGCTGCGGGACGGCGTCCTCCGTATGGGAGAGCTCGACATCCCGGTCTCGCCCTCGGGAGAGGTGCTGCTGAGCTGGCCCGCCGGGGGCGAGAAGGCCTTCCCGCTGTACTCGTTCCTCGACGTCGTGCGCGGGGACGTGCCGGACGGGGCCTTCTCGGGCAAGGTGGTCCTCGTCGCGGGAACCGCGCCCGGGCTCGACGACCGGGACTTCCCGTTCGCGCTTGAGGCCCCGGGGGTCCTGAGCTACGCCACGTTTCTGGACAACCTCTTCCGAATCGACTTCGCGCAGGCGCCCATGTGGGCCTGGATCCTGGAATGGGGGCTGTTCTTCGCCGTCTGCATACTCGGCGTGTGGCTGCTGCCTCGCCTCTCGACACCTCTGCTTCTTGCCGGGGTGCCTGTCCTCGCCCTGCTCGTGATCGGCGGGGCGGGTTTCCTGTTCGTACAGAAAGGCATCTGGCTCAAGGCTTTCTTTCCCGCCCTCGCCCTCGTCGTGCCGCTCGGTCTGGTGATGGCGCTCCGCCTCACCGCAAGCGAGAGGGAGACGCGCGTGGTCGCCGCCGAGAAGCTCGAAAGCCAGAAGCTGCTGGGCTTGAGCTTCCAGGAAAAGGGCATGCTCGACATGGCGCTGGCGACGTTCAACAAGCTGCCATTCACCGAGGACCTCAAGCTCATCTACCTGAACCTTGGCCTGGACTACGAGAACCGCGGGCAGCGCGACAAGGCGTTCATCGTCTACAAGAAGATCTTCGAGATGGACCCCTCCTTCCAGGATGTGGGCCACCGCATGGAGCGCCTGAGCCAGCTCGGCACCGGGTTCGGCCTGCCCACGGGGGTTTCGGCCCGGGTAGGGGCCGCGCAGCCACCTGCGCAAGCGATCCCCGAGCCATCGGCGCCCACCGTTCTGACCCCACCCGTAGGATTCGCCGTTTCGGTGCCCGAAGTCCCGCCCCCGGCTCAGTCGACCCTGTCGGCGCCCGGCCCGGGCCCAGTTGAGCCGTTCGGCGTAGCTGGGGCGACGGCACCGATGTCACCCCCGCAGCGCACGCCGCTCCCGAGCGCGGTCTCCGTGGGTCCCTACACACCCGTACCCGGCGGGCCAGTGCTGCCCGGGGCACGCTTCGGCCGGTATGAGGTCGAGAGCCACCTCGGGCGCGGCGGCATGGGGGACGTGTACCTGGTGCGCGACACGGTCATCAACCGCCGCGCGGCCCTCAAGACGATCCGGCCCGATCCGGAATTCGACGCGACCGAGATCATCGAGATGCGCCAGCGCTTCTACCGCGAGGCCCAGACCGCCGGCAAGCTGACGCACCCCAACATCGTGACCGTCTACGACGTGGGCGAAGATCTCGGAATGTCCTACATCGTGATGGAGTACGTCGAGGGACACACGCTCGCACGGCTGATGAAGGAGCAGCGCTTCAGCGTCGCCCAGATCAAGCACGTCATCTTCAACGCCGCCATGGGGCTCGACTACGCCCACGAGAACGGGGTCTTCCACCGCGACGTGAAGCCCGACAACGTGATGGTCTCCAAGAGTGGTCAAGTGAAGGTCATGGACTTCGGGATCGCGCGACTCGTGGAGTCGAATCTGACACGGACCGGGGACGTCATGGGGACGCCCGCGTACATGTCCCCGGAGCAGGTCGGTGGCCAGAAGGTCGATGCCCGCAGCGACATCTTCTCGCTCGGCGTGGTTCTCTATGAGCTCCTCACCGGCAAGAAGCCTTTCTTTGCCGAGACGATCCCCTCGCTGATGCTGGCGATCGCCAGGGCGGAGCCTACCCAGCCCTCGACGGCCGACGGACGTGTGGACGCCGCCTGGGACGGGATCCTGCGCAAGGCGCTGGCCCGGAACCGCGACGAGCGCTACGCGACCGCCAGGGAGTTCGCCCAGGCGGTCAGGGACGCCCCGGTCCGCTGAATGGCACGCAACCGAAACAACAGGGGCGGCCGGTTTCTCCGGCCGCCCCTGTTTTCTCCTGCCTGAGCTCAGACGAACTCAGCTAGCGTGTCCGGCGACTGGCACCTACGGGCAGGGGCTGCCCCACGTGTACACCTTGCCGCCAATCACGCGCGTGGTGCAGGAATTGATGCCGCTCGAGACGTAACCTTCGCCGAACTGCCCGCTTCCGAGGTCCAGTAGCCCCGAAGCTGTATCCAGCTTGAGGCTCAGCTTCGCGACGTCCGTCACGATCATGCCGCTGCAGCATGGGGGCGTGGGATTGAACGAGCACAGATCGAGGGTGGACTGGCTCTCGTTGAACTGTGTGGAGACGACCTCGCCTGTCAGGGAGTCGGACGTGAAATCCCACGCGCAGCCCTTGAAGTTGATCGTCTCGACTCTCTGAGCGGCCTGGAACGGGTTGACGTTGAAACCGAGGCCCGTAACCGCGAACGACTTGGAGCAGAAGCCCTTCTTGAGCGCGATCGACTGCAGAACCGGCGCCTTCTTTCCCTGGACGACGAGCCAGAACTCGTAGTTGTTCAGCGAGCCGTAGGCAACCTTGACCGCCCTTTCGTGGCATGAGTTCTGCCCGAGACCGAGCACGGGGTCCCCGGCACAGGGGGCGTAGAACTGGTTGGCCGGCACGCTCACCACGATGTTGTTCGCCGTGACAACGGTGGCGATGTAATCCACGTTGCCCGTGATCCTGTACTTGATCCCGGTGAAGTCACCGGACCCCGCGCAATCGCTTGGCGTGGCGCTGGCGACCGGGCACGGCCCGGCGATGACCTCCACTGTCGGGGTGAAGCTGGAACACCCGCCCGTGGCCATCGCGGCCGGCGCAGCGAGCAGCCCTGCAAGCCCCACAAGAATCAAACCCCAGAACAACTGCCGATTCCGCATCTCCGATTCTCCTTTCGCCTTTGCGGTTCGCTGCAAGGTGTTGCCTTCTCCACTCGCCACAGGTTTCGAAGGGAACGGTCCCCTGTTGTTGACCTACGGGAATGCCACCACGATCCGCGTGTAGACCACCCTCCCCGGGCGGATGCCGAGGTTTTTCGAATCGGTGGCCTCGTACGTCGATTTCTCGTCGGTGAGGTTGTTCACTCCGGCCACGATGTAGCCGTAGCGCTTCGGCAGAACGTAGCGAACCGCCCCATCGAGCACCCAGAAGCTCCGGCTCCCAGGTAGAAACTCAAGACCGTTCGCCGGCCTGAACTCGCCGTCCTGCATGAGGTAGGTCCCCCCCACCATGGCACCGAACCCAGACGGGAGGAAGAACCGCACCGAGAGCGGCACGCGCTGGGTCTTTGCCTTGCTATACGAGAGGTAGAGCTCGGGGTCCCTCTCGAAGTCCTCGTACTGGTACTCCGCCGCAAGTCCTAGCCAGCGGGCCGGGGCAGCGAACAGGTACGCGCGCGCCATCTTCTCGTTCCCAGGCTTATCCGCGACCGTCCATGTGACGCCGTTCTCGAGCAACAGATGAGGGATCGTGAGGTCCCTTGCGGTGTACTCGAGCCCCCCAAAGAGCCTGCTGTCGAACCTCTGGTCGAGGGCTGCGCCCCAGACGTCCGACTTGGTTGCGCTGGGGTCGTCGTAGAACTGGTTGAAGCCCGCCACCTGGGTTGGTTCAAGTGTCTGGTCCGTTATCAGCGTGCGCTTGAGCGCCCTGAACCACGCCCCGCGCAGCGTTGTACCGGACCCGAGGTTCCACGTCAGCCCCACCTTGGGGTTGAACTGGTCCTTCTTGCCGAGCACGGGCGGAGGCTCGATCGGAAACGGCTCTCCCGGCACGTCTGGTGTCTGGTAGTTCTCGAAGTACGTTCCGTCCTCATCGTAGCGGTCCTCGCTCGCGCCCAGCGTCAAGGTCAGGTTGGCATGAAACGACCAGTACAGATACGCGTACAGGTTCGTGTGCCTGGTCGTTGAGTCCCCGGTCGTGATGTCGGTGAACCCCAATGCCGGGTCCTCGAGCGCGAACGTGTCGATCTCGTTCGAGCGGATATCGAAGTAGCCTGCCCCTGCCACGAGCTTCAATGCCGGCCCACGTGCCTGAACCTGGCCTTCACCGCTGTCGGACTTTTCCTTCCGGCCCACGGCAAACCTCTGTCCCAGATCCGGATCCGGCAGGGCGAAGTCGATCTCTTTGTCCGCGTGCATGTACGACGCGAGGAGAACGGTGCCGGGGCCGAGATCCTGGCGTAGGCCGATCCGCGCGTTGGTGAGAGTGTCCGTCTCGCTTTGGTACCGGCTGTAGTCATCCTCGAAGAAGTGCAGGCCGAGATCCCCGGTCTTCAGGTCGCGGTACCGAACCTCGGCCTGGAGGCTTGTACCGGGGCTGAGCACCGCCTGAAGGAAGCCGTCGGCGATCTTGTCGTCCTGGGAGTTGTTCTCCCGGAAGCCGTCGGTCTTGAAACCGCTGTACCCGACGCTGTAGGAGAACTTCTTGGTGATTCCCGAGATGATCACGTCCCCGCCCGCCGTGCTGTCGCTGCCGCCCATGAAGTCGGCCTGGACGTTCGCCTGGTCGCGGTTGAAGAGCGGGTTGAACTCGTTGAAAGCGAGAACACCGGGACCCTGCGAGGCGATGAGGAGCAGGTTGCTCTCCCCGAGGCGGGGCTGGATCGGCGTGAAATTGAGGGGCTGAAGCATCTGCGACTGGAACAGCTCGCTGACCCTGGCTATTTCGTGTCGGGGCAGAACCGCGTAGGAGTCGGCCAGGAGGCGGTGGGCGGAGAAGTTGCTCGGATCGATGTTCACCGACTTCCACCCCTCGACCAGCGCGAGATCCTGGAAACCCAGGTCCGAGAAGACGCGGCCGAGGCTCGCGCTGCGCGCTGCGAGGTCCGAATCGAGCATCAGCCGCGACCGGTATACGGCCCGGTTGTCGTTGAGTTCGATGGCCTTCTCGACGCTCTCCAGGGCCTCCACGGGGCGGTTCGTGGTCTGCTTGGCGATCGCGTCGTATAACCAAGGCGTCGGGTCGTGCGGATCCAGGCTCTTTGCGACGTCGTACTCCCGCTCGTCCATGTTGTTGCGCTTCGCCTCGAAGTACGCCTTGCCCAGGTAGCTCCGAACCAGTGCCTGGCCGGGGTCCAGTCCGACCGCCACCTCGAGCTCCCTGGTGCCGTCGTTCAGGTCGCCCTCGCGGATCTTGGCGAGGCCCAGGCCTAACCTAGGAAGCGGGTCGTCCTGATCGAAGGAGATTGCCTTCTGGAAGGCCGCCTTGGCCTCGCGCGTCTGCACCCGGCTCAGATAGGCGAACCCCAGGACGGTCTGCGTGCGGGAGAGGTTTGGCTCGAGCGCGACTGCCTTCTGCGCCGCCACCAGCGCCTGGCTCAGGTACCCGAGCGACGAGCGGACCTCCGCAAGCCTGGCCCAGGCCAGCGCATCGTTGGGCGCGAGCTGCACCGCCTTCTCGAGGCTCTCGCGGGCGCCCGCTAGGTCGAACTTCGCCTGTCGAGCGTAGGACTGGGCGACGAGCGCGGCGGCCGAGCGCGGGCCGGTGCTGACGGCCCGGTCCGCGATCGGGAGGGCGCGATCGATCCGGTTGTCTGCGACGGCCATGATGACCTGCAACGCGAGCGCTTCGGCGCTGTTGGGCGCCAGACCCAGGGCCGTATCGATGTCCTCCCGCGCCTGCTCCACGCTCCCGGCGGCCAGCAGCAACGAGGAACGATAGGTGAAGAAACGTGCGTCCCGGATGTCCTTCACGGGAACGCCCTCAAGGCTGTCGAGGGCGGTCCCGAGATCACCTTTGCGGTAGGCCTCCACCGACTCCCGGACCTTCGCCTGCCACGCCTGGCCTTCGCCTAGCTCCCCGGGGTGCGTGAAGAGGACCGGTTGGTAGTAGAGCGCCCACTGGACCGCGTCCTGCGGACGCACCCGCGCGCTTCGCGCGGGCACCATGCCTTTCTTGCCAACCGCCGCCTCGCCCGCCTCAAGGGTGACGCTCCCGGTATTGGTTGTTGCCTCCACCCGCCCCTCGAGAACGGCCATCCGTGTTTCGTCGCCATCCGCGGCGACGGCGAAGCTCAGCTCGGTGCCCCGGATGGCCGCAATGGTGCTGCTGGTGGCGAACCGAGTCGTCTGCTCCTTGAAGCGAACGACGTGTGCCCACAGCCTGCCGAAGAAGAGCTTGATGTCGCGTTGGCCGGCGCTCTCGTTGATCTGGACCCGGGAGTCGGGGCCGACCCTGAGCACCGTGCCATCGGAGTTGAAGCGAACGGTCGCCCGGCCCTGTTTGGTGATGAGAATGTCGTCCAGTTCCAGGGGCATGGATGGCGTTAGCTGCTCCGTTTTCCCGAGCCGGATGATCACGACCCGGCCGCTGGCAGCCTCGAGGGTCGCGATCTGTTGCGCGCTGGCGGTCGCTGGCGCGGCGGTAGTCGGCGAAGGGCCGGGGGACGCGACCCCACGGGCCACCGCGGGTACGCAGAACACGGCGATCCCTGCAAGCGCGGCAAGCTTCTTTAAGCGACCGGTGCGGTTTGGTTCAGCCATCGCCTCTCTCCCTTCCTCCAAGTCGGAAAACCAGCCACCGCATGGTGTCTGGAGAAGCAGCCAAAGTGCATTGCGGGTGCGGACGGGGACAGTTCGACGCCGCGAAGCGCGGGTGCAGCCGGCCCGCAGACGCTCGTTGAGACGAAGAATCCGCGCGAAAATCGAACCCTCCGTGGAGACTTCGTACTTTTTCCTTGCCGTTGTCTGCGAGAAATATGAGCCTCACTATCCAAATAGTCAATCTCGCGCAACCGACCAAGCCCACGCTACATTCCCGGCCGACGTGATGAGCGTCCTCCCCACCCGCGACAGAGGCGCGCAGGCGTGCGCCCAGGGTCCATGCCCCGCCGGTACTGGCCCGGCGGAGGCCGTGAGGGACCCCCGGTCACGTCCAGGCCCCGGAGAAGGGTCAGCGTCGGCGTTGAGTGAGGGAGGCTTGGGACACCGAGCCCTGTGTAACGGCGCCCTCACCTCGTGGGTTTGGCCAAGCGAATCCCCTCACTCGGCGGGGCCCCGAGACCACCTGGAGACCCGCCGGTCGCCAGGGCGCTGGCTGCCTTTGACTTTGCCTTTCGGGCCTCTTGACTGCGGGTCGGCGGGAGGCCTGAAATAGACTCACTCTCCATTTGGTTGGTGTTGCTTGAGAGGAACTAAGTGCCTTGGACACAGAGAAACTGATCGAGCGCCTCGCGGCGCATCGGACGGTGGGGGCGGCACCGCGTGCGGAATTGGCTTGGGTGGCGTCGCACGGGCGGTTGGTCAAGTACCCGGCCGGCCACACGTTGTTTCGGACGGGTGAGGCGATCGCGGAGTTGTCCATCGTCTTGGCCGGGCGCTTCTCGATCCGCGTTCACCGGGGCTCTGTCTGGCGCAAGGTGATGGAGTGGCGCGACGGTGACGTCAGCGGCTTCCTCCCCTACTCGCGCATGACCGCCACGCCGGGCGAGAGCCGGACAGACGAGCCGACCGAGATGGTCCTGGTCCACCGCGACCTCTTCCCGGAGATGATCCGCGAGTGTCACGAACTTACCGCGATCCTGGTGCACGTGATGCTGGACCGGGCCCGCCACTTCCGGTCGAGCGACCTCCAGGACGAGAAGCTGGCCTCCCTCGGTCGGTTGGCGGCCGGTTTGGCGCACGAGCTGAACAATCCGGCGTCGGCAGTGGTGCGAAGCGCCGAAGTTCTCGTCGAGCGCATGCCCGCGGCCGAAGCGGCTTTCCGCACGTTCGGCGGCGTTCGCCTGTCGCAGGCGGAGCTGGCAACGTTCGACGAGCTGTGCAGGCAGTGCGTCGGGGACGCCCGGCAGCATCTGGGGTCGCCCCTCGAACAGGCCGAGAGGCACGAGGCGCTTGCCGACTGGCTGGAGCGCCATGGCCTTGACCGGGCGGCCGCCGAAACCTTGGCCGAGACCGGGCTTGCCCTCCCGGCGCTCGACGCTGCGGCAGGGGCGCTCGGCGCCGAGGCGCTGGGCGCCGCACTTCCGGCGCTCGCTGCCTCCTGCGGCACCCGACGGCTGGCCTCGGACATCCAGCGCGCCGCGAGCCGGGTCCATGAGCTGGTGGCCGCAGTCAAGAACTTCACCTACATGGACCAGGCCACCGTGCCAAAGCCGGTGAATCTTGCCCGCAGCCTGAGCGACACTCTGACCATCCTCAGGGCGAAGGCCAAGTCGAAATCGGTGCGATTGAGCGCCGAGGTCGAGCCGGACCTGCCTACCATCGACGGCTTCGGCGGCGAACTCAACCAGGTCTGGTCCAACCTCATCGACAACGCGATCGACGCGGTCAATGACGGGGGCAGCGTGGAGGTCAGCGCACGCCGCCAGAATGGTGCCGTCGTGGTCCGGGTGGTGGACGATGGCCCGGGCATTCCGCCCGAGGTCCGCGACCGGATTTTCGAGCCGTTCTTCACCACCAAGGCACAGGGCGACGGCACCGGCCTCGGCCTTGCCATCGCGAGAACCCTGGTCGGCCAGCACGAAGGAGAGATCGAAGTCGAGTCACGGGCCGGCCGCACGGAGTTCCGCGTGACCCTTCCGGCGGGTGCGCCCGCCTCGTCCCCCGGCTAGAGAGAGGAGGCTGGCAATGCCCAAGTTCCTGATCGAAGTGCCACACGAAGAGGACAGCGTTTCGTGCGCGAGGGTTGTCAAGATCTTCCTCAGCAGCGGATCACACTTCCTGACCAACGCCGAATGGGGTTGCTTCGACGGGGACCACCACTGCTGGATGCTCGCCGATGTGCACGACAAGCAGGAGGCGCGCGCCATCGTTCCGCCCGGGTTGCGAGCACAGGCCCGCGTCGTCCAGTTAAACCGGTTCAGCCTGGACGAGATCGACAAATTCCTCCAGAAGCACGGAGGTTGAAGGGACAAACCGGGGGCAGCAATGACGAAGCCGATCCTGCTCACCGTTGACGACGACCCGGAGGTTCTGTCTGCGATCGAGCGCGACCTGCGCGAGCGCTATCGCAACGACTACCTGGTGCTCAAGGCACGCTCCGGCGAGGAGGCCCTCCAGGCGGCAATCGAGGTTCAACGCCGCGGCAAGGCGATCGCGCTTTTCCTGGTCGACCAACGCATGCCCGGAATGACCGGCACCGAGCTTCTCTCAGAGCTGCGCAAGCTCTTCCCCGAGGCGCGCAAGGTGCTGCTCACAGCGTACGCCGACACTACGGCGGCGATCGCCAGTATCAACGAGATCGGGCTCGATCACTACCTGCTCAAGCCATGGGATCCGCCGGAGGAGCGACTCTATCCCGTCCTCGACGACCTGCTGGCCGAGTGGAGGGCACATGCACGGCCGGCTTACGACGGCATCCGGTTGGCCGGCGCCCAGTGGTCGCGCGACTGCTATCAGGCAAAGGAGTTTCTGGCCCTCAACCACGTGCCATACCAGTGGCTCGACATCGAGCGCGAGACGCCGATTCGCGAACTGGTCCTGCGACTGACGGGGGGCTTGACCCGCCTGCCGGTTGTTCTTTTCCCCGACGGCACGCACCTGATCGCGCCGACAAACCTCGAGCTGGCGGCAAAGGTGGGCCTTCCAACGCAGGCGGTGGGAAAGTTCTACGATCTGGTGATCATCGGCGGGGGTCCGGCCGGGCTCGCCGATGCAGTCTACGGCGCATCGGAAGGGCTCACCACGCTGTTGATCGAGCAGCACGCCCCGGGCGGTCAGGCCGGCACAAGTTCGCGAATCGAGAACTACCTGGGGTTTCCCGCCGGCGTCAGTGGTGCCGACCTCGCGCAACGCGCCACGACACAGGCGCGACGACTCGGCGCCGAATTGCTCACCGCGCAGGAGGTCGTGGGGCTCCGCAGAGACGATCCCTACCGCGTCGTCCAGCTTTCCGACGGAACCGAGGTGCGCTGCTACGCCGTGCTGCTCGCGACCGGGATGGCGGTCAGGACGTTGGACGCGCCGGGGATCGAGCGCCTGCTCGGGGCCGGCGTCTACTACGGCGCCGCCACAACTGAAGCTGCGGTCTATCGCGATCAGGACGTGTGCGTCGTGGGGGGCGCCAACTCGGCTGGCCAGGGGGCCGTCTTCTTCGCGCGCACCGCGCGGCGGGTCACGATGCTGGTGCGAAGCACAGGCCTCGAGACCTCGATGTCGCAGTATCTGATCGACCGGATCGCCGCCTTGCCCAACATCACGGTGCTGCCGCGGGTCGAGGTCCGGGAGGCACGCGGCCAGGACCACCTCGAGGAGGTCGTAATCCGGCGCCTCGACACCGGCGAGGAGAGCATTCTGCCGTGCGCCGCGCTGTTTCTCTTCGTCGGCGCCGCGCCGCGTTCCGAGAGGTTCGCCGGGCTCGTCGAGTGCGACGAGCGCGGCTTCGTCCTCACCGGACCGGACCTGCCGCGCAACGGCAACCGGCCCCGCGCCTGGACGCTCGACCGCGACCCCTTGCTGTTCGAGACCAGCGTACCTGGTGTGTTCGCCGCGGGCGACGTCCGCGCGGGTGCCAACCGTCGCGTCGCCGCGGCGGTCGGCGACGGCTCGGCTGCGATCTACTCCATCCAGCGCTACCTGGAAACCGTGTAGCCCATCAAACGCAACCGGGCGGCCCGCAGGCCGCCCAGAAGCGCGTTGCGTTGCATCCGCGCCAGTCCCGTGGCGCTGCTACCGGCGAACCCTGGACCCCGCCTTGGCTTTTGCCTTGGGTCTTGCCTTGGGTCCGGCTTTGGGCTTTGCCTTGGGTGAAGTCTTGGTCTTGGCCGCGCGCTTGGCCTTCGGCTTTACCGCACCCTTGGCCTTGCCGGCGACCGACTTCGCTCCGCGCGGGTGCGTGAGCTGCGCCTGCGCCGCGGCGAGGCGTGCGATCGGCACGCGGAACGGTGAACAGGAGACGTAGTTCATCCCCACCAGGTGGCAGAACTCGACCGAGTTGGGTTCGCCGCCGTGCTCGCCGCAGATCCCGACCTTGAGATTCGGCCTGGTCGCCCGGCCGAGCCTGATGCCCAGGTCGACGAGCTGGCCGACCCCTTCGCGGTCCAGGACCTGGAACGGGTCAACGGGCAGGAGCTTCTTCTCGATGTAGTTCGGCACGAAGCCGCCGATGTCGTCGCGCGAGAACCCGAACGTCATCTGGGTGAGGTCGTTGGTGCCGTAGGAGAAGAACTCGGCGGTGCCGGCGATTTTGTCCGCGGTGAGGGCTGCGCGCGGGATCTCGATCATCGTCCCGTACATGTGCTCGATTCTCTTGACCCCGTACTTGGCGCACACCTCGTCGTGGATGCGCTTCGCAATCGCCTTCTGATCGTCGAGCTCCGAGACCAAGCCGACGACCGGAACCATGATCTCGGGGAACACCTTCTTCCCCTCACGGGTCAGCTCCACGGCGGATTCCAGGATCGCGCGGATCTGCATCTCGGAGATCTCGGGGAACGTGACGCCGAGCCGCACGCCGCGGTGCCCCATCATCGGGTTGGATTCGTGCAGGTCGTCAGCGCGTTTGGAAAGCTCCGCGGCGCTGATGCCCAGTGCCTGCGCGAGCTTGGTGCGCTCATCGGGGTTGTTCGGCACGAACTCGTGCAGCGGCGGATCGAGGAGGCGGATCGTGACGGGCAGGCCATCCATGACCGCAAGCGTCGCCTTGATGTCTTTCTTGACGAACGGGTACAACTCGACGAGGGCCGCACGTCGCTCGGCCTCGGTCGAGGAGACGATCATCTTTCGCAGCAGGAAGAGGGGTTGCTCGGAGTCCTTCCCGTAGAACATGTGCTCGGTGCGCAGAAGGCCGATCCCCTCCGCGCCCAACTCGCGCGCCTTGGCGGCGTCTTCGGGTGTGTCGGCATTGGCGCGCACCCCCAGCGCGCGCAGCCCGTCCGCGAGCTTCATGAACTTCTGGAACCGCGGGTTCTCCGTGGCGTCCACCATCGCGAGCGCGCCGGCGTAGACGTGGCCCCTCGTGCCGTTGAGGGTCAGGACGTCACCCTCCCTGAACGTGCGCCCGCCAACCTTGATCGTCTTGCCGTGGACGTCCACCACCATCCCGCCGGCGCCGACGATGCAGCACTTGCCCCAGCCGCGCGCAACGAGCGCCGCGTGCGAGGTCATGCCGCCGCGCGCGGTGAGGATGCCGACCGAGGCCCGCATGCCCTCAACGTCCTCCGGGTTCGTCTCCTCGCGCACGAGGAGCACCTTCTTGCCCGTCTTCGTCCAAGCAACGGCGTCGGCGGCGGTGAAGACGATCTGCCCCACCGCGCCGCCCGGACCCGCGGGCAGTCCCTTGGCGATCAGGTTCGCGCCCCTCTCGGCGGTGGGGTCCACGATCGGGTGCAGCAGCTCGTCTAGCTGCGCCGGCGCGACACGCATGATCGCCGTCTCCTTGCTGATCAGCCTCTCGGAGAGCATGTTCATCGCCATGTTGAGCGCCGCCGTGCCCGTTCGCTTGCCGACGCGACACTGCAGCATCCAGAGGCGCCCCTCCTGGATGGTGAACTCGATGTCCTGCATGTCGGTGTAGTGCTTCTCGAGCGTGCGACGGATCTTGTCGAGTTGCTTGTACACCGTGGGCATCGCCTTCTCGAGCGACGGCAGGTGCCGGTTCTGCTCGTTCTTGGTGTCCTCGTTGAGCGGGTTCGGGGTGCGGATCCCCGCCACCACGTCCTCGCCCTGGGCGTTGGGCAGCCACTCGCCGTAGAACTTGTTCTCACCGGTCGCCGGGTTGCGGGTGAAGGCAACTCCGGTAGCCGACGTCTCGCCCATGTTGCCGAAGACCATTGCCTGGACGCTCACGGCGGTGCCCCACTCGTCCGGGATCCCCTCGATGCGCCGGTACGAGACAGCACGCTTCCCGTTCCACGATGCAAACACCGCTCCGATCCCGCCCCACAGCTGCTTCCACGGGTCGTCGGGAAACTCCTTGCCGAGCACCTCGCGCACCCGCACCTTGAACTTGGCGATGAGCTCCTTGAGCTCGGATTCGGTGAGATCGGCATCCGTCGCCCGCCCACGCTTCAGCTTCATGTCGTGAAGCATGCGGTCCAGCTGCTGGCGGATACCCTTCCCCTCGGGCGGCTCGATCCCTGCCGCCTTCTCCATCACGACGTCGGAGTACATCATGATCAGACGCCGGTACGCGTCGTAGACGAAGCGCGGGTTCTCGGTCTTGGCGATGAGGCCCGGGATCGTCGTCGAGCACAAGCCTACGTTGAGGACGGTCTCCATCATGCCCGGCATCGACCTCCGGGCGCCGGACCGCACCGACAGGAGGAGCGGATCCGACGGGTCCCCGAAGGAGGCACCCATGATCCTCTCGACCCTGCCCAGAGCCTTCTTCACGTCGGCCTGGAGCGTCTCCGGGTACGATCGGTCGTGCTGGTAGTAGTGGGTGCAGACGTCGGTCGTGATCGTGAAACCCGCGGGCACGGGAATGCGCAGCCTCGCCATCTCAGCGAGGTTCGCCCCTTTGCCACCCAGCAGGTTCTTCATGTCCGCCCGACCATCCGCCGTGCCGCCGCCGAAGGAGTAGACCAGCCTGCGATTTGCCACGTTGACCCTCCCTGTTCAGAAGCGGGCCGAGGCCCGCATGCCGGCGGCCACCTCGGCCGCCCCGCCGCTCGCGATGCTCATTGAGCCGAAAGCCTGGACACGTCGGCCAGGCGCAGAAAGACTTTCTCCACGCGGGCTAGCAGGGCCAGGCGCGCTGCCCGCAGATTCTCGTCGTCGCAGATGACCAGCACATCCGTGAAGAACGTGTCGAGAGGCACGGCGAGCTTCGCGAGCGCCCGAAGCCCTGCCTCGTAGTCGGCGCGCTCCATCGTCCGCTGGACTTCCTTCTCTGCCCGCGAGACCGCGGCGACAAGTTCCTTCTCCGCCGGCTCGTGCAGCAGCTGCCCGACGAAACGCCCTTCCCCGCTCTTGCTCACCATGTTGCGCACCCGCTTGAACGCCACCGCCAGTGAGGCGAAGACATCCTCCCCGCGGACCGCCTCCAGCGCGCGCGCCCTCGCGACGTCCTCGGGGATTACGCCCCACCGCGCGGCCAACACCGCCTCCGCGACCTCGGCGGTGACGCCAGCCACAGTTGTGAGGTAGTAGCGCACACGCTCCTCGAGAAAATCGCGCACCGCCGACACTGCCGCATCCATCTCGCCCGTCACCGTCTCCTTGCGGAGGAGAAGCGCCCGGTGGGCTGCCTCTTGCAGGTCGCAACGAAGCGGAGCCTCGGCGGCGATGCGCACGACCGCGAGTGCGGCCCGCCGGAGCGCGAACGGGTCCTTGCTGCCGGATGGAACCTCGCCGGCGCCGAACAACCCCGCCACGGTGTCCAGCCTGTCTGCGACGCCCACCACCGCTGCGAGCGCTCCCCGCGGGAGAGGGCCCTCGAGGCCGACAGGCACGTACTGGTCGGCCACCGCGCGCCACACCTCCTCCGATTCACCCTCGAGGCGCGCGTAGATTCCGCCCATCACCCCCTGGAGCTCGGGGAACTCGCCAACCATGGCGGTGGTGAGGTCGAGCTTGAGGAGGGAACACGCCCGCGCGAGAAACTCCGGCGCGAGCCCGAGGCCCGCCTCCGCGGCGATCTGCCCGGCCAGCGCCTCAACGAGGGCCGATTTCTGCGCGAAGGTCCCCAGCTTCTGGTGGAACACGACATTGGCGAGGGCTTCGCCCCTCGACGCCAGCGGCTTCTTCCGATCCTGGTCGAAGAAGAACGCCGCGTCGGCCAGACGGGCGCCGACCACCCACTCATTGCCCCTGCGAACGTGGCCCTCGGGGTCGTCGGGCCGGTCGCAGACCGCCAGGAAGAACGGGGCCACGGCACCCTCGCGAACCAGCACCAGGCACTTCTGGTGGTGGCGCAGGGTTGTCACCAGGACCTCCTCGGGCAGGTCCAGAAAACGCGCGGCGATCTCGCCTCGCAGCAAGCCGGGGCACTCAACGAGCTCCGCCATCTCGGCAAGCAGCCCGGGGTCGAGCCGAACCTCGCAGCCCACCTCGGCGGCCAGGACCGCGGCGCGCTCCTCGATCGCGCGACGGCGGCCCTCCGGCTCCACGACCACGCCGGCCTCGGCGAGCGTCTTTGCGTACGCTGCGAACCCCTTCGCGCCCCTGAGGTCGATCCGACCGGGGCTCACGACCCGGTGGCCGACGGTGCTGCAGTTGGAGCCCACGTCGAGGAGCGAGACGTGGACCTTCTCGGTGAAGGCACCTTCCCCGAACAGCGCCGTAATCCGGTGGACGGGGCGCACAAAGGTGTAGTCCCCGCTCCCCCACCGCATCGCCTTGGGCACGCGCAGCGCGGGGAACACCCGCTCGCAGATCTCCCCAAGCACCTCGGGGGTCGGTCTGCCGGGCATCTGTCTGGTCGCGGCGACGACTTCGCCCTTGGGTCCCTGCACGACGCGCAGGCTGTCCACCGAAACTCCCTGCCCCTTCGCGAACCCCAATGCGGCCGGGGTGGGTGAGTTGTCGCTCGAGAACGCGGCGCGCACCGAAGGGCCGAGGACCTCCTCTTCACGGTCCGGCTGCATCGCGGGCAGGCCCTCCGCGTGCACGACGATGCGGCGCACGGTGGAGAGCGCCCCGACGGTGAACCCCTGGTAGCCGGCGTCGGTGAGCTCGCCGCTGAATGCCTCCGCCAGCTGCTGGCGGATCGAGGGGAGCGCGTTCGCCGGGATCTCCTCGCAGAGGAGCTCGATCAGGAAGTCTCCCGCGTTCACCGCCTGCCTCCGTTGCGCTGACCGGCGTTGCCCTTGGAGGCGCCGTTGTCCTCGCGCGGGAGCAGCGGGAATCCGAGGCGCTCCCGCTGGGCGAGGTACGCCCTCGCGCAACGCTGGGCCACCTTGCGCACGCGTGCGATCAGGGCGACCCGTTCGGTGACCGCGATCGCGCCCCGCGCGTCCATGAGGTTGAACAGGTGCGACATCTTCAGCGCGGCCTCGAGAGCAGGGATCACCAGCGGGTCTTCTGGCTCAAGGCAGCGCGCGGCCTCCCGTTCCCAGTCGCCGAAGTGGCGGCGGAGCATCGCCACATCAGCGACCTCGAAGGCGTAGCGCGAAAGCTCGATTTCGTCCTGACGGCGAACCTCGCCGTAGGTAAGGCCGCCGCCCCACTCCATCTCGAACCCCGAATCCTTGCGCTGCAAGAACATCGCGATCCGTTCCAAGCCGTAGGTGAGCTCAGCCGAGATCGGCTTCAGGTCGAGCCCGCCGGCCTGTTGGAAGTAGGTGAACTGCGTGATCTCCACGCCGTCCAGCAGAACCTGCCAGCCGACACCCCACGCCCCCAGGGTCGGGGACTCCCAGTTGTCCTCCTCGAACCGAACGTCGTGCACGGACGGCTCGATGCCGAGGGCCACCAGGGAGGCGAGGTAAAGGTCCTGGACGTCTTCCGGCGAGGGCTTCAGGATCACCTGCAGCTGGAAGTGCTTACCGAAACGGAAGGGGTTCTCCCCGAAGCGCGCATCGGCCGGGCGGCGCGACGGCTGCACGTACGCGACCCGGTACGGTTCGGGCCCGAGCACGCGCAGGAACGTCTCGGGATGCATCGTGCCGGCCCCGACCTCGAGGTCGTAGGCCTGCTGCACGACGCACCCCCGGTCGCCCCAGAAACGCGAGAGGGTAAGGATAAGTGACTGAAGGTCCAAGAATTATCGCCCTTGTGCGCCATCACGGCACGCACGATCGCGCAGTTTATCACAAGGGCGGAGCCCTGACGCGCCCCATCCCCTGCCCTCGGACCCCGGACCGGGCCGAGATGGGCCCCCGGTCAGACGGACTCGACGGTCACGCGAACGTGGGGGTCGACCTGGTCCTTCGGGATGAGGGCGGGCCAGTACGCGACGATCTCCTGCGGCTTCGGCCGGCCGCCCGCGAAGCCCGTGACGCCGGGTGGGCCGGAGGTGACCAGCGGCGCCAGCTCGTACCCGAACCTCGAGACAGCTGCCCGGTCGGGGCCGCGCACGGCCAGGCGCAACACCACTTCTGGAGGGTCCGCGGTCATACTGCCAAGCCCAGGGTGGCAGGCGCCGCTGCCGAGGATCTCCGTGACACGGTCCTCGTCGTGAAAGGTGACTCCCGCCTTGGCAAGGCGCCGCCAGAGAAGGTCCGCAGCCAACTGCGCCTTCTCGACCGCCCGCGGCCCCGAGATCACGAGCTGGCCCGACGATTTCCAACCGTCCTGGTAGGAGGCCGAGACCTTGTAGAACTCCGTGCGCGGGCCTCCCCTGACCCCGCTCACCCGCACTCGGTTCGCCCCGTCCTCCTGCAGCCGGGCGGTCGTGAAGTCGGCCACGCAGTCGGGCGTGATGTAGTTGCGCGGGTCCCCCATCTCGTACACGAGTTGCTCCGCCACGGTGGCGGTTGTCACCAGGCCGCCGGTGCCGGGATGCTTCGTGACCACGAAGCTGCCGTCTGCTGCGCATTCGAGAACCGGGTACCCGACATCCCAGAGGTCCGGCACCTCCCACCAGCGTGAGAAGTTCCCGCCCGTGGCTTGCGCGCCGCACTCGATGATGTGGCCGGCCACGGTTCCGCTGGCCAGCAGGTCCCAGGCGTCCTCCGGCCAGCCGAACTCGTGGACGAGTGGCCCGAGCGCCAGCGAGGTGTCGGTGATCCGCCCGGCCAGGACGATCTGGGCGCCGTCTTCGAGCGCCGCGGCGACCGGCCGCGCGCCGAGGTACGGGTTGGCCGAAAGCACCTGGTCGCGCGGGACGTCGCACAGGCGCTTGCCGGTTTCCATGTGCTCCAAGTGGTGGCCCAGGTTGCACAGCTCGCCGAGCCTGGGCAGCAGATCGTCCCCCTCGATCACACCGACCTTCAGCCCCGAGATGCCGAGCTCCCGCGCAATCCGGAAAGTCTCCTCGCGGCACGCCGATGGGTTGAGCCCACCGGCGTTGGTCACCACCTTCACGCCCCGCTCGACGATCACGGGGAGGGCGCGGCGCAGCAGAGCGATGAAGTCCGCCGCGTAGCCCGCGTGTGGGTCACGAAGCCGCTGCCGCATCATGATCGAGAGCGTCACCTCGGCCAGGTAGTCGAGACCGAGGTAGTCGAGCGGACCCCGGGTGAGCAGGTCGAGCGGCGCGTCGATGCTGTCCCCCCAGAAACCCTGTCCGTTCCCGATCCGCACGGTCCGTGGCATCGGATCTCCCGGTTCGAGTGTACCCGCAAAGCCAGGGCTCGAAGCCAGCGTCGGGAAGTGGAGCCGCAGGCCCGCTCAGCCAGCCGGAACCAGGTGACGCAGGTAGCGCCAGCTCTGGACCTGACGGTCCGTGAAGTGCTCGCGAAGGGCGAACAACCAGCCGCCTGCGTCCTCCGGCGCCGGCTCCGTCAACTCCTCGAGCGGCAATCGGGACGCGCGCCGCAACCACCCGACGCCCGCCGCCGAGATCCTGACCCCAGAGTGATTTGGACGGTGGGCCGAGCACGTGAAGCCCCGGTCGACCTGGTCGTAGACCCGGGCACCGTCGGGAAGGTCCACCCCGCACACGACGCACCGGTCGAGCTCCGGAAAGACACCCCCGAGCTTGAGGAACCAGAGCTCCGCATAGTGCGCCACGCTCACGGGCTCGTGCCCGTCCAGCAGGCAGCTGATGCAGCGGTCAACCAGTCGGAACGCGGCCTCGGCCCTTTGCCCGGGCGGGCAGTACAGAAGCGCAAGCTCGGCCACCACCTGACCGGCGGCCCACGCCGCAGGCTCCGTCGCGAGCGGGAACGCGGTCCTGACCACCTCCGCCTCGTCCAGGGTGGCGAGCTCCGCCCCCGCGCGCTCGAAGTACGTCGCGCGGATGAGCGCCAGCGGCTCCATCGCGGTGGCACGCGAGGAGCGAAGCGTTCGGCTGCGTCGCGCCACGATCCTGACCTGCCCCGAGCCCCGCGTCAGCAGGGCCACCACGAGGTCCCGCTCCCTGAACGGGTAGCGGGCCAGGACCAAGGCTTCGTCACGCCGGG
>DATKMD010000218.1:0-8927 GCA_035542075.1 Thermoanaerobaculaceae bacterium
CTGGGGTGGGTAGGGTGCGGGCAAGAGCGGCTTGCGTTCGTGCTCGCCCCCGACCGGGAGCTGTTCATGCAGGCGCCTGCCGCCGTTGCAGGGGAGGGGGAGGGAGGCGCAACCAAGGAACTGGACGCGGCGCTTCCGCCCGGTCCGGGACGTTTCTCCTTCGAGGAGCTGCTTGCCCGCTCCGGGCTGCGCTCGTCCGAGCTGGCGCGCAGGCTGTGGAGCTACGCGTGGGAGGGTCTTGTCGCCAACGATTCCTTTGCGGCCGTCCGCCAGGGCATCGGAAGCGGATTCAAACCGGCGGAGCCGTCGGCAACCCCGGCGGGGCGTCCTGGGCGGCGCCTGCGCTTCGAGCGCTGGCGCGGCTCGCGCCCGTTCCCCGGGAACTGGTTCCAGCTGCCCCAAGTGGAGCCCCCAACAGACGCGCTGGAAGAGGACGAGCTCACCCGCGACCGAGCGCGAGTCGTGCTCGAGCGCTACGGGGTCGTCTTTCGGGAGCTCCTCCAGCACGAGCTTCCGCCGCTGCAGTGGCCGGGCGTGTTTCGCGCGTTGCGTCTGATGGAGCTCTCGGGCGAGGCGGTGGCAGGCCAGTTCTTCGCCGGGGTGCCAGGACTTCAGTTCGCGTCGCAGGCCGCCGTTCGCCGGCTCGTCGAGGGGTTCGCCGAGGACCTGATCTGGTGGGTCAATGCGGCCGACCCGGCCTCGCCATGCGGCCTCGGACTCGACGGTCTTGGTAAGGTGCCCCGCCGTGTCGTCACGAGCCACCTTGCGTTCCACGGCCGTCGTCTCGTGGTGGTCTCCGAGCGGCGGGGACGCACGCTGGAGTTCCGCGTTGGCCCGGACCACCCGAACCTCGGGAACTACATCGGCTTCTTGAAGCTGCGGCTCACCCGGTCCGTGCAGCCGGTCAAGGCCGTCGTGGTGGAAACGATCAACGGCGAGCCCGCCGTCTCTTCGCCGTACCGGCCCGCGCTGGCTGCGCTCTTTCACACGACCCGCGACGGTGACGTCCTCCGACTCATGCGACGGTACTGAATTCGATAAAAGAGGTCTGACGAGCAGTTGAGGAGACGGAAGGAGATCCGCGGGCTGGCTTGTGAGATTCGTCGCGGCGCCCGAAGCGCCGCGCAGGATGACGGGGCCCAGGCCAGGTGTGAATCCACGGGATCCTTCGCGGCGCGTGAGGCGCCGCGGCGATGACGTCGCCCAGGTCAGCCGTGATTCCACGGGATCCTTCGCGGCGCGTGAGGCGCCGCTCAGGATGACGGGGCCTGCGGCCCCGTCACTTTTCCCAGAAGCGCCACCATGGGCGGGCGGGCGTCGAACCGAACGCCCCCCGGCGTTTTGGCACGCCCTCGCCCTTCAGCATGCGGACCAGGTAGATGGGAGGGGTTCCCTTCTCCTGCGCGTACATGATGGCCCGCTTGCCGAGTACGTCCCTGATGTCGGGATCGGCCCCGGCATCGAGCAGCGCCTTCACGATGTTGATGTGGCCGCTGCGGGCCGCCTGCATCAGGGCCGTGGTTCCCCACCGGTTGATAGCGTTCACGGGTGTTCGCCTGGCGATCATCAGCTCCACGGCCGGCGAGAGGCCGGTCCTGGCCGCGATCATGAGCGCGGTGTTGCCCTCGGCGTCGGTGACGGAGAGGTCGGTGCCGCGCTGCACGAGAAACGCGAAGACCTCCATGTGGCGCACCGCGGCGGCGATGAGCAGCGGCGTCATGCCGGTCTTGTTCTGAGCGTTGAGCTCGGCGCCGCTATCGGCCAGCAGCCTCACGATCCCGATGTGCCCGGCAGCGGCGGCCAGCATCAGCAGGCTGTTGCCCTCCTCGTCACGCTCCCGGAGGTCGACGCCGGCCTTCAGAAAAGACTGAACCTGCTGAAGGTTGCCGCTTCGAACCGCTTCGAGCAATCTCGTGTCCACCGCACGCTCTCCTTGCCCAACGCCGAGCCTACCACCGCCTCGAGAGGGCCACCGCCCGCGCCCGGGGCGACACCGAGCCGACCGGGCCTCACAACCTGAAGCCTGCCGGGATCGGCTCTGCACGCCAGGTTTTCAGGATAGCGGTCCGTGCGCCGAAAGACAACCGCGCACGCGGCGGTTGCGGGGCCTTCTTGCCTAGCCGAGGCCGAGGGCCCGACGCACGGCGGAGGCGGTGATCAACAGCCTCCTGGTGCCGCCCTGGGCGGGCTCCAGTGCGTCGCTGCTCCACGGGTCGAATTCGATCGGGTTGACGAACTTGGAGAAGATCGTGCGAAGGGCCCGGGCACCGGTGCGTGAGTGCTTGCGGGCCTGCTCGGCGATGACCGTCGCCGCTACATCCTCGAGCTCGAGCTCGATGCCCATCACGCGGAGGTAGTCGCGCGAGCGCACGAAGGGAGAGTCGAGCGAGGCGAGCAGGATCTGCTTCAGGGAGTCGACGCCCAGATCGGAGAGGAGGACCACGTTGTCGAAGCGTGCGATGAACTGGGGAACCATCCCGTAGTTGAACAGGTCTTCGATCTTGAAGTAGTCGGCGAGCGAGAAGCGCGTCTCGATCGTCACCTGGCCGTCGGCGGTGCGCACGGCCACCGACTTGAGGCTCTCGCCGCTGCCGGGGTTCGTCACCCTCGTGAACACCTGGTCGTAGAGGCCCTCGAAGGCGCCGCCGCAGATGAACATCATTCCCGCGGTGTCGATCTCGATCGTGACCGCTTTCTCCTCGCCGTCCACCATCGCGTGGGTCCGGATCGGGATGATGGCGCCCTCCATGAGCGTGAGCAGACCCTGCTGGAGAGCCACGCCGATCGGGTTGGGCTTACCGCCGAGGATCGAGGACATCTTGTCGATCTCGTCGACGCAGACGGTCGCGCGCTCCATGGTGGTCTTCAGCTCGGCCACTGTCGGCGTCTGACCTATCACCGAGCGGGCCCGTTGCTCGACGGCGATCAGCAGGCGGTCCGGGCGAAACTCCAGCCGGTCGGAATCCACCAGCAGGTTCGCGTTGAGGATCGCCATCGCCCTGAAGGGGTTGAACTCCGGCACCTCGTGGTAGAGGCGCTGGATGTTGTTCATGATCGTGGTCTTGCCGGTGCCGGAGTTGCCGATGAGGATGATGTTGCCGGATACCTTTCCGGTGGTGTGCTTGTAAATGGCTACCGACACGAACCGGAGGGCGTCATCCTGGCCGAGAACACCCGTCCGGAGCCCCGCGAGGATTTGCGCCGGGGTGATGTCCTCGAGCCGGCGGTGCCCAGGCGGCGCGGCCTCCGCTCCCGATCCTGTGTCCTTCAACATCCGCTCCTTGCTCAAGTCCCGTCCTCCCGACAAGCTTACGAGAGCTCCCCGGCGCCCGTTGAGAGCCGTCTCGGCAAAGCAACATTGTGCCAGATTCCTTCGCCCTTGGGTACTGCAATCGCCCAGGAACGGCCGTGCCGGACGGGCGAATTGAGCGTTTTCACCCCCGGGCCTGTACCACCGGGGCCGGCAACGCACGGAGTCAGGATGGAGCCTTCGAGGCGCAGGCCTACGGCAGTTCCTCTTCGCCGATGCCGAAGTAGTGCCCGATCTCGTGGACGACGGTGTCCCGGATCTCGCGGATCAACTCGTTGCGGTCCTCGCACTCCTCGAGCAGCGGCCGGCGGTAGATGACGATTCGATCCGGGAGGACGTTGCCGTAGCTGCCGCCCCGCTCGGGGAGCGCGAGCCCCTGGTAGATGCCGAACAGGGTGTCGGTCTCGGGGTCGAGCCCGGCCTCGACGAGGTCCTCTTCGGTCGGCTCGTCCTCGACGACAACCGCGACGTTGTCAAGAAACGGGGCGACTTCAGCGGGCAACGCGTCCAGGGCCCTCGCCACGACCCGCTCGAACTCCTCGCGGCTCATCCGCATCATCCAGGGTATGATACGAAATGTCGTCCCTGGAGGCCTGAGGATCCATGGAACGTCTGATCTCAGCGCTCGGCCTGGTCGTGTTCATCGGGCTCGCCTACCTTTTCTCCACCAACCGCAAGGCCGTGCGCTGGCGTCCGATCGTCTTCGGAATCGGGCTCCAGGTCGTGCTCGCAATCGTGATCATCAAGACACCGGCCGGGTTTGCGGTGTTCAGTTTCATCGGAACCCTGGTGAAGAAGTTCCTCGACTTCTCCGACGCAGGTGCCCGCTTCGTCTTTGGGGAGAAGTTCACGGACCACTACTTCGCCTTCAAGGTGCTGCCGACGATCATCTTCGTCTCCTCCGGGATGTCGCTCCTGTACTACTACGGCATTCTCCAGCGGGTCGTCGAGGGTGTGGCGTGGGTGATGATGAAAACGATGCGAACCTCTGGCGCGGAGTCGTTGTGCAACGCCGCCAACATCTTCGTCGGACAGACCGAGGCCCCCCTCTTCATCCGTCCGTACCTGGCAACGCTGACGCAGTCGGAGCTGCAGGCCGTGATGGCGGGAGGCTTCGGCACGATCGCGGCCGGAGTCATGGCGGTGTACATCTCTTTCGGAGTCCCCGCGGTTCATCTCATCGCCGCCTCGGTGATGGCCGCCCCGGGTGCGCTCGTCATGTCGAAGCTGCTGTACCCGGAGGAGGGGGAGCCCGAGACGCGAGGCAAGGTGCGCGCGCAGGTGGAACGTCCCTGGATCAACCCGGTGGATGCCGCCGCGTCAGGTGCGGCGGACGGCGCAAAGCTCTGCATCAACGTGGCCGCGATGCTCATTGCGTTTCTGGCGCTCCTGGCGCTAATCAACGCCGCGCTCGGCTGGGCCGGCGGGCTCTTCGGCGCGCCCCAACTGTCGCTCGAGTGGCTGTTCGCGAGGGTTCTGGCTCCGGTCGCGTGGCTGATCGGCATTCCGTGGAGTGAGGCGGGCGCGGTCGGCGTGCTGCTGGGAAAGAAGACCGCGCTCAACGAGTTCATCGCGTACCTCGACATGAAGACGTTGCTGGACAACGCGAAGCTGATCGCTGCCGGCGCCAAGGCGGCGGGATCGCTTCCCGTGCTTTCCGATCGGTCGGTTGTCCTGTCCACGTATGCCCTGTGCGGTTTCGCCAATATCAGCTCGATCGCGATCCAGATCGGCGGCATCGGTGGGCTCGCTCCCAACCGTCAGCACGACCTGGCCCGCCTGGGCGTCCGCGCCCTCTTTGCAGGCGCCCTCACCAACTTCGTCAACGCGTGCATCGCCGGTGTGCTCCTCTAGAAAGGGGTCTCAGCCATGCGTCGTCCTCTGTTCGCACTCACCGTCGTGTTCCTGATCCTGGGGTGTGGGATGCAAGACACGAGCACCCCGGTGCCCCAGCCCGACAGTCTGATCCTCGGCAGGATCTCGGCGATCCGCGAGACCCCTGCCGCCAGCGGCGTCTGGGAGGTCGAGATCCGGGAAGGCCTGCCGGACCAGATGCAGAACGCCATGCGCCGCGAAGGGCGCCTGGTGCCGACGCTGGACAAGGACGTGACGGTGCGGGTCCGGGTCACCAGCGACACCGCCTGCATTGCGACCCTGAGGGCCGGCGACCTGGACGACTTCAGGGTGGGCCAGGAGGTGGCGGTGAACCCGGTGCCCGGGACCACTGCGATGACCGGGAGCAAGTTGATCACCGCCGATGCGGCGGAGCTCTACCTGTTCTCCTCGTACCGCCTTCGCTTCCTTCCCCGCTCACTCGACGCCTTGCCGGAGGAGGTCACGACGCCCGCCGACCCGAGGCGGATCAACTCGGCGGGGCTGGAGGTGACTCCATTGCCTGTCCAGGGCGGAAAGGTCGTGTACTTCGCGGCAGGGCTCCTCCCGGGCGTACCCCTGGGCGGCAAGGAGGCCCAGCCGGTCGGTGCAGTCCGTCAGGGCATGCGCGACCGGTCCGGTGCGCTTCTGCCCTGGGCCGTCGGGGGCGTTCGGCCGTACCGCGTCGCGTGGGGTGCGAAGGGGTGGGAGGAGCCGCAACTCGTGGACCTCCCCGACCTCCCGCCCACGGCCAAGGCCCGCTTCACCTGGATGAAGGACGACGAGACTGCGTGCCTCGTGGAAGTCGCGCTCGCCGACGGGAGCCGACAGCTCCTCGCCGGACAGCGCACCAGCGCAAAGGCGCCGTGGGGAAAGCTCGAGAAGCTCACCCTGCCGAGCGGGGCGAGCACCGGTGATGGGCAACGGTTCGGCAAGCTGCTGAAGGCCCTCGTCTGGACCGCGTACGACGCGAACGGCAGCGACCTCTGGCTCTCGCTGGAGGGCAAACCCGGCCAGATGCTGGAGCCGCGCATCAACACCATGGGCCCGGAGTGGTCTCCAAGGGTGGGTCCCAACAACACGCTGTACTTCTGCCGCGCCGATCGCCAGCTGCTCTTCGCCGGCGGGGTGGTGCAGGAAGTGAGGCTGCCCGGCGCCCAGAGGCGGCCGCTGCTTGAGGCCGTGTCGGCGAAGGACGGCGCGCTGCTGTTCTTCCGCGTTCCCCGCTTCACGCCGGGGGCCCTCGACTGGGACCTCGCCGTCGCCTCCCGCGCGGGTTCAGGATGGGAGAAGCCGGTCCTGCTCGACGACTGGAAGCCCGAGCTGTAAGACAGGGGACAGGGAACAGGGCACAGGGAACAACAGAGGGGAATTTAGAAACGTAGCAGAAGTTGCCCCTTGCTGACCCCTGTCCTACTCGTTCCTGATCCCCCACAGGTCCCTGACGGCAGGGTGATCCCAGGGGATGCGGAACTCGTCCGGATCGGTGAGGTCGAAGCAGCGGGTCACCAGGTAGAACAGCCCGCAGGGCGTGCTGAGCGGTCGGTACCCGTGCGCGACGCCGGCGGGGATCCTCAGCCAGGCGTCATGACCCTCCCCCAGCACGACCACCTGTGCGACGCCTGCGGTGGGCGACCCGCGTCGAAGGTCCAGCATGACGGCCTTCAGCTTGTAAGGCGGCGGGCAGAACCACACGTCGCTCTGCTTCAGGTGGTAGTGGAGGCCCTTGACGTGGTCGTGGGCGGTGACGAGGGAGTAATTGAGCTGAGCAACCTCGACGTCCTTGAAGAACTGCGCGAGCTTCTCGCTGCCCGAGTGGGTGGCGGTTGCGCGGTAGAGCTCGAGGAACAGCCCACGGTCGTCCACGTGACGCTGGAGCTGGAAGACCTCTACGCCGGCGATCGGCGCCGGCGCGGCATAGCTCTTCTTCTCGGTTGGAAAACCGTCGAGCAGGTCTTTGGGCGTCAAGGTCATGGCGCCTCCGCTATTGGGTGAGGCTAGCACAGACGTGGAGAAACCAGGAACAGTCGGGAGTCGTTACCTCCTGATGTTCTCCCCACCTCCTCGGACCTTCACTCCCTCGTCACCGTGTCCAGGGCGGCCCGTACGGAGAGCGCGTGCACCACAAGCGTCCGGAACTCCTCCGGCGTGAGTTGGGTGGGAGCGTCGGAGAGGGCGTTTGGCGGGTCGTCGTGCACTTCCGCAAAGACCGCGTCGGCCCCGGCGGCGACTGCGCCCCGAGCGAGTTCGAGGTGGAAGGCCTTGGTGCCCCCCGTGGCGTGGCCGAGACCGCCGGGGAGCTGGAGGGAGTGCGTGACGTCGAAGACGACCGGTGCGAAACGGCGCATGATCGCGATCGAGCGCAGGTCAACGACCAGGTTGTTGTAACCGAACGAGCTCCCGCGCTCGGTGACGGTGACGCTGCGATTGCCGGTGGATTGCACCTTCTCCACGACGTTGCCCATGTCGTGAGGGGCCATGAACTGACCCTTCTTCACGTTCACCGGTTTGCCGGTGCGGCCGCAAGCCAGCAGCAGGTCCGTCTGCCTGCACAGGAATGCAGGCACCTGGAGGACGTCCACCACTTCAGCCGCTGCCGCCGCCTGGGCGGGCTCGTGGACGTCGGTGAGAACCGGGAGGCCGGTAGCCCTGCGGATCTCCGCGAGGACGGCGAGGCCGTCCGCGAGTCCGGGCCCGCGGTAGCTGGCCAACGACGACCGGTTGGCCTTGTCGAAGGAGGCCTTGAAGAGCAACGGGATGCCAAGTTCTTCTGCCAGGCCCTTGAGCAGTCTGGCCACCCGCAGGGCGTGTTCAGGTGATTCGATGACGCACGGTCCCGCGACGAAGGCGAGCGGCTTCCCCCGGCCCACGGCGACACCGCGAGCGAGCGTGACGACGACAGGTGCCTCACTCACGAGCGTTCCCCTCCGAATGCGTTGGCGCTGGCACCGCGGGGCTCGGCGTCTCGGCGCTCTGCCCGTTGTCCCGGCGACCCTGGTGCTCCATTGAGGCTTTGATGAAGGCCGTGAAGAGGGGGTGGGGCGCGAAGGGTTTGGACTTCAACTCCGGGTGGAACTGGCATGCCACGAACCAGGGGTGATCCGGGACCTCGATCATCTCGACGAACATGCGGTCGGGCGACCGGCCGGTCACGGCGAGGCCGTGCTGTTCCAGGAGGGGTATGTAGTCCGCGTTGACCTCGTAGCGGTGCCGGTGACGGTCCCACACGGTGTCGGCCCGGTACGCCTCCCACGCACGCGATCCGGGCTTGAGCTGGCACGGGTACCTGCCGAGGCGCATCGTGCCACCCATCGTGTCCACGCCGACCAGTTCGCGCATCTTGTAGATCACCTTGTAGGGTGGGTCCTGGGCGAACTCCGAGGAGTTGGCCCTCTCGAGGTTGCAGACGTTGCGAGCGAACTCGATCACCGCCGTCTGCAGACCCAGGCAGATTCCGAGAAACGGGATCTTGTGACCGCGGGCGAACTCGATGGCACGGATCATCCCCTCGATTCCTCGCTTGCCGAAGCCGCCCGGGACCAGGATCCCGTCCACCTGGAAGAGCTCCTCGATGTACGCCTCCTCCTCGAGCTTCTCGGAGTCGATGAAGACGAGTTCAACCCTGGCGTCGTTGGCAATGCCGCCGTGCAGGAGCGCCTCGTTCAAGGATTTGTAGCTGTCAACGAGGTTGACGTACTTGCCGACGATCCCTATGCGGACCTGCTTGCTTGGATTGCGGAGGCGG
>DATKMD010000219.1:0-4267 GCA_035542075.1 Thermoanaerobaculaceae bacterium
GGTCGTGGGGTGCCGCGGCCCCCCGCCCGGTCCTCCGGCAGGCCGCGACCGGCGCCCCCGGCGCGGTCATCGCGGCGGCGCATCGCGATCTCGGCGAGCGGTACCTCTACTCCGACGGCGCGACCGAGCTGCTCTTCACCGAGAACGAGACCAACACCGAGCGCCTGTTCCGCGCCCCCAACCGGACTCCCTATGTGAAGGACGGGATCGACAGCTACATCGTCCACGGCCGCCAGGATGCGGTGAATCCCGAGAAGCAGGGAACGAAGGCGTCGGCCCACTATCCGCTCATCGTCGGCGCGGGGGAGTCGCGCACCGTCCAGCTACGGCTGAGCGATGTCGCCCCGACCGCGCTCGGCTCGACGACCAACGGGCACGGGCCGTTCGGCAAGAGCTTCGACGAGATCCTGACCGCTCGCCGGCAGGAGGCAGACGCGTTCTATGCCACCGTGATCCCGGCCTCGCTGAGCCCCGATGCGGCCAACGTGATGCGCCAGGCAGTGGCCGGCATGCTGTGGTCCAAGCAGTCCTACTACTACGACGTCGACAAGTGGCTCGAGGAGCACGGCGCCGATCCGTTCAAGCCGATAAGGCGGGCTCCCCGCAACGATCACTGGCACCACATGTACAACGCCCACATCCTCTCGATGCCCGACAAGTGGGAATACCCGTGGTACGCGGCCTGGGACCTGGCCTTTCACGTCCTGGCCCTGACCCTCGTGGATGAGGACTTTGGCAAGCAACAGCTGGACCTGATGCTCGGCGAGCAGTACATGCACCCGAACGGGCAGATCCCCGCGTACGAGTGGAACTTCGGTGACGTCAACCCTCCGGTGCACGCCTGGGCCACGATCTTCACGTACCGGCTGGAGATGGCGCGCCGCGGACAGCGCGACCTCCAGTGGCTCGAGGGGGCGTTCCAGAAGCTGCTGCTCAACTTCACGTGGTGGGTGAATCGCAAGGACCGGAGCGGCAAGAACGCGTTCGAGGGGGGGTTCCTGGGGCTCGACAACATCGGGGTCTTCGACCGCAGCGCGCCGCTGCCGACCGGCGGATACCTGGAGCAGGCCGACGGCACCGCCTGGATGGCGCTCTACTGCCAGAACATGCTCGAGATCGCCGTCGAGCTGGCGCAACACCGGCCCGCGTACATGGAGATGTGCTTGAAGTTCGTCCAGCACTTCCTGTGGATCGCCTCGGCGCTGCTGCACGCCGGCGAGGGCACCGGGATGTGGGACGAGGAGGACGGGTTCTTCTACGATGTGCTCCAGCTGCCGGACGGCCGCTCCCAGCGCCTGAAGGTGCGGTCGATGGTCGGGCTGCTGCCCCTCTGTGCGGTGACCTCCTTCGACGGGAAGTTTCTCGCGCAGCACCCGGAGATGCAGGTGCGGCTCCGGCACTTCCTCGAATCGCGCCCGGAGCTCAGAGCATTCGTCCAGGATCCGAGCAAGACCGGCCATTCCGGTCGACGCCTGGCCTCGGTCCTGAACGAGGACAAGCTGCGCAGGGTGCTGGCCAAGATGCTCGACGAGAACGAGTTCCTGAGCCCCTACGGCATCCGCTCTCTCTCCCGCTATCACGCCGACCATCCCTACGTGTTCCGGGTCGGGGGCGATGAGTACCGCGTGGAGTATCTGCCGGCGGAGTCCGACAGCGGCATCTTCGGCGGCAACTCGAACTGGCGGGGGCCGATCTGGATGCCGGTCAACGCCCTGATCATCCGGGCCCTGCTCCAGTACTACGCGTACTACGGCGACGAATTCACCATCGAATGCCCGACCGGCTCGGGCCGGCAGATGACCCTGTACCAGGTCGCCGAGGAGATCTCGCGCCGGCTCGGCAGCATCTTCCTGAAAGACGGGCAGGGGCGGCGCCCGGTGTACGGGGGGGCGCAGAAGTTCCAGGAGGACCCGCACTGGCGTGATTGCCTGCTGTTCTACGAGTACTTCCACGGCGACAACGGGGCCGGGCTCGGCGCGAGCCACCAGACCGGCTGGACCGGCGTCATTGCCCGCGCCATGCATCTGTTCGCGACCACGACGTCGGAGCAGGTGCTCGATCTCGGCAAGGTCGCCGGGGTCACGGAAGCAGAGCCAGCGCCGAGGGGCCGCACCGTCGGCGCCGGGCGCAGTCGTAAACGCTAGCTCCGGACGCCCGATGGGAGAGACGGCAATGACCAAGGTACTCTATCCGGTTCTGTATCAGGTCAACACGCGAGTCTGGCTGACCGAGCTTTCGCGCGCGCAGGCTCGCCGGGCCACCCTCGACGACATTCCCGACGCCGATCTCGACCGCCTGGCCGAGATGGGCTTCGACTGGGTCTGGTTCCTGAGCGTCTGGGGAACGGGCCCCACCGCGCAGCGGGTATCGCGAAGCAATGCCGAGTGGCGACGAGACTTCGAGGCGACGCTGCCGGACCTGCGCGAGGAGGACATCGCGGGCTCCGGCTTCGCGATCACCGCCTACACGGTTCATCCCGACCTCGGAGGCGATGCCGCGCTGGCCCGGCTTCGCGAGCGTCTGCGGCGCCGTGGGCTCAGGTTGATGCTCGACTTCGTCCCCAACCACACGGGCCCCGATCATCCCTGGGTGGAGGAGCATCCCGAGTACTACGTCGCGGGAACCGAGGGCGATCTCGCCCGGGCGCCCCAGAACTACACGTGGGCGAAGCGGAAGGGGGGAGACCGGCTCCTGGCGTATGGTCGCGACCCGTACTTCGCGGGGTGGCCGGACACGCTGCAGCTCGACTACAGCAACCCCGCCACCCAGGAGGCCATGATCGGCGAGCTGCTGAAGATCAGCCGGCAGTGTGACGGGGTGCGCTGTGACATGGCCATGCTCGTGCTGCCGGACGTCTTCGAGCGAACGTGGGGTCGCCGGGCCCCGCTCTTCTGGCCGACCGCGACCCGGAGAGTGCGGGAGCAGGTCCCGGGCTTCTGCTTCATGGCCGAGGTGTACTGGGATCTCGAATGGACGATGATGCAGCAGGGATTCGACTACGCCTACGACAAGCGCCTCTACGACCGCTTGTGCGAGGGCCACGCGCGGCCGGCGCGCGAGCACCTCTGTGCCGAGCTCGACTACCAGACCAAGCTCGCCCGGTTCCTGGAGAATCACGACGAGCCCCGGGTCGCCGCCACCTTCCCGCCCGCGGTGCACCAGGCCGCCGCCGTGATCACGTACCTGACGCCGGGGCTCCGATTCTTCCATCAGGGCCAGTTCGAGGGACGGAAGAAGCGGATCTCGCCCCACCTCGTCCGCGCGCCGCAGGAGCCCGTCGACTCAGCCCTGCGGGGATTCTACGAAGGGCTTCTGGGGATCCTCCGCCAGCCCGCCCTCCGGGAGGGTCAGTGGCGCTTGCTCGAGTGTGTGCCGGCCTGGGACGGCAACTGGACGTCGGACTGCTTCCTCGCCTGGTCCTGGCACGGCCCGGACGGTCAGCGTCTTCTCATCGCCGTCAACTACGCCGGTAACCAGAGCCAGTGCTACGTCCGTCCGGCGCTGCCCGGGCTGACCGGGCGCGCGGTGCGACTGAAGGACCTCACGGGTGGCGCCTCCTACGACCGCGACGGCGGCGATCTCGAGTCGCGCGGCCTCTACGTCGACCTGCCGCCCTGGGGCTATCACGTCTTCGACGTGACCATCGTGTGACCGGCTCCCTTGCCTGACCCGCCGGCGGGATCAGGCAAGGGAATCACACACGAGCCCGCGCCTGAGGTAGAGTCTGGAGGGATGTCTATCTCCCGCCTGCTGATCTTCTTCTGGTGCCGAAGGGACCGGAACGCCGCATCGTGCGCCTTCTTCCTCTCGGGTGTCCTTGCCCACTAGCGCCTTGCTCCGCCGCTGGCCTTGGGTTCTTCCAGCCTGGACCGTCGACTACCAGCACCGCTTCGGCGTGAGCAATGGTGCGGTGACGCTCTTAGATGGCTCCGCGATAACTTGCCTTGAAGGTTGCAGAGGATCCCGCAACCGGAATTCTACTGGTATTCTCTGCCAATTCTACGGAACTGTTTGGAACCCACGGACTGTGCTAGGTCGTCGACACCGTCATTTCGGGCAAGAGCGCGACCGAGCCATCAAGCCCAACCGTCCCGATGTGACCACGCAGCGACGCTGCAGCGAGGGTCCAGAGACTGGGGGTACATGGGCCAGGGGACAAGTCCAGGGGAATCGTTTCCTCGGCGTCGAGGGTATGGGCCCGCAATCACCGAAATCGCCTCGACTCATCCTCGAGGTGGATGTCGTCGAACTGCCATCCTTTTGAGTT
>DATKMD010000220.1:0-3451 GCA_035542075.1 Thermoanaerobaculaceae bacterium
ACGCATCGCTGACGCATGGCGCTCCGCCTTGCACCATGCCGTATCCCAGGATCTCGCCCGGAGAGCGGTGCTCGTGGATGTAGAGCAGCTGCCCAATCGCGATCGGCAGCGGAAGGCACTCCCGGCCCGAGGAGTGCTCGAGGCCCCGTTCGAGCTGGCTCCGACCCAGAGGGATGGTGTCGCCCGGGTGCAGGCCGAGCCATCGAGCGGCCAGCGCGAACGCCTCCGCGTGGACCTCGGAGAAGTTGGGCAGGTAGAACTTCACGCGCGGGTCGGCGAGTGGAACCTCCTCGCCGTTCGAACGGATCACCCGGCCGCCCGGGGCGAGTCGACAGGGCGTGAAGGGCCGCCGGTTGCGGGATCCGCCGGGTCGGTAGCTGTGGACGACCTCGAGGAAGGCCTCGAGGCGTGTCTGGACTCCGGCATCGGCGGTATGGGCATCGATCTCGAGGGTCAGGTAGGGCTTGGACCCCAGCTCGGACGCCAGCGCCGATTGGATGAAGGCATCGACCGTGCAGCTGAAGTTGCTCACGGCCACCAGGAATAGGTTGGCGTGGCGCCGGACGAGCGTCACCGCGTTCAGGATCTGGTTCGCGAAGTGCCAGGCGGTGGAACCGTCGACCACCGGGACCAGGCAGTCGGCGGGGATCACCGTCACGCCCATGCTCGAGAGCTTCTTGCCCACCGACTGCGAGGCCTCGGGCGTGAAGGCGTTGTAGCTATGACCCGCCAGCAGGATCGCGGGCACCCCTCTCGCCAGGGCCTGGGCGAGCGCCCGCTCCCCGAGATCGCGCAGGTGCCGCTCCGCGTCGGTCTGGGCACGAACAGCCGCGGCCCATGCCTGCGCAGCCCGTTCGCGAGATGCCCCGAGCTCGCGGACGGCCATCGTCTCCAGGGCCGGACTGGTTTCGTAGCCACCCGTGAAGTCGAGCACCGGGGTCAAGCGGCGGGTATCCGGAAACGCCTTGGCCAGGTAGTAGGGCCCCCCTTGCGTGATCGGGCACAGGTACGAGTCGCGGCACGGGCCCTCCTTCGGCATGCGAACCACGTGCGGCAGGAACACCCTCCCCACGCCACGCCGCCCCAGGTCCAGCATCGCACCGTGTGCGATCTGCGCGGGGAGACAGAATCCGGAGTGCGACTTGAGGTCTCCCCGGGGATCCACGCCCGACAGCACCACCTCCCATCCCAGCCCGGAGAAGAATGTCGAGTAGAGCGGGAAGAGCGAGTGCGTGGTCAGCGCCCGGGGGATGCCAATGCTCGCTTTGGGCGCCGAGGCGCGGTCCCCGCGGTTCGCGGCGGCCGGACCGCCGAAGAGGATCTCGGCTCGCTGCTCCACCAGGTCGGGGGCCGCATCGGCGTGCGGCCTTCTCTTCCACACCTTCTCGAAGAGGCTGCAGCGACCGCCAAAGGGAAACTGCCGGCCCGATACCTTGAAGCGATCGACGCTGCAGCTCAACTTGCACGCCCTGCAGGTGAAGTGGCCGAGGACCTGCATCTCCTGTGCAGACAGCGAAAGCAACCTCGTCGCCAGCTCGGGCGGCTGCGCGCAGCGCTGCAGGGCGAGCAGCCCGACCCCGAGCGCGCCCAGCAGCTCCGGGTCGGGAGGAATCACTACCTCGCGGCCGAGGCTCTGCGCGAAGGCGTGAGCCACCGCGCGATTGAGGGCGACCCCGCCCTGGAGGAAGACCTTCTTCCCGACAGGGCGCGGCCCCTTGACGCGCTGGAGGAAGTTGGCCGCGATCGCACAGACCAAGCCCGCGACGATGTCGTCGCGGCGCTGACCCTGCTGCTGAGCGATGCGGATGTCGGAGTTGATGAAGGCGGAGCAGGTTGCCTTAAAGTGGACCGGCTCCGGAGCCGCGAGCGCGATCTCGGAGATCTCCGATACGCGGACCCCGAGATCACCCTGGGCTCCTTCCTCGAGGAAGGAGCCGGTTCCCGCCGAGCACGCGTTGTTCATCGCGTAGTCGATCGGCACGCCGTTGCGCAGGTGGATGTACTTCGCGTCCTGCCCGCCGATCTCGAAGATCGTGTCCACCTCGGCGTCGTGGTGCACCGCCCCTGCGGCATGGGCCGAGATCTCGTTGTATACCTGTTCGGTGCCGAGATAGGCGCCGATGAGCTCCCTTGCCGACCCGGTGACGCTGGTGAGGGCCACCGGGCGATCACCGACCTGCGCGGCCAGGCCTTGCAGGCACTCGCGGACGGCGGCGACGGGATTTCCCCGCGTGCGGGTGTAGTGCGAGGCCAGCAGGGCGCGCGTCGCGCCCTGGAGCAGGACCGCTTTGGTGGTCGTCGAGCCCGCGTCCACGCCCAGCACCAAGAGCCCTTCGGACGGGGCCGGCCGGGGAAGCGCGGGGAGGGCGTGCACACGGTCGGCCTGGCGGCGCAGCGCGGGCAGCCGATCCGTCGGTGGCGACGGCGAGCCGTGCGGGGAGGCGTGGAGCGGCTCCTCTCGTGCCAGCAGAGCGCTCCCCCATGCCTCGAACCACGGACTCTGCGATAGCACGACGAGCTCGGTGTCCGGGAGCTTCTCGCGCAGCGCGGTCAGCAGGGCCTCGTTGCGCGAGAGGCCTCCGATCACCAGCACCCGCTGCAGCCGGCACTGCGCCTTCTCCAGGAGGGCGACGACCTTGTCCGCCGTGTTGTCGTGCAGGGTGCGCAGGATGTCTTCGGGAGTCGCCTCGTTCCGGTTGAGCTTGTGGGTGATGTCCGACTTGCAGTGCACCGAGCATCGCGAGGCCAGGGGAACGACTCGGCCACTGAACGAGCGGCGAATCGCTTCGTCCAGATCGAGTCCCATGCGGCCGACCTGCTGTACCAGGAACTCCCCGCTGCCAGCCGCGCACTTGTTGTGCGAGAGAACGCTGGCGATCCTGCCACCGGAGAGGACGTACACGAGAAAGGACTCTCCGCCCAGGGACGCGACCGCGTCGAAGCGTTCGTCGACCTCGCGCAGGGCCCGCTGGATGGCGGCCGATTCGGTGATACGGCCTTGCCGGCCGGAGACGCCGAGGAACGTAGCGGAGGCGAATTCGGGCTCGGCGAGGATCTCGGCCAGAGCCTCCCCGGGCCGGCCCCGGTGCGGCTTCACCCGGGCTTCGACACCACCGTCACGAACGGCGACGACCTTGACCGTCAACGCGCCTACGTTCGCGCCCACGCAGTACATCGAAGCGGCCCCCGGTACCGGGTGCCCATTCCACGTCGTCCAAGGCTTGCCATAGCTTGACCGCAGTGGCGGCCCTTGTCTAACGCAGCCCCGTGCGGGGGATGCGCGGCGACCCATCCGGTCGGAAAGCGCGCTCCAGCGGCTCAGGATTGCCGATTCAGTCGTGCGAGCCCATGCAAGGCGCCCCTGTCGACCACACCGTCCCTTCTCCTCCCATGCGGCGAGGTCGTGTGCCTGGAGGTCGGGGACGTGAGCCATCGTGAGGCGGGACGCGCG
>DATKMD010000221.1:0-23850 GCA_035542075.1 Thermoanaerobaculaceae bacterium
CTCACGGTGGCGAAGTGCGGCGGCGGGTGCACACCCACCAATCCGATCAACGACGCGGGTCTGGTGCTCATCAACGGCAACGCCCCGCCGTTCGCGCCGGAGTGGATCTTCTCCGGGGTCCTCAACTTCCAGTCCGACCCGTTGAACAGGGGGTTCTTCGGCGCGCTCGACTGGGCCTACTCCAGCGACAAGAGCTTCTTCCTCTACGAGTCGAAGGAGTTCCACGGCGACAGCCTGGAGTTCGGGCTGCGCCTGGGCTACGGCTGGAACCAGGGCAAGTACGAGGTCGCCCTGTTCGGGCGGAACATCACGGATGCCAAGATCATCCAGGGCGGGATCGACTTCGACAACCTGACCGGGATGACCAACGAGCCGAGGATCATCGGCGTCGAGTTCAACGCGAAGTTCTAAAGCTCCAGGCTGTGTGAACGCTCGGTGGGCGGGGAGCGATCCCCGCCCACAGCTTTTTCGCCCAGGCACCGCGGTAGGTAAAATGGCTCGCGCGCTTGACCGCCGGGGAGGTGACAATGTCACACCGTTCCGTCCTGCTGGCTGTTGTGGCTTGTGGCGTGGTGGCCTGGGCCCTCGGAGCGCCGGCCGTGGCCGAGGACGTGTGGCTGGTGGATGGGGGCCTGGTCGTCGCGATGGACGAGGCGGGGACGGTGATCCCCGGCGGGGCCGTTGCGATCCGGGGCAACCGGATCGAGGCGGTGGGTCCGGCGGCGGAGATCGCGAGCCGTTTCCCCGGGGCGCGGCGCCTCGACGCCTCCGGCCAGATCGTCATGCCCGGCCTGATCAACGCCCACACGCACGTGCCGATGACGCTGTTTCGCGGGGTGGCGGACGACCTTGACCTCACGGGCTTCCTGTACGGCCGCATCTTCCCCCTTGAGGCACGCTTCGTCGACGAGGAGTTCGTGCGCTGGGGGACGCGACTGGCCTGCCTGGAGCTGCTGCGGGGCGGAGTCACGACCTTCGTGGACATGTACTACTTCGAAGACGCCATCGCCGAAGAGGCGGCCCGCTGCGGGATGCGGGCGGTGGTCGGCGAGTCGTTGATCGATTTCCCCGCCCCCGACAACAAGACCTGGGCGGATGCGCTGGCGTACATGGAAAGGTTCCTGGTGCGGTGGCGCGGCCATCCGCGGATCACGCCGGCGGTGGCGCCGCACGCCACGTACACGGTGTCGGCCGAGCATCTGAAGGAAGCGCACGCCCTGGCTGTAAGGCACGACGTGCCGATGTTGATGCACCTGGCCGAGGCCCGCTACGAGGTGGATTTCGTTCAAAAGAAGCACGGCAAGGGGCCGGTGGAGTACGCGGCATCGCTCGGCATCCTCGACGACCGGGTCGCGGCGGCCCACGTGATCTTCCCAACCCCTGCGGAGATCGCGCTGCTGGCCGAGCACAAGGTCGGCGTGGCGCACTGCCCCCAGTCCAACATGAAGGGCGCGTCCGGAGTGGCCCCTGTGCCCGCGTTGCTGGCGGCCGGGGTCGCGGTCGGCCTCGGCACCGACGGCTCGGCCTCCAACAACGACCTGTCGCTGTGGGAGGAGATGGACACCGCGGCCAAGCTCGCCAAGGTGACGAGCGGCGACCCGAAGGTGCTGCCCGCCCGGACCGCCCTTGCCATGGCGACGCGCCTGGGCGCCAAAGCCGTCGGCCTGCAAAACGTGATCGGGTCGCTGGAGGTGGGCAAGCGGGCCGACCTGATCCTGGTGCGCACCGACAGCCTCCACCAGATCCCCAACTACGACCCCTACTCGTTGCTGGTCTATGCGACCAAAGCCTGTGACGTGGACTCGGTCATCATCGACGGCGAGCTGGTCATGACGGCGGGTCGCGTCCTCACGCTGAACGAGGCAGCGGTACGGGAAAAGGTGGCCGCGTACCAGCAGCGCATCGCCGCCGCGAACCTCGGGGCCCCGAAGTAGAGTCGACCGACGATCGCGGTCCAACCGGCAGACCTTGGTGTGCCTGGCCGAGGTGCCCACAGCGGAGTTGCACGGCTGTGCCTCGGTGGGGCGAAGAGAGATGAGGGGGAGGGAAAGCCCTCCCCCTCGCTTGATGAAGGTCTTTCTCCGCGTTTAGAACGTCAACCTGACGCCGAGCTGCGCCTGGCGTGGGTCGCCGAGGCCGCTCTGCACCGTCCCGTCGAAGTTGAAGATCAGGCTCCCCGACTCCGGTTTACGGAGGTTCTTGCTGTTGAAAAGGTTGTAGACCTCGAGGATCGGCTCGATCACCATGCCGGCGACCGGGAACGGCCGCGAGAGGCTGAAGTCGAGCGATGAGTACTTGTTGTCCTTGTGGCCGAGGTTGCGCTTGGTCACCGTCGAGTCCGCGGTGCACCCTCCGGCCGCCGTGCGCGCCGAGCAGCGGTCCTGCGGGGTTTCGGCCGGCGTCCCGTCTGCCTTGATCGACATCGGTTGGGCCGAGCGGTACGAGTAGCGGACGTTGACGTTGATTTTCCCGGGGGCCTGCCAGAGGAAGATCCCGTTGAAGCGGTCGCGCTGGTGGCGGTCGGACCAGCTGTACTCGGCTCCGAGGTCCGTGACCTTGGCGTACTGCAGTTTGAACGGGTCGCGCTCGTTGTCGTCGTCGGACTTGTCCTCCGAGTAGGTGTAGAAGACCTGGAACTGGTAGTTGTCGCTCCACTTCTTCAGGAGGCCGAGGGTCACGCCCCAGTACCTGCTCTTGGCGGTGGACTCCGCGGTCCAGAGCGTCGCGACGCCGTTGGTGTTCCCGCCCGAGGCGTCGGGAAGGCCGGTGCTCCAGTTGGAACCCAGCAGCGGGTCGTTGGTGTTGATGTACCGGGTCAACTGTGTCGTGTCGGCGTAGTTGCCCTTGAGCGAGACGGCGAAGTCGGCCGTGATCTCGCGGTCAACGCCGATCGAGAACGAGGTCGTCTTCGGGTTCTTGAAGTTCTTGTCGAAGATGTAGACGTCGGGGTGGTCTGGGATTGCGACGGACGACTGCGGGAGCAGGTTGGGGTAGGCCGGGACGGGCCCGAGGAACGGGGTGAGGGCGCTACTGCGGAAGATGCCCTGCAAGCGACTGCCGTTGGTCGAGCGGGCCGAGGCGAGGTAGAGGCCGGGGATGCGCGCGTAGAAGATGCCGCCGCTGGCGCGGATGACCGTCTTGCCGTCGTTGGCGGGGTCCCAGGTGATGCCGAGGCGGGGCTGCCACATGCTCTTGTCGGACGGGATCGTGCCGTCGGACGGGAACGCCTGCCCGTTCACGGTCGTGCCGATGAACGGGGCGAAGAACACCTCATCGGGAGGCGTGATCGGGTCGGGCTCGAGCTCCTGCTCGTACCGCAGGCCGAACTGGATCGTGAAGTTCGGTACCGGCGTCCACTTGTCCTGGATGAAGACGCCAGGCTCGAACTGGTTGATCGACTGGGTCCCCCCCTCCTCCGCCGTGACGTCCCCGACGCCGGCCTGCTGGAGGAACCAGAGAACCGGACCGGCAATGCTGGTACCCGCCGGGCAGGTCCCGGTCGCCGAAGAGGAGCCGTCGGAGCACTCCACGTAGTTGGGGTTGTGCGCGTAGTTCAGGAACCCATCGGTCGAGCTGAAGATGTAGCGGCCGTTCATGAACCCGCGGAAGACCTGCGAAGAGTTCACGTGGTTGTACTCGAACCCCATCTTGACCTCGTGAGACCCCGCGATGATCGTGAGGTTGTCGTTGAACTGCACGCGGGTGTCGTAGTAGTCCACCGGGATGAAGAACGGCTCGCCGAACCGGTAGGCTTTGGCAAAGTCGAACGCGGTGTCGGGCAGCGGCCGCGTTTGTCCGGTGATGTCCGGGCCGTTGTACGGCCGCGGCCTGTTTTCCTTGGCGAACTGGAAGCGGAACTCGTTGAGGAGCGTGTCCGAGAACGTCGAGATGAGGGTCCCGCTGAGCGCCCTGGAGTCGTCGTTCTCGATCGCGTTGGCGCTGCGTCCCCACGAGTCGACGTCGAACGTGCCGTTCGGCTGGTGGGACTTCGTGTAGGTCGCGCGCACCGTCGCCAGGTGGTTTTGCGTGATCAGCCAGTCCAGCTTCCCGAGGGCGACCTGGGCGTCGTTACCGCGCGTGATCGAGCCGTTCTCCTCGGGGCTTCCAACGCTGGCGAAGTAGTCAACCACGCGCTGCTCGATCCGGTTGGGGTCGATCTGCTTGGTCGAGCTGGCGTCTTGGAGGTCGACGGAGAGGAAGTAGAAGAGCTTGTCCTTCGAGATCGGGCCCCCGAGCGTCGCCCCGTACTGGAGCTGGTTGAAGTCGTACTTCGGGGCCGTCGAGCCGTCCTTGTTGATCGGTGCCGATGCGATCCCCTGGTACTTGTAGTGGACGTGGAAGCTGCCGTGCACATCGTTGGTGCCCGACTTCGTGACGACGTTGACGAACCCGGAGGAGGAGCGGCCGAACTCGGCGTTGGCGCCGTCGGTGACCACCACGACTTCCTTGACTGCGTCGAGGTTGAACGTGAACGGCGGGCGCTGGCCGCCGCGCTGCTCGCCGAAGAACGGGTTGTTGAAGTCGGCGCCATCCACCGAGACGTTGTTGGCGATCCCCTTCTGCCCGTTGATCGTCATCTCGTCGCCATCGGGGCCCTGAACGATGGAGACGCTCGGCGTGAGTTTCGCGAAGTCGAGGAAGTTGCGGCCGTTGTTGGGCAGGTTTGCGACCTCTCTCTGGCCGATCATGGTCGAACCTTCGGCGCGGGTCGTCTCGATCACCGGGTTCGCCGCAGTGACCAGCACCTCCTGGCTGACGGCCGACACCTTCAGGGTCAGCGTGAGGTTGATCGTCTGGCCGACCGCCAGGTCGAGGCCCTCCCGAACGAGCGTCGTGAAGCCGGCGAGGGTCACGGTGACCCGGTACGGCCCAAGGGGGAGCAGCACGCCCCGAAATCGGCCGTCCGGGCCCGTCGCCAGCACCTTCTCGAAGTTCGTGCCTGTGTTCTTGAGCGAGACCGCCGCGCCGAGGAGCACGCCACCGCTCTCATCCACTACGGTCCCCTCGATGACGCCGGTCGTCGCCTGCGACTGGGCGAACGCGCCCGGGACGAGGAACAGCGTGAAACACAGCAGCACCGCAACGACTCGCCAGAGACGCCACATAGACCTCCTCCTTTCCCTAACACCCAGTGTTCGAGAGCAGAATTGGGACCATCGCTTTTCGCCGCTTTGCGGGGAGACTACGCCTCCGGAAGACGGTGTCAAGCCCCTCGGAGGTCATGAGAAGTGGTATGTTCTTTGGCGCTCGATCCGGCGGGCATGTGCGACTCCGGCGAGGTTTTCGGCTACCATCCCCGGGTCCGGAATCTCCGCTGAGGTGGGGAACGGCCGGGGCAGCCATGTCCGTGACGAGGATCAAGATCTGCTGCATCACAAGCGTCGAGGAGGCCTGGGCCGCGATCGATCAGGGCGCCAGCGCGGTGGGCCTCGTGTCGGAGATGCCGAGCGGCCCGGGCGTGATCCCTGAGGCGCTGATCGCGGAGATCGTCGCCACGCTGCCGCCCGGCATCGGGTCGTTCCTGCTGACAAGCCAGCGGGATACAGGCAAGATCGTCGTGCAGCAGAAGACGTGTCGGGTCAACGCGGTGCAGCTCTGCGACCGCCTGGCCTCGGGGACGTACGAGGATCTCCGTCATGCCCTCCCCGGGGTCTCGCTCGTCCAGGTGATCCACGTCGGCGACGACGGGGCGTTGGAGGAAGCGCTGCGGGTGGCATCGCACGTTGATGCCCTGCTGCTCGACTCCGGGACCTCGGTGTCGCCCGTCAAGCGGCTCGGGGGCACGGGAGAGACGCACGACTGGGCCACCAGCCGGGAGATCCGGGACCGGGTCGGCGTTCCGGTCTTCCTCGCCGGCGGGCTCACCCCGGAGAACGTCAGCGACGCGATTCGAAGGGTGCGGCCCTTCGGCGTCGACGTGTGCACCGGCGTGCGAACGGACGGTCGGCTCGACCGGGCCAAGCTGCGTGCGTTTGTGGCGGCGGTGCAGAGTGCGACTGGAGGGGAAGAATGAACCACGCGATGACGACCACGGCGTTCGAGCTACCAGGCCATCGGATCGCGAAGAACCTGGGTGTGGTGAGGGGGATCACCGTGCGGTCCCGTTCGATCTTCGGCACGATCGGCGGCGCGTTGCAGACCCTCGCCGGTGGCAACATCTCGCTGTTCACCGAGCTGTGCGAGAAGACCCGTGCGGAGGCCTTCGAGATGATGGTGGCCCACGCCGAGCAGGTCGGCGCCAACGCGGTGGTCGGCATCCGCTACGACGCCACCGAGCTGATGCAGGGCGTGACCGAGATGGTCTGCTACGGAACCGCAGTCGTGGCGCAACCGGCCTGACTCGGGTCCCTTTCATGCGCTGCCGCCGGGGGTTACCCTGACACCGTGCCAAACGGAGCGAACCATGCACCCACCTGCCAGACG
Organism: Thermoanaerobaculaceae bacterium; assembly: GCA_035542075.1. Classification (GTDB taxonomy): domain Bacteria; phylum Acidobacteriota; class Thermoanaerobaculia; order Thermoanaerobaculales; family Thermoanaerobaculaceae; genus RBG-13-68-16. The sequence goes on from DATKMD010000221.1 coordinate 6,424, forward strand.
TGAGTTCTCCCTGGCGTCGGTCCTGTTGCTCGTCGCTGCCGTCCTGGCAGCGAGCGCACCAGCCGGCGCGCAAACGCCCGTGGCTCCTGCGGATGAGACCGCGGTCCTGAAGGTGGTCGACGGCGTCGTCAAGGCGCTCGACGACGCGGATGCGAATGCCTTCACCAGCTTCTTTGCCGCGGATGCCACGCTCTTCTTTCCACTCGCGAGCCTTCCCCTCCGCCTCGAGGACCGGCAGCAGATTGGCGCCGCCTTCGGCGCTTTCTTCGATGCAGTACGGCGGGGCCGACCCGCTCCGCCCTACATGAACCTCGTTCCGGTCGGCACCAAGGTGCAACTGCTCGGCAGCGTCGCGGTGGTCACGTTTCACTTCGCCGGTGAGGAGATGGTCTCGCGCCGCACGCTCGTCCTGCAGAAGAGCTCGGGGAAGTGGCTGATCGTGCACCTCCACGCCTCGAATCTGCAGGTCGAGAAGAAATGATCGCGGCCTCGGCGCGGTCGCGGGCGGGCGTGCGGGGGCTAATAGACCTCTGAAGCAGTGCGTCGCCCGGTCACGGGCGTGGACAGCGCCAGGAGTCGCTCAGCGCCGCGACTCTTCGAGCAGCCGCTCCACCGCCGCCAGGTCGTTCGGCACGGGCTTGGGGATCGACACGCGCCTCATGGCGGCCGGCACGTCTTTGAGCCCAGTGCCGGTGACGAGCAGCACGGCGCGTTCGTCGCGCGCCACCAACCCTTCTTCGAGGGCGACGAACAGGCCGGCCAGCGCGGCGGCCGCGGCGGGTTCGGCGAACACACCGGTGGTGCGGGCGAGGCGGTCCATCGCGTCGAGGATCTGCTCGTCGCTCACCAGAACCCCCGTGCCTCCGGAGGCGCGCACTTCCCTGAGCGCCATCATCGCGTTGCGCGGGGCGTTCACGACCAGGCTGTCGGCGACGCTGGCGGCGCCTGTCACCGGGGAGACGGTGGTGGCTCCCGAGCGCAGAGCCGTGGCGATGGCCGGCGAGCCCACCGGTTGCACTGCAAGCAGGCGCGGCCTCCGGTGCAGCAACCCGCCGTGTACGAGGTCCGCGAAACCCTTCGCGACCCCGGAGACGACGACGCCGTCCCCTGTCGGCACGAGCACGACGTCGGGCGCGTCGGGCTTGAGGTCAGCTGCCATCTCGAGGGCCACCGTCTTCTTGCCCTCGATGGTGAACGGATTGAACGCGGTGTTGCGGTTGTACCAGCCGAACTTCTCGCACGCCGCGATGGAAAGCTCGAACGCCTCGTCGTATGAGCCGGCCACGGGGATGACGCGTGCCCCGTACATCGCGGCCTGCGCGAGCTTCGCCGGGGGGGCAAGGGCCGGCACGAACACGACCGCCCGCACCCCTGCGGCTGCGGCTACGGCCGCGAGGGCGCTCGCCGCGTTGCCCGTGGAGGCGGTGGCGACCGTGTCGACTCCGTACTCGATCGCCTTGGCCACGACCAAGAGGGAAGCGCGGTCCTTGGTGGAGCCGGACGGGTTGCGCGTCTCGTCCTTGACCCACAAGTGTGGCATGCCGAGTTCGCGCCGCAGGCCGGGGACCGGCAGCAGCGGCGTACCGCCCACCCGACACGGCGGGAGCGAGACCGGCGATGCGACGGGCAGGAACACCACCAGGGCTCCGGGGTCGTGCGCGCGTGCCGCGGGCCAGCGCTCGGGGATCTCGGCGAGCTCGACCCGCAGCACGCCGCGGGTGACGCCGCCGGGAACCTGTCGTGTGCTGCAGATCGGGCACACGTAGCGGACCGCGCTTTCCGCGTAGCGGGCGCCGCACTCGCTGCACACGAAGGTGAAATTCGCCATTGAGTCCCTCCGGCGTCAGTCGCGGGTGATCCGCGTGCCGGTCATGCCCTCCAGCGCCTTCCCGATGTTCTCGGGGTTGGTGATCAACGCCTCCCTGCCGCCGTTGTCCAGGTACCGGATCACCGCCTCGATCTTGGGTTGCATGCTGCCCTTGGCAAAGTGCCCCTCCGCCAGGTACCGCCTGGCCTGCTCCAGGGTCAGGCGGTCCAGCCACCGCTGGTCCGGCTTGTTGAAGTTCAGGGCGACCTTCTCGACCGCGGTGGAGATGATGAACAGGTCGGCCTGGATCGTGCTGGCGAGCAGCGCCGAGGCGTGGTCCTTGTCGATCACCGCCGCCACGCCGACCAGCTCGTGCCGTTCGTTCTCGACCACCGGAATACCGCCACCCCCCACGGCGATGACGGTGAATCCGTCATCGATGAGGCGCTTGATGGCGTCGCGCTCGATGATCGCCACGGGCATTGGCGAGGCCACCACCCGACGCCATCCGCGGCCGGCGTCCTCGACCACGTCCCAGCCATCCTTGGCCTTGCGGTCTCCGGCGGTGTGCTCGTCCATGAAGCCGCCGATCGGCTTGCTGGGGTTCGTGAACGACGGGTCGTTCCTGTCCACCAGAACCTGGGTGACGACCGTCACCGCCTGCTTGTTGATGCCGCGCAGCCTGAACTCGTTGTAGAGCGACTGCTGGAGGTCGTAGCCGATCGCGCCCTGCGTGTCGGCGCCGCAGGTGTCGAGCGGCACGTCGTGGAGCTCGTGGCGCGACAGCTCGCTGCGCCGCAGGATGAAGCCGACCTGGGGGCCGTTGCCGTGCGTGACCACGACGTCCCAGCCTTTCTCGATCATGCCGACGATGTGGACGCAGGTTCTCCGAGCCGCGCGGATCTGGTCCGGCACGCTCTGGTGCTTGGCATCGGTGATCAGGCTGTTGCCGCCGACGGCGACGACAGCCACTCGCTTCCTGGGAGTGTTCTTTGCCATGCTGCCTCGCCTCTAGATCCTGCCCATCGTGAGCGCCATGACCGCCTTCTGCACGTGCAGGCGGTTCTCGGCGATGTCGTAGATCGCGGAGCGCGGTCCCGAGGCGACCTCGTCGGTGACCTCCAGGCCGCGGTCCACCGGCATCGGGTGGGTGAAGATGCCGTTGTCGGTGCGCGCCATGCGGGCCGCGTCGGTTGTCCAGCCGCTGTGAGAGGCCGACTTCTTCTGCTCCGCCGCCTTCTGGAACTGGCCGTCTTGGTACGCCTGCGAGGTCACCCAGTTGCGGCTGTAGACGACGTGCGCCCCCTCGTACCCTTTCACCGGGTTCGAGATCGCGCGGAAGGCGGCGCCGTTGGCCTCGCAGTTGGCCTGAGTCCAGCCGATGACTTGCGGGTCCAGGTCGTACCCTTCGGGCCGTGCGATGGTGACGTTCATGCCGAAGCGGGACGCGATGAGCAGCGCCTCCTGCACCGAGCACCAGGAGCGCGCCAGCGCTCCGGAAGCCCAGGTGAGCAGGAAGTTCTTCCCGCGCAGGCTCTCGTAGGCGGGATGGCCGGGGCCGTCGCCGAGCCACTCGGCCCAGCCCATGATGTCGGCGAGGCCCTGGCAGGGGTGGTACTTGTCGTCGGCCATGTTGATGATCGGGACGTCGGCCCACCTGGCGTACTCGCGCAGCAGGTCGTTGCCGGCCCCGTAGTGCGGGACCTTGTCCTCGAGGAGGCGGATGCCGATTCCGGCGGCGTAGCGCGACATCACCTTGGCGGCGTCCTCGATCGTCTCGCCGGCGGTCGTGGCTGTCTTCAGCCGCATCCCCTCGGGCTGCAGAAACTGCGCGTGGCCACCCAGTTCGGTGGCCGCACACTCGAAGCTCTGCCGCGTGCGCACCGAAGGGTTGTAGAAGAACATGAAGAACGTCCTGTTCTCGAGGATTTTGGTGAAGCGCGGGTGGAATCGATCACGCTTCATCTGGGCGGCGAGGTCGAGCGTTGCTCTCAGCTCGTCGAGGCTCCACTCCTGGGTGACGATCAGGTCGCGACCGGAAAGGTCCATGGGGATCTCTCTTCCGTCCTAGCGGCTATCGCATCACCAGGCTCATGACCGCCTTCTGCACGTGCAGGCGGTTCTCGGCCTGGTCGAACACCGCCGACTGTGGACCGTCGATGACCTCGTTGCTGACCTCGAAGCCGCGGTCGCACGGCAGGCAGTGCAGGTACACGGCGTTCTTCGCGGCGAGCGTCAGGTGCTTTTCGTCGCAGATCCAGCCCTTGTTGGCGTCGAAGATCGCCTGGGTCTTCTTCTCGTCGGCCTTGCCGATAGGTGGCTGGAAGAGAGGCGTCGCGCACCAGGCCTTGGGGTACACGACGTGCTGGCCCTTGAGCGCGTCGTCGAAGTCGTTGGACACCTTGAACGAGCCGCCGGCCTGCTTGGCGTACGTCCGGCACTGCTGCAGGATGTCCGGCGCCAGCTCCATCCCCTTCGGGTGTGCCAGCGTGACGTCCATGCCCATCATGGTGGCGTACAGGATCGCGCTCTGCGGCACCGCGCGCGGCTTCTCGATGCTGGGGCTGTACGCCCAGCTCATCAGGAACTTCACGCCGGCAAAGCCACCGAACTTCTCCTTCACCGTGAAGATGTCCGCGAGGCCCTGGAACGGGTGGTAGACGTCATCCTCCATGTTGAGCACCGGGATGTCGGCCCAACGGGCGAACTCGCGCAGCATCTTGTGCGCCCCGCCGTACTCCCACCTCACGGGATCGCCGTAGCAGCGGATGGCGATAGCGTCGCCCATGCGCGAGAGCGTGCGGGCCACGTCCGACACGCGCTCGGTCGAGTAAGCCTTCTCCTGGCCCTCCATCGCCGGTGTGTAGATCTTGCTCGGGTCGAGGTAGTGGGCGTGGCCGCCGAGCTGGGTCATCCCGGCCTCGAAGCTGTTGCGGGTGCGCAGGCTCTGGTTGTAGAAGATCATGAACAGCGTCTTGCCCGGCAGGAGGTCGTTGTGCGCTTGGCCGATCGCGCGCTTGGTCTTCAGCTCCTTCGCGACGTCGAGGATCGTCTCGATGTCCTCGCGGCTCCAGTCGGTCTCGGCGAGGAAGTCGCGCCCCTTGAACGTGGTCGTTTTCATCTCGTCATGCCCCTTTCGTGCCTCGTTTGAAGGTCATCCCGACGCACCGCGTTTGATGGTGTCGAGCACGCCGGTCTCCCGGTTGAAAGCGGTGATCGCCTCGTCCCACTCGGGCAGGCGCCCCTGGAGGTCGCGCCAGAAACCCGGACTCCAAAGTGCGTCCAGCTCCTCGACGGTCTTGCCCTGCTGCTCCACCCAGGTGAAGTACTTCAGGTTGTGGATCGCCTTGCGCTCGGGGTGGGTGAGCTCACGGAGGTGGTCCGTGGTCACGCCGAGCAGCCGCCTCTCGAAGTCGACCTCCGCGTGGCGCTCGTCGTACGGCCCGCGCTCGACGCTCAGCTCGGCCAGGCGAGTGCGGTACAGCTCGACCGAATCGGTGAAGCAGGTGAGCACGACGTCGTCGGCGCCGAGCTCGTAGTGGCGGGCCGTCTTGATGCTCGCGAGGAGGTTGCAGATCGACGAGATTCCGAGCAGCGGCAACCTGGCCACGGTGCTCTCGGGGACGCCGCGCCGCCGCAGCAGCGCGTGGCCGGCGGGCTCGTTGAACAGGCGCAACAGGCGCATTGCGGCCTCGTCGTCGATGGCGGCCACCAGGTCGGTGTTTCGCGCGTTGTGAATCCAGGGAACGTGCTTGTCACCGATCCCCTCGATGCGGTGGGTGCCGAAACCCGCGGAGAGAAGTGTGGGGCACTGAAGCGCCTCGGCAACCGTGATCGTGCAACCGGGGAAGGCGTCCTTCAGGTAGTCACCCGCGGCGAGCGTGCCCGCGGAGCCGGTGGCGCCCACCCACGCGGCCAGGCGCCCTCGTGAGCCGGCGAGGGAGCGGAAAACCTCCTCGGCGGCGGGTCCGGTCACCGCCCAGTGCCAGAGGTAGTTCCCGAACTCGTCGAACTGGTTGAAGATCACCGCATCGGGCCGGGTCTTCCGGATCTCCCAGCAGGCGTCGAAGATCTCCTTGACGTTGGACTCGCTACCCGGGGTAGCGATGATCTCGGCCCCCACGGCCGCCAGCCACTCGAAGCGCTCACGGCTCATCCCCTCGGGGAGGATCGCCAGTGCCTGGCAGCCCAGGAGGGCCGAGTCGAACGCCCCGCCCCGGCAGTAGTTGCCGGTCGAGGGCCAGACGGCTCTCTGAGTCGTGGGGTCGAACTCGCCGCTTACCAGCCGCGGCACCAGACACCCGAACGCGGCACCGACCTTGTGGGCGCCGGTCGGGAAGTGCTTGCCGACGAGGCCCACGATCGGCACCGGCACCCCGGAGAGCTCGGCGGGGATCTCGAGCGCGTTAACGGGACCGAACCCGCCGCTTCCCGGGTCGTTGTGCCAGGTGATGCGGAACAGGTTGCGGGCGTCCAGCGCCTGCATGTCGATGCTCGGCAGAGCCCGCCGGATCGCGGGGTCCACGCGCGAGGGGTCCCGCATCTCGGCAAAGGTGGGGATCACGATGCCCCGCTGCCGGCACCGCTCCACTGCGTGCAGCCGACTTTTCTCTCTCGCTAGGTCGCTCACGTCGCCGCTCCGGGGGGGTATTGTATCGGTTTTGGCCTTGTTGCGCTTGTGGCTTCGCAACTGGGGGCGGAGTGGCAGCTCACACCGGTACAGGCAGCGCTGTGCTAGTCTCGCGTCCGGGGGGCAGCATGAGAGCGGCGAGCCCGTTCTTCCTTACCGACGCACAGCTCGCTTCCGAGATCGCCAGGTGCGAGTACTGCGCCGAGAAGCCCTGCCGCGGGGCGTGCCCCGTGGACTGCTCCCCCGCCGATTTCATCATGGCCGCGAAGGTCGGTGCCCCATCCGACCTCCGGCGGGCGGCCGCGCTCATCATGGCGGCCAACCCACTGGGCGGTGTTTGCGGGGTCGTGTGCCCCGACACCCATTGCATGCGGGCGTGTGCCCGGGCCACCTTCGACGTCCCCGTCAACATCCCCGCGGTGCAGGCGACGATCATCGCGAAGGCGCGTGAAGTGGGCGTAATGCCGACCCTCGGCGGACCCAAAGCGAACGGCAGGCTCGTGGCCGTGGTGGGGGCCGGGCCCGCCGGGTGCGGGGCGGCCGCGCTGCTGGCGCAGAACGGGCACCGCGTGGACATCTTCGAGGCCGGACGCGCGGGCGGCATGGCTGCCCTGATCCCCGACTTCCGCCTCGGCAAGGACGTGCTCACGGCCGACCTCGCGTTCGTGGTCGCTTTGGGCGCAGTTTCCCTCCGGGCGCAGCGGGTGGACGATCCGGCCACCCTGCTGGCGGCTGGCTACGACGCGGTGGTCGTGACGACCGGCCTCGACCAGGCGGTGGGTCTGGGGATCCCCGGCGAGGATCTCACGTTGCGCTGGACCGACTTTCTCTCCGCACCGACGAGCTTCGGCGTGGCAGGGAGGCGGGTGGCGGTGATCGGGGGCGGCGCGGTGGCCGCGGATTGCGCCGAGACCGCCGTTGCCGCCGGGGCCACCAGCGTCGAGATGTTCGCGCTCGAGACGCTCCCCGAGATGCCGCTCACGGCGAAGGAGCTCGCGGGCCTCATGCGCGCCGGGGTGGCGGTGAGCGGGCGTGTCCGTGTCACCGCTATCCGGCAGGAGCGCGGTGTCATCGCCGGGCTCGAAACGGGCAAGGTCGCCCTGCCGCCCGGTGTCCCTTTCCATCCGTCGCGGGTGGTGGACGTGGCGGGCACAGCCCAGCACCGCCCGGAGATCGACCTCGTGATCGTGGCGATTGGCGCGCGCGCGGGAATCGTACGTTCTTCGGTTGATCGCGTCTTCTACGCGGGCGATATCGAGAACGGCCCGACCACGGTGGTCGAGGCGGTGGCGGCGGGCAAGAACGTCGCCCTGGAGGTGCTCGCGCGGCTCGCCGGCGCGCCGGCTCCGGTGATCGAGCGCAAGGTGAAGAGCACTGCGATCCTGCCGGGCTGGCGCGCTCTGCCGGTACCACTCGACGCGGAGTTCTTCGGACGGCCGGTCCTCTCGCCGTTCCTTCTCTCGGCTGCGCCGCCGACGGATGGCTACGAGCAGATGCGAAAGGCGTACGAAGCCGGTTGGGCAGGCGGGGTGATGAAGACGGCGTTCGACGGCGTGCCGGTCCACATCCCATCGGCGTACATGTTCGCCTTCGACCGGACGACGTTCGCCAATTGCGACAACGTTTCGGGGCACGCGCTCGACCGCGTCTGCGGTGAAGTGGAGCGCCTGCGACGGGAGTTCCCCGACCGCCTCACTCTCGCCTCGACGGGCGGCCCGGTGAGCGGGCGAGACGACCTCGACCGCCGGGTCTGGCAGTCCAACACCGCGAAGCTGGAGGCGGCCGGCGCCTGCGGCATCGAGTACAGCCTCTCCTGTCCCCAGGGTGGCGACGGGACGAAGGGCGACATCGTCTCCCAGGATGCCGAGTTGACGGCGAAGATCATCGGCTGGGTGATGGAGGGGGGCGATCCGCAGGTTCCGAAGCTGTTCAAGCTGACCGCGGCCGTCACCTCGATCGCGCCGATCGTTGCGGCGGTCAGGGAGGTGTTCGGGCGGTACCCGCTCGCGTCTGCGGGCGTCACGCTCGCCAACACGTTCCCCACCCTGGCGTTTCGCCCCGGCGCCGGGCGGCCGTGGGAGGAGGGGATCGTGGTGGGGATGAGCGGCGAGGGCGTCACCCCGATCTCGAACCTCACCCTCGCCAACGTCTCGCGCCTGGGGGTGGTCGTCTCGGGCAACGGCGGGCCGATGGATTACCGCTCGGCCGCCAACTTCCTGGCCCTCGGCGCCCGCACCGTCCAGTTCTGCTCGATCGTGATGAAGTACGGCGTGGGGATCGTGGACGAGCTCCACTCGGGGCTCTCCCACCTCCTGGAGGACCTCGGCATGCGCTCCGTGGGGGAGCTGATCGGCCGGGCCCTTCCGCAGCCGATCACGCCGTTCGACAAGCTCTCCGCGATCAAGCAGGTATCGACGGTCAACGCCGAGTTGTGCGTCCACTGCGGCAACTGCGTCCGCTGCCCGTACCTCGCGATCACGCTCAACGGGGAGAAGGTACCGGAGACCGATCCGGCGCGCTGCATCGGGTGCTCGTTCTGCACCCTGATGTGTTTTGCCGGCGCGCTTTCGATGCGCGACCGCACCGCGGCCGAGGCCGCGGCGCTGGTCGAGGTGTGAGGGCCCGGGGGCCGAAGTGGGATCGCTGCTGATCCGGAACGGTACGGTCGTGACGCTGGGCCAGGAGAACCGGGTCCTCCCTGGCTACGATGTCGCCTGCAAGGGCGGCCTGATCACCGCCTTGGCCCCGGCCGGAGAGCTTCGCGGTGGCTTCGACCGTGAACTCGATGCTTCGGGCAAGATCGTGATGCCCGGGTTCATCAACGCCCACATGCACCTCTACTCGACGTTTGCGCGCGGCCTGACCAAGGCCAGGCCAGCGGTCGATTTCCAGCAGGTGCTCGAAAGCCTCTGGTGGCGGCTGGATCGTGCGCTCGACCTCGAGGACTGCTACTACTCGGCGCTGGTCGTGCTGATCGAGGCGGTGAAGCACGGCACCACGACGCTGTTCGACCACCACGCGAGCCCTTCGGCGCCGCGTGGCTCGCTCGACGCCCTCGCTCGCGCCGTCAAGCGCGTCGGCGTACGCGCCTCGCTCTGCTACGAGCTCTCCGACCGCGACGGGCCCGAGGTCGCCAGGCTGGGCCTCGAGGAGAATCTCGCGTTCATTCGGAGTTGCCGAGCCGCAAAGGATGATCGTCTGGCCGCAACCTTCGGTCTGCACGCCAGCTTCACGCTTTCCGATGAGACGCTCGAGCGCGCCGCCGCGGCCGGGCGCGAGGCGGATGTGGGCTTCCACGTCCACGTCGCGGAGGCGGACTCGGATGAGGAGCACTGCCGGCGCGAGTTCGGGCTGCGGGTGGTCGAGCGGTTCGCGAAGCTCGGCATCCTGGGCTCGCGAAGCATCGCCGCCCACTGCGTGCACATCAGCGCCCGCGAGATGGAGCTGCTCGCCGAGACCGGCACGGCGGTCGTGCACAACCCGCAGTCCAACATGAACAACGCGGTGGGCGTGGCGGACGTGCCCGGGATGCTGCGCAGGGGCGTGCTCGTGGGCCTGGGCACCGACGCGATGACCGTCAACATGCTCGAGGAGGTGCGCGCCGCCCTCTGGGTGAGGCACCTCGCCGAGAAGAACCCCTCGGTTGGTTTCGTCGAGACGCTTGTCACGCTCCTGGCCAACAACGCCAGGATCGCCAACCGGCACTTCCCGGTGCGGCTGGGCGAGCTGCGCGAGGGGTGCGCCGCCGACCTCGTGTTGATCGCCTACCAGCCCCCGACGCCGTTCGACGAGGGCACGTTCCTCGGTCACCAGACGTTCGGGATCTCGCAGGCCCCCGTGGACACAACTGTGGTGGGCGGTACGGTCCTGATGACCGGCGGGCGGCTCGAGCTCGACCTGGATGAGGGGGAGGTCGCAGCCAAAGCGCGCGAGCGCGCCAAGGTCGTGTGGGAGAGGTTTTGAAGACAGGGCAGCGCCGAGAGCGGGGGATGCTGATCCAGGGCGGGACGGTCGTCACCGAGATGGGGTCGGCGCGCCACGATGTTCGCGTCGTCGGCGAGAAGGTCGCCGCAGTCGGCCAGCTTCCCCCTGAGCCGGGCGAAGCGGTGCTCGAAGCCGCCGGTCTGTACGTCCTGCCGGGCATGCTCGACGTCCACGTGCACATCGACGACCGGATAGGCGAGTGCGAGCTCGCCGACACGTTCCCGAGCGGATCCGAGATCGCCGTCCGCACCGGGATCACGACCGTTGCCGGCTTCGTGACGCAGGCGAGCGACGAGACCCTGAGCGAGGCGGTCGCCCGGTGCGTCGCGCGCGGCGTCGGACGCAGCCACTGCGACTTCACCTTTCACATCACCCCCACGGGGTGGCCGTGGAACTGGGACGAGGTCGCGGCGTTGGTCTCTCGCGGTTTCGCCACCTTCAAGGTCTACACCACCTACCGCGAAGCAGGCCTCTTCACCGACTACGCGCGACTGGGCGAAGTGATGACGAGGCTCGCGGGCCTGGGCGCGCGCCTGCTCGTGCACTGCGAGGACGATGCGACGCTCGCCGCCGCCGGTGGGTCCCCGATCGACCCCGCGGACCCCCACGGGCACGCCGTGCTTCGGCCGGAGCGGGCGGAGGTCGTCGCCATCGAACGGGTGCTCGAGATCGCGGAGCGCACCGGCTGCCAGCTCCACGTCGTGCACGTCTCGACCGTAGAGGGCGTCACCGCGATCGCTGATGCCCGCCGCCGGTGCGTCGTGTCGTGCGAGACGGCGCCCCACTACCTCCTCCTGGATGACTCGGCGCTCGCGGGCGATCGCGGTTACCGGTACCTCTGCACCCCGCCGCTGCGCCCCCCGGCGACCAGGGCGGAGCTCGAAGCCGTCGCGGCCACCGGTGCCTTCGAGCTGTTCGCAACCGACCACTGCGCGTTCACGAGAGAGGACAAGGACAGGCACCGCGACGACTTTCGCGCCGTCCCCAAGGGACTTGCCGGAGTCGGGGCCCTGGTCCCGCTCACGTTCGGGCTCCTGGTGGAGGGGCAGGGCCTCCCGCTCGCCGAGCTTGCGACACGTCTGGCTTCCAACCCGGCGAAGCTGCTGGGCCAGTACCCCCGGAAGGGCACGATCGCGGTCGGCTCCGACGCCGATATCCTGGTGCTCGACCTGGCCGGCCCGGAGCGGCCGGTGGTCTCGAGTCTCGCCCAGTGTCACGAAACCTACCCCGGCAGGACCACCACGCTGGACGTCCGTCACGTGCTCCTTCGCGGCCGCCCGGTCGTGAGGGACAACGCGCTGATTCCTGACGTTGCGCGCGACGGCCTTTGTCTGGCCGGGGAATGAGGGGGAGGCGGCCCTGACGGCGATCGCTCTTGGCGCGGCCATGGCTGCGGCCGTGGCCCTTCTGGTGGCGGCCGAGATCCGGGGCCGCCGGACGGTGGTCCTCGTGGCCAAGCCGGTCGCCTCGCTCGCGTTCGTGCTCCTGGGCGTGAGCCGGTTCCACCCGGGGAACCCCTACGGCGCCTGGGTGCTTGTGGCGCTGGTGCTCTGCTTCGCCGGCGATCTGCTGCTGATGCTCCGTCGCGGCTTCCTCCCCGGCCTGGTGAGCTTCCTGCTGGGGCACCTCGCGTACGTCGTCGCGTTCTCCGTGCTGCTGCTGCCGCGTTCCTGGCCGCCCCTGTGGGCGGTGCCGCCGCTCCTTGTAAGCACCGTGGCCGCGTCGTGGCTCTCACCGCACCTGGGACGGCTGCGCGTCCCCGTGCTCGCCTACGTGGCGGTGATCACGGTGATGGTCTGGGGTGCCATCGCCGTCACGGCGGCAGGCAGGGGGCCCTGGCTCGTCGCCACGGGCGCGATTCTGTTCTACCTCTCGGACCTCGCGGTGGCGCGCGACCGCCTCGTGCTGAAGCGTTTCGCCAGCCGCACCTGGGGGTTGCCGGCGTACTACCTCGGCCAGTTCCTGCTCGCGCTCACGGTGGGGCGCTGAGCGTCGGAGCGGCGAGGGGCCGGACTCCACAGCCCGCATCTCCGCGAGGCGCCGGTGGAGTGCCCGCAGCCTCTGGCCAATGCCGTCCGTCGTCCCGGCATGACGACCGCGCGTGCGGCGCACTGTTCTCCGGCCGAGCGTCTGCGACGGTCAGGACCTCTGAGGCGGTTCGGGCTCACGGTAGAGGCCAGGTTGCTCAGCTGGATTCTCGGGTATCGGTCACGGGGTGCGTGAGCGGGAGCACATCGCGCCGGGCCCGTGGCTGCTAGAAAGGATTGAGGGAACGCCGAAGGTGCGCGACGGGCTCGAACGATGGCTGTTGCTGGTGTTGCCGATCGTGGCTTCGGCTGTGGTGCTGGCGACGGTCGGGGCCGAGCCGCCGAGGGTCCGGCGACACCTCCAGCGGGGCACCGGCACCGCCGCCGGGCCGACTCTGGCGGGGTGCCCTGCGTTCCCGGGCGACGACATCTGGAACGCCCGCATCGACGGTCTCCCGGTGCACGCCCGCTCGGCCGAGTACGTCGCCACGATCGGCTCCGACGTCGGCCTGCACCCCGACTTCGGCTCCGGCACCTGGGACGGTGGCCCGATCGGGATCCCGTTCGTGGCGGTCGCCGGAAACCAGTCCCTCGTGCCGGTCAGTTTCGAGTACTCGGACGAGAGCGACCCCGGACCCTACCCGATCCCGCCTGACGCACCCGTGGAGGGCGGCCGCGCGAGCACCGGCGACCGTCACGTCTTGATCGTGGACCGCGACCGCTGCCGGCTCTACGAACTGTACGCCGCCTACCCGCAGCCCGACGGAAGCTGGCACGCGGGCTCGGGGGCCGTGTTCGACCTGCGCTCGAATGCGCTGAGGCCGGCCGGCTGGACCTCTGCCGATGCCGCCGGCCTGCCGATCCTGCCCGGGCTGGTCCGCTACGAGGAGGTCGCAGCGGGAGCGATCCATCACGCCGTGCGCTTCACCGCGAGCCAAACGCAGAGGGCGTTCGTCTGGCCGGCACGCCACCAGGCCTCCTCCAGCACCGACGCGGCCCGCCCTCCGATGGGTCAGCGCTTCCGCCTCAAGGCGAATTTCGACGTGTCGCCCTTTCCCCGCAATGTGCAGGTGATCCTCGTCGCCCTCAAGGCCTACGGCCTGATCCTGGCGGACAACGGGAGCAGTTGGTTCGTCTCGGGCGTCCCGGACGAGCGCTGGGACAACAACGAGCTGCACGCCCTCAACCAGGTCCACGGCCACGATTTCGAAGCGGTTGATGTGTCCTCCCTGATGGTCGACCCCGACTCGGGTCAGGTGCGCTGACCGCTTCGGCGTGTCACGCGTCCGCTCAAGGTCTTTGCCACCGGGGCCAAGAATCCGAGTGGACGCTTGAGTTGTCCTCGGCCCGCTCACGCTAAACTCCGTCGTGCGGGCGCCTGGAGGCGAGCCCCCCGTGTTGGAAGGGTGATCGTGCGTGCACATCCCTGACGGTTTCCTCGACACCAAGACCGCCGTCGCCACGGCAGCCCTGGCCGCCGCCGGGCTGGGGGTCGCCCTGCGCCGTGCGCGCCTGCACTTTCCATCGCGCCGCGTTCCGCTGCTGGGTCTCACGGCAGCGTTCGTGTTCGCGGCACAGATGATCAACTTCCCGGTGGCGGGCGGCACGTCAGGCCACCTCGTCGGGGCGGTCCTGGCGGCCGCGCTGCTGGGTCCGAGTGCCGCCGTGATCGTCATCTCGGCCGTGCTGATCGTGCAGTGCCTGATGTTCGCGGACGGCGGGATCTCGGCGCTGGGGGCGAATATCTTCAACATGGGGATCATCGGCGGCACTGCCGGGTGGGCGATTTATCACGTGCTCAGCCGCAAGGTCGGAGGGCTCTTCGGCCGTGTGCTGGCGGCCGCGTTTGCGGGCTGGTGCAGCACGGTGATCGCGTCCGTTGCCTGCGCCGGCGAGCTTGCGACTTCTCGCACCGTTCGCTTCTCGGTGGCCCTGCCGGCGATGGCGGGCGTCCACATGCTCATCGGCATCGGCGAGGGCCTCATCACGGCCCTGGTGGTGGTGGCGATTGCGCGAACGCGACCAGAGTTGATCCAGTCGGACGCAATGGCCGAGCCGAGGCGCTCGTACGGCACGATCGCCGCCTACGGTGGGCTCATCGTGCTCGGACTCGCGCTTTTCGTCTCGCCGCTCGCGTCGCGGTGGCCGGATGGGCTGGACCGGACCGCCGAGGTTCTCGGCTTCAAGGGGAAGGCTGTCGGCCCAACGGTTCCCGCTCCGATGCCGGACTACGAAATGCCGGGCGTCCACTGGAGCACCCTCGGCACCTCGATCGCGGGCGCGGTGGGAACGCTCGTGGTGTTTGCGCTCGCATGGCTGCTGGCCCGCGCCCTGGTGTCCAGGGGTGAGCACGGTCCGCGCGGGGTACCATAGGGCCCCCGATGCGACACGACTTCCTGGACCGCTACAGCCGGCTCGACTCTCCGATCCATCGCATGGGGGCGGGGGTGAAGCTCATGGCGGCGCTCGCCCTCGTGGTGACGATCGTGCTGCTGCCGGTGTCGCGCCCGCTCTTCCTCGCCGCCGTAGCGGTCCTCCTGCTCGGTGTTGCAGCCCTCAGCCGCGTTCCGTGGCGGTTCCTCGTCGTGCGGGTGTTGGCGCTGGAGCCGTTCGTCCTCGGCGTCGCGATCCTGGCACTGTTCCAGCCGGGCGGTTGGCGGTTGTTCCTCATCCTGGTGGCCAAGTCCACCCTCTGCCTCCTCGTCATGGTGCTGCTGTCCAACACGACGCCTTTTGCCGACCTCCTCCGTGTGTTGAAGGCCTGGCGGATGCCCGCGCTGCTGGTGACGACGCTCTCGCTGATGTACCGGTACCTGTTCGTGCTCGTGGACGAGGCGCAGCGCATGAAGCGGGCGAGGGTGAGCCGGACGTTCGTCGCCCGGCGAAGGTGGGCGTGGCACACCATGGCTAGCGTCGTCGGGCAACTCTTCATCCGCTCGAGCGAGCGGGCCGAGCGGATCTACTCGGCCATGTGCGCGAGAGGGTGGCGATGACCGCCGCCATCGAGTTGCGTGACCTGCGTTTTCGCTACGGGGATGGGACCGACGCGCTGCGGGGCGTGAGCTTCTCGATCGCGGAGGGCGAGTCCGTGGGACTGATCGGCCCCAACGGCGCCGGCAAGAGCACCTTGCTGCTTCACCTGAACGGCCTGCTGCCGGAGTCCTTCGTTGGCGAGAGCTCGGTGTTCGTGGGAGGGAGCCCGGTCAACGCAGCGACACTGCCGGAGGTGCGCCGGAAGGTCGGTCTCCTCTTCCAGGACGCGAACGACCAGCTGTTCTGCCCAACCGTGTTCGAGGACGTCGCCTTCGGGCCTCAACAGCTTGGCCTCGGCGAGGCCGAGGTTCGGGAGCGCGTCGCACGGGCGCTCGCTCAGGCGGGGATCGAGGGCTTCGAGGCTCGCGCGCCGCACCACCTGAGCGTCGGCGAGAAGCGCCGCGTCTGCCTGGCGGGCGTGCTGGCGTGCGACCCCACGATCCTGGTGCTGGACGAGCCGACCGGCAGCCTGGACCCCAAGGGCCGGCGGGAGCTCAAGGAGCTTCTGCTGCGCATCCCGATCACCAAGCTCATCGCCACCCACGATCTCGAGCTGGTCGTGGAGCTTTGTTCCCGCGTGATCGTCCTCGACGAGGGCGCGGTCGTAGCGCAGGGCCCGACGGTTGAGCTGCTCTCGGACGAGGAGTTGATGCTGCGCCACAGCCTGGAACGGCCCCACATCCTCCGCCACCTGCACCCCCACTGAGGAGACACTCGACCACAGGCCTCGAAGCGACGGTAACCGCAGGTTGAGGTGACTCGAGACCGCCCGGTTGGGCTGCGCGAAGGGGCCATTGCGCGCTGGGGAGACTGTCGCGGGTCCACGACCGGCATTGGGAATTCGAGGGTCTCCTGTGGATGGAATGTCGCGGGGGCCAATCCGGTTGGCTGAAGCGACAAACCTCATCACCCCTCTTATGGGGTGACATGAAGGACGCGATGGACATCTTCGTTGTGATTGCTTACGGGGTCGCGGCAGGCACGGCGGCCGTTGGTTGTGTTTTCCTCGTACGCCTCGTCTGGCGCAAGCTGCCACGCCAAGCACGAGCGCGGGCGAACCGGGCCGCGCGCGATCGACGCAAGCGAAATGCACCCGTCCTCTGGGACCGACGCCTCGGGCCGCGCCGCTTGGAAGACATCGCGAAGGGGTTCCTCGCCAAGGTTGACAAGGGGGTTAACGGTGGCCCGGAGCGAACCTTTCGCTCGGCCGAATCGAGCGGCTGATCGCCTCCCGTTCGCTTCACCATCACCGCCGAGGGCACGGTCCGTCGCTGAGCGTTTCCAGCGGGTTACGCTCGGTTCCGGGAACGGTGAGCCTGAGTCACCGCTCACGCCTCTAAAGGCTCTGGTGGTGTGCGAACGCCGGGATTCTCAGGACCCCTGGGCATCTCGATTAAGTGGCTTCTCTTTCTGAAGGAGCTTCTTGACACCGCGTCGTCGCGGTATTATGTTCTCTGAAGTCGTCATACTGGGAGGTGGCGCGTGTCGGATCTCGAACGCCTCAGCTTCTCGCTCGAGCGGTCGCTGTTGGCGCGTCTGGAGAAGCTGCGCAAGGAAGGCGGGTACGACAATCGCTCGGAGTTCCTCCGCGACATGATCAGGGGCCGCCTCGTGGATCGGGCGTGGGAGCTGGACAAGGAAGCAGTAGGAGCCATCACGCTGGTCTACGACCACCATACGCGGGGGCTCAACGAGAAGCTCACCGACCTCCAACACGATCACCACGCGGCAATCCTCGCCACGACCCATGTCCACCTCGACCACGACCACTGTGTGGAGGTCATCCTTGTGCGAGGCCGGGCCGGCCGCATCCGAGCCGTCGCTGACCTTCTGCAGAAGCAGAAGGGTGTGCTCCACGGCGGCCTGTCAGTGAGTTCGACGGGAAAAGAGCTTGACTGAATCACGGGTCTTGCTGCCAGGGGTCGTCTCTTCACTGAGTATTACGA
>DATKMD010000222.1:0-5479 GCA_035542075.1 Thermoanaerobaculaceae bacterium
TGTTCTCGGTGACGAACACCGGGATGAACTTCCGCCCGTTGTGCACCGCGAAGGTGTGACCGACGAACTCGGGAAGGATGGTGGACCGGCGCGACCAGGTCTTCACCACCTTCTTCTGGTTCCCCTTGATGAGGTCCTCGACCTTCTTGAGGAGGTGGGCATCCACGAAGGGGCCCTTCTTGATCGAACGTGCCACGGTTGGTCGCCCTCTCCTACTGGCTCCGGACGCCGCTCCGGCGCCCGCTGACGATGAACTTGTCGGTCCGCTTGTTCTTGCGGGTGCTGAGACCCTTGGTCTTCTGACCCCAGGGCGAGACCGGGTGCGGGTTGCCCTGGCCGGACTTGCCCTCGCCACCGCCGTGCGGGTGGTCGACCGGGTTCATGGCCAGACCGCGGACGGTGGGACGGATGCCCAGCCAGCGGCTCTTGCCCGCCTTCCCGATGCGGATGATGTCGTGCTCGACGTTGCCGATCTGCCCGATGGTGGCCCGGCACTCGAGCAGCACCTTGCGCACCACGCCCGAGGGGAGCCGGATCTGGGCGTAGGCGCCCTCCTTGGCCATCAGCTGCCCGGAGGAGCCGGCGGAGCGGATCATCTGCGCCCCGCGGCCCGGCTTGAGCTCCACGTTGTGGATGGTGGTGCCCACCGGGATGTTGCCCAGCGGAAGCGCGTTCCCCGGCCGGATGTCGGCCTGGTCCCCGGCGAAGAGCGTGTCGCCGACGGTGATGCCCACCGGGGCGAGGATGTAGCGCTTGTCGCCGTCCGCATAGTGGAGCAGCGCGATGTTGGCCGAGCGGTTCGGGTCGTACTCCACGCTGGCCACCTTGGCCGGGATGCCATCCTTGTCGCGCCGCTTGAAGTCGATGACCCGGTAGCGGCGCTTGTGGCCGCCGCCCTGGTGACGGCGGGTGATGTGGCCGTGGACGTTTCGCCCGCCCGAGCGCTTCATCGCCTCGGTGAGCGACTTCTCCGGCCGGTCGCGGGTGATGTCCGCGAAGTCACTGACCGTCGTCAGGCGACGGGCGGCCGAGGTCGGCTTGTACTTCTTGATGCCCATGTCAGACCACGCCTCCCTCGAACAGGTCGATCTTGTCGCCCTCCCTGAGGGTGACGATCGCCTTCTTGAAGTTGGGCCGCTTGCCGATGCTCTTCCCCACCCGCTTCACCTTGCCGCGGACGATGGTGGTGCGGACGGCCTCGACGTGGACGCTGAACAGCGACTCCACCGCCCGGGCCACATCGTGCTTGGTGGCTTCCCGGTCGACGATGAAGCTGTAGTGCCGGAACTTCTCCCGGGCCTTGTCCAGCTTCTCGGTGATCAGCGGGCCCTTGATGACGTCCGTGGGAAGCATGGTCAGCGCGCCTCCAGCGAGCTGTTGATGGCCTGGGCCGCCGCGGAGGAGAGGACCAGCGCCTTCCGCTTGAGGAGCGACTCGAGGTTCAGCCCCTCGGGGGGGAGCACGTCGAAGTCGGCCAGGTTCCGCACCGTGCGGTGGAGCAGCGTGTTCTTCCGCTCGTCCACCACCAGGGCGCTCTTCAGCTTCAGCCGCTTGGTGAGCAGCTCGAGGGTGGCCTTGGTCTTGGGCGACTGGAGGGTGAAGGTGTCGACGATGACCAGGGCCTTCTCCCGGGCGCGGAGCGACAGCGCAGCGCAGAGGGCGCCCTTCCTGACCTTCTTCGGCGGCCGGTAGCTGTAGTCGCGGGCCTTGGGAGCCATGGCCTTGCCGCCGCCGACCCACTGGCTGGCGCGGATCGAACCCTGGCGGGCGCGGCCGGTGCCCTTCTGCTTGTAGGGCTTCTTGCCGCCGCCGGAGACCAGGCTGGTGTTCTTCACCCCCACGGTGCCGCGGCGGCGGTTGATCGCCTGGAACTTGGCGACCTCGTAGAAGAGGTTCGGGTTGGGCTCGGCGGCGAACACCCGGTCCGAGAGCTCGATCTCCCGGAGCTTCTTCCCATCCAGATCGACGACGTCGAACTTGGCCATCGCTAGCTCTTGATCTCGACGTCGACGCCGGCCGACAGGTCGAGCTTCATGAGCGCATCCAGCGTCTGCTGGGTGGGCTCGAGAATGTCGAGGAGCCGCTTGTGGGTGCGGATCTCGAACTGCTCCCGGCTCTTCTTGTCCACGTGCGGGCTGCGAAGCACGGTGAACTTGTTGATCCGGGTCGGAAGGGGGATCGGTCCGGCCACCCGGGCGCCAGTGCGCCGGGCGGTCTCGACGATCTCTCCTGCCGACTGATCCAGGAGCTTCGAGTCGTACGCCTTGAGCCGGATGCGGATTTTCTGAGTCGCCATTCTTCGGATGTCCTCGACTGCCGCGACGGCCAGCCGGTCCCCGCCTGGGGGCCGCCCGGTGTCCCTCGATGCTCCTGGTTGTCACAGAACTGCTGCGACGAAGGGTCGGGCTACCTAGCACCCCTGCGGTGATGGCGCAAGCTTGTGAAGCACCCCGAACCTCGGACCGTGGGTGCCCCGGACGTCCTCAGCGCGTATGTCGCCTCGAGGTCAGGGAACGCAGATCTTCTGGGCGAACGGAGTGACCACGACCACCGCGAGAAGCGCCCAGGAATGAAGAGGTCGGGTGAGAAGCCAGCGCATGACGCCATCCCTCCAAGGTGAAGCCAGGACGGTCATCTCCGCCCCGGTCAAACCAAACCCGTAGGAAGATAGCGTACAATGAGTGCCAAGAGGCAAGCTTGTACTTGCCTGTCACCCTCTGGAGCCTGTGCTCGGGCTCGAGAGCGGCCTCGTTAGCTCCCTGTCCTCTGCCGTTCAGGGGGTGGGCTGGGTGGTCCAATCACCTGATTTCGCCCCGCATTTTTCGCTGCATAGAGCCGCTGGTCGGCGCTCCCCAGGACAGCCTCGAAGCTCTCGCCATCGGCGGGCCAGCTCGCGACCCCCACGCTGAGCGTCAGGTGCTGCACGGCCCCACCTGCAGGCAAAGGGACTGTCGACAGCTCCAGCCTGAGCTCATCGGCCCTCCTCAGCGCTCGCTCCACGTCCATGCGAGGAAACGCCACGACGAACTCCTCGCCGCCATAGCGGGCCACGAGGTCCGTCGTCCGGACCGACTTCCGGAGCCGCGCGGCCAGCAACTGCAACGCGCGGTCTCCGGCGAGGTGCCCGAAGGTGTCGTTGAACTTCTTGAACTCGTCCACGTCGAACAGCGCCACGCTGAGCGTCGCCCGGCTGGAGCTCGCCCGGCCAAGCTCCTCCTCCAACCGTTCGAAGAAGGGAAGGCGCTGGGAGAGCCCGGTGAGGTGGTCGGTTCCGACCATGAGCCGCAGGTGCCGAGCCCAGCGCGCGACCGCGGCAGAGCTCGCGCCGACCGCCGCGAGAATGAACAACCGGAGCGCATGCCCAATGGGCGAGAACGGTCCGTGCGTCGGACTCTGAAGCTCGTTCAGATTCCAGTGCCGGCTCACGTAGGCAGTGAGCCCAACGAACTCACCGAGCGCCAGAAGCGCCGCGAAGGCGGAAAGACGCCAGTCGTACCGCAGGGTCGAGGTGATCACCACGAAGAAGTACGTGTCGAAATACACCCGGTTGTTGATCGCCCCGAGTGGATTCCCGTCCACGACGTACGCCGCCAGGGCGGCGCTGACCAGCGTCACGTCGACCGCCGTGATGAGCCAGGGGACCCAGGACCCGGGGACCCGGACCGCGAGCACGAGCATGCCGACGCCGTACAGGACCGACGCCCCGATCAGCATCGCCTCGAACCGCCAGCTCCCCCGCGTGGAAATCTCGACCAGGGCGATGAATGAGAAGATCAGGACGAAGGCGATCCTCAGGACGCCGATGAGCTTTTCCCCATCGGTCCGGGCGCGGACCAGTGCCTGGTCGGTGTCCGCCGACAGCAGTGCGCGCAGACGCACTGCGAGTTTCTGGAAGAAGCTCAACTCCGGACAAGTTTGCCAGGCGTTTCGTTGCGCTGCTCGCCGCAGCACGATGTCGCGGTGAGGCCACCACATGGGGTGTCGCCCGTCGCGTGGGCCGGACGTGGGGACGGGTCCCACAGCACGGCCCCCTCCCCTCCAGCGGCGTCTGTGCTGCTCCCCCGCCACTTTTCACTGGTAGAATGGGTCAGTACGAGGAACGCTCCCCCCCTTCCCGGAGGGCTCTCCGATGAGGCTTGTGGTCAACGGTCGAGAACGCGAGGTCGACGCGCCGGGGGACATGCCGCTCCTGTGGGTGCTTCGGGACGTGCTCGGCTACACCGGCACCAAGTTCGGCTGCGGGATGGCCCTCTGCGGGGCCTGCACCGTGCACCTCGACGGGAAAGCCGTCCGGGCTTGCGTCACGCCGGTCTCGGCCGTGGGCGATCGCGCCGTCACCACCATCGAGGGCCTGTCACCCGACGGCTCACACCCGGTCCAGCGCGCCTGGGCGGAGATCGACGTGGTCCAGTGCGGCTACTGCCAGCCAGGGCAGATCATGACCGCCGCCGCGCTCCTCGCCGCCAACCCCAAGCCGACCGACGCGGACATCGACGCCGCGCTGTCCGGAAACATCTGCCGCTGCGGCGCGTACCAGCGCATCCGGGCCGCCGTGCACCGGGCCGCCGAGCTGAAGGGCGGGGCCTGAGGCATGCCCGCCTTCTCCCGACGCGACTTCCTCCGCTCCTCCGCCGTGGCGGGGACCGGGCTGGTCATCGCCTTCGTCGTGCCCCGCCGCGCCGAGGCGCTCCTCGCCGGCCCACCGAGGAAGAAGAAGCCCCTGCCCCCACCGAACGCCTTCCTCCGCATTGGCACGGACGAGTCGGTGACCGTCCTCCTCGCCCACTCGGAGATGGGCCAGGGCATCTGGACCACCCTGCCCCTGCTCCTCGCCGAGGAGCTCGACTGCGACTGGTCGAAGATCCGCGTGGAGCACGCACCGGCTGCGCCAGTCTACGCCCACACCGCGATGGGCATGCAGATGACCGGCGGCTCCACCACCACCTGGTCCGAGTACGAGCGGTACCGCACGGTCGGCGCCCTCGCCCGGCAGCTCCTCGTCCGGGCCGCGGCCGAGGAGTGGAAGACCGACGCCGCGAAGCTCCGGGTGGAGAACGGCTTCGTCATCGGCGGCAAGCGCCATGCGTCCTTCGGCCAGCTCGCGGAGCACGCTCGCGCGCTTCCGACGCCGGAGCACGTCACCCTCAAGCCCCCGGAGAAGTGGAAGCTCATCGGCAAGCCGATGCGGCGGCTCGACACGCCGGAGAAGATCACCGGCCGTGCCCTCTTCGGGATGGACGTGCAGTTCCCGGGGCTCCGGACGGCGATGGTCGCCCGCTCCCCGGTGTTCGGCGGCATGCTGAGGTCCTTCGACGCCACGGAGGCGCGGAAGCTCCCTGGGGTGGAGCAGGTGGTGCAGGTCCCGAGCGGCGTCGCAGTGGTCGCCATCAACACCTGGGCGGCGAAACTCGGCCGCGCGGCGCTCAGGATCGACTGGGACCTCGGAGCGGGCGCCACGCTGGACACCGACCGCATCCGC
>DATKMD010000223.1:0-16919 GCA_035542075.1 Thermoanaerobaculaceae bacterium
GAGGGGAGTGGGGCGTAGGGTCTGGCCTGAGGCAAGGCGCAGGGAAAAGATCGAAGCCACGACGGCCCGCGGGCGGTGACTGACGTGGGCCGTCCTTTTTCGGTTCGGACCCGGGTAGACTTGCGCGCATGACGATGCTGCAAAGCGGGAGGCGCAGGGGGGCCGGCGAGCCCCAGCCCGATCCGGCGTCAGTCCACGAGGTTGCACTGCGAATGCTCGGGCGGCGAGCCCTCTCTCGCGCCGAGGTCGCTGAGCGACTCGGGCGCCGGGGGTTTCCGGCAGCGGTCGTGCGGGCTGAGCTTGCCCGGCTCGAGCGGGCGGGGCTTCTCGACGACGTCGCGCTGGCGCGGGCGACCTGCGAGGCCCAGCTGCGCGCCGGCCGCGGTAGGCGTGCGGTCGTGGTGGCCCTCCGGCGCCGGAAGGTGGCCCGCGAAGCGGCAGATCGCGCTCTCGGGGAGTTGGACGAGGAGAGCGAGGAGGCGGCATTCGCCACCGCCTTCGCGGGGATCACGAAGAAGCGGAAGTGGTGGCGGCGGCTTCCGGCGGAGCGACAGAAAGTGGTACGGTATCTGCTCGCGCGCGGCTTTTCGCTCGACCAGGTACGCCGCGCCATGCACGGGAACGGGAGAGACGAGCCGCATGGCAGCCAAACCGACGACGCGGGAGATCCGCCAGGCCTTCCTTGACTACTTCGCCGCCCACGGGCACCGGGTGGTGCCATCCTCGTCGCTGATCCCTGCCGGGGACGCGACGTTGCTCTTCACCAACGCCGGGATGAACCAGTTCAAGGACGTCTTCCTCGGGCGGGAGCAGCGCGACTACACGCGCGCGACCTCGTCGCAGAAGTGCGTTCGGGCGGGGGGCAAGCACAACGACCTCGACAACGTGGGCTACACGACGCGCCACCACACCTTTTTCGAGATGCTGGGCAACTTCTCGTTTGGCGACTACTTCAAAGACGAAGCGATCCGCTTCGCCTGGGAGGTGGTGACGCGGGTCTACGGGCTCCCGGTGGAGCGCTTGTGGTTCACGGTGTACACCGAGGACGACGAGGCCGCCCGCCTGTGGCGAGAGATCGGCGCGCCGCAGGACCGTATCCTGCGCTTCGGCGAGAAGGACAACTTCTGGGCAATGGGCGAGACAGGTCCGTGCGGGCCGTGCAGCGAGATCCACTACTACCAGGGCGAGGACCTGCGGAAGAACACCGCAAAGCTCGTGAACGGCGCCGGTGACGATACGGTGGAAATCTGGAATCTCGTGTTCATGCAGTACGAGCGCGACGCGGCGGGCCACATGCACCCGCTGCCGAAGCCCTGCGTGGACACGGGGGCCGGACTCGAGCGCATCGCCGCTGTGATGCAGGGCGTGCGCTCAAACTACGACATCGATGTGTTCACTCCGATCCTCGCCCGAATCTCGGAGCTCGCCCAGCGCCGGTACGAGCCGGACGGCGAGCTCGGACCTGCGTTCCGCGTGATTGCCGACCACGCCCGGGCGGCTGCGTTCCTGCTCGCTGACGGGGTCGTGCCCTCCAACGAGGGGCGCGGCTACGTCCTGCGTCGGATCGTGCGGCGGGCCCTGCGCTACGGGCGGATGCTGGGCTTCGATGGGGTGTTCCTCGCGGATGTCGTTCCCGCGGTCGTCTCGACCATGGGCGAGGTCTACCCGGAGCTCGTGACGCGTCGGCCCGTCGTGGAGCAGCTGCTTCGCACCGAGGAGGAGAAGTTCTCCCGCACGCTCAACGTCGGGACCGACCTGGTGGGGAGGGAGCTCGAGCGCGTCAAACGGGGCGGGGCAAAGGTGCTCGGCGGCGAGGCTGCGTTCTACTTCTACGAAACCCATGGGATCCCTCTCGATATCCTGGAGGAGTTCGCGCAGGAGGAGGGCCTCAGCGTCGACCGCGAGGGGTTCGAGGAGCGGCTGGAAGCCGCCCGGGCCCGTGGGCAGGAGAGCTGGAAGGGCGAACTGCTCGCGCGCTTCCGTGAGGAGCACGAGCAGCTGGCCGCACGAGGGGTGACCAGCGAGTTCGTTGGCTACCAGGAGTTCGGACTCGAGGGAGCCAAGGTCGTGGCGCTGCTCTCGGCCAGCGCCGAGGTGGACGTGCTAACCGGCGAGGGCGAAGTCGTGCTCGACCGCACCCCGTTCTACGCGGAGTCCGGAGGGCAGATCGGGGATCAGGGTGTGCTGACGTGGAAGGGCGGGCGCGCGGCCGTGCGCGACACGCAGCGGCCGGTGCCTGGACTGGTGGTGCACCACGTCACGGTCGAGGAAGGGGTACTGCGACGGGGCAGCGTGGTGCGAGCCGAGGTCCACCGGGGTCGGCGCCTGGACACCCAGGCGAACCACACGGCGACGCACCTCCTGCACGCGGCGCTTCACCGGGTGCTGGGACCTTCTGCCCAGCAGGCCGGGTCGCTGGTGGAGCCGGAGCGGCTGCGGTTCGACTTCTCCTGGGGGCAGCCGCTGTTGCCCGAACAGCTCGAGGCGATCGAGACGCTCGTGAACCAGAACGTGCGTGCCAATTTCAACGTCACGGCGCAGATCATGACGTTGGAGGAGGCTCGCGCCGCGGGCGCGATGGCACTGTTCGGGGAGAAGTACGGCGAGGACGTGAGGGTCATCTCGGTCGCGGACGGCGCGGTCTCGCGGGAGCTGTGCGGGGGCTGCCACGTGCGTCGCACCGGTGACATCGGAGTGTTCAAGATCACAGCCGAGCGCGGCATCGCGGCCGGTGTGCGCCGCATCGAAGCGGTGACTGGACGGGGCGCGGTGGAGCTGTTCCAGGGGTACCACCGGGTCCTGCGTCTCGCGGCCGGCCGCGCCAACGTCGCGTTCGACGCTCTGCCCGCCGCTCTGGAAGCCCAGGAGAAGCGGCTGCGCGAGCTCGAGCAGGAGATCAAGGGTCTCAAGCTCAAGTTGGCCTCGGGGGGAGGCGGCGAGGCCGAGGTCCAGGAGGTGCGCGGCGTGAAGCTGCTGGTCCGGGACGCTCCGGAGATGGGCGCCGCCGAACTGCGAACGCTCGCCGATACCCTGCGTGGTAAGCTCAAATCAGGGATCGTGGTGCTCGGAATGGCGAGCGGGGACGCCGCCACCTTGCTCGCCGCGGTCACGGAGGACCTGACGCCACGGATCTCCGCCGGCGAGATCGTGAAGAGGCTGGCACCGGTGGTGGACGGAAAGGGCGGCGGGAAGGCCTCCCTCGCTCAGGCGGGCGGGAAGGCCCCCGGAAAGCTGCCCGAGGCGCTGCGACTGGCGCCCAAGGTGGTGGAGGAGCTCTTGGGGTGAGGAGGCTGGTGATCGCGGTACTCGCGGCGGCACTGGCGGCGGTCTGCCTCGCCGCCGAGCGCACGAGCGGTGTGGTCATCTACACGGCGCCCGATGGGACCCGCCACGTGCTCACCGTGCCGGCCGCGGGGTCGTACGCGGGGGCGGTCCCGGAAGGGTGGACAACGCGGCGCGAGCAGCTTTGGCCCACCGTCCAGGAAACCGCCCGTGCCAACGGCCTCGACCCCAACCTGGTGGACCTCGTGATCCGCATGGAGTCCGGCTACAACCCGGGGGCGCTGAGCCCCAAGGGCGCGCGGGGGGTGATGCAGCTGATGCCCGGAACCGCGTCGCTGTACGGGGTCCACAACGCCTTCGACCCGGTCCAGAACATCCGCGGCGGCGTGCGCTACCTGCGCGACCTGTTGCAGCGCTTTGACTCCAACGTGGCTCTCGCACTCGCGGCCTACAACGCCGGGCCCGAGGCGGTGGACAGGCACGGCGGGGTACCCCCCTACGCGGAGACGCGGGGGTACGTACGCTCGATCCTCACGGCCTACCAGAGCGACGCGGCCCTGACCACCCTGACCGGGGGGTTCGGCCGCCCTGCTTTACGCCCCCGTCCGGTCGAGGTGGTCGCCGAGAGCGGGCGCTCGCTGATCTCGAACGCCCAGCGCCCCGGCGAAGCCACCATCTCGCGCACGCTGGCCCTCCGCTAGAACGACCAGAGGGCTTGAAGGTCTGCAGGTGTGGTCTCTCCACGCCTCCAAGCCTGCGCGGGGTGGAGGCGAGCAAGCCTTCAGCCCGGCTCCTGTATCATCGCCGCCGGGAGAGTCCATGCGCATCCTGTCGGGCGTCCAACCAACCGGAAACCTTCACATCGGGAACTACTTCGGCGCCATCCGCCAGTTCGTCGCGCTGCAGAACGACACGGCGAACGAGGGGTACTACTTCGTCGCCGACCTGCACGCGATGACCACGATCAAGAACGGCGACGAGTTGCGGGAGAACTCGTTCAAGGTGGCGGCCGACTACATCGCTCTCGGCCTCGACCCGGCGCGCTCCGTCCTCTATCGCCAGTCGGAGGTTGCGGAGGTGGCCGAGCTCGCGTGGATGCTCTCCACGGTCACGCCGATGGGCCTCCTCCAGCGTGGCCACTCTTACAAGGACAAGGTCTCGAAGGGGATCACCCCGAACCACGGTTTGTTCGCCTATCCGGTCCTGATGGCTGCCGATATCCTGATCGTGCGCGCGGACAAGGTGCCGGTGGGCAGGGACCAGAAGCAGCACCTGGAGATGACCCGCGACATCGCGGCGGCGTTCAACCAGACCTACGGCGAGGGTGTACTCAAGGTCCCGGAGGAGCTGATCCTCCCGGAGGTCGCCGTCGTACCCGGTATCGACGGCCAGAAGATGTCCAAGTCGTACGGCAATACGCTGGAGATCTTTGCCCCCGAGGCCGAGCTCAAGCGGAGGGTGATGTCGATCGTCACGGACTCCACGCCGGTCTCCGACCCCAAGCCGACCCGCGGCAACACGCTCTACGCCCTGCTGAAGCTGTTCACCCCCGAGCAGCAGTGGCCGGAAACGAAGAGGCTTTTCACCGAAGGCGGGACGGGGTACGGCGAGATGAAGAAGCGGCTGCTGGCCCTGGTGCTCGAAACGTTCGGTGAAGCGCGGCGCCGACGCGCGGAGCTCGAGCGCGACCGCGCCTACGTCGGAGAGGTATTGCGCCAGGGCCGGGAGCGCGCGGGGAAGGTCATCGGCCGGGTCATGGCCGACTGCCGGCGCGTCTGCGGCCTCGGGTGGGTGTGACACCAGGGGACAGGGGACAGGGGACAGGGGACAGGGGACAAAGAGAACTCAGAGGCGACTCAGCAATATTCCAAGAAGCATGCCTCTTGCTGACCCCTGATCCCTGTCCCCTGTCTTCTACGCGAGGAAAAGCGGCGCCAGCACGAGCGTAATCGTTGAGAGCAGCTTCACCAGCACGTGCAGCGAGGGACCGGCGGTGTCCTTGAAGGGATCACCGACGGTGTCGCCGGTAACTGCGGCCTTGTGGGCCGCAGAGCCCTTCCCGCCCAGGTTCCCCATCTCGATGTACTTCTTCGCGTTGTCCCACGACCCACCGCTGTTGTTGAGGAAGTTGCCCATCAGGATGCCGCCGATGGTGCCGATCATCAGCAGGGACGCGACGGTCTCGGCGCCCAGCAGCGGCCTGCCGGACCAGCTTCCGAGGAAGCGGAAGAGGACGCCCACGGCGATCGGCATGCCCACCACCAGCAAACCCGGTCGAACCATCTCCTTGAGCGCGGCCTGCGTCACGATGGTCACGCACTGGCTGTAGTCCGGCTTCTCCGTGCCTTCCATGATCCCTGGCCGTTCGCGGAACTGCCGGCGCACCTCGGTGATGATAGACTGGGCGGCCTTGCCCACCGCCTGGATCGCCCACGCTGAGAACAGGAACACCAGCATGGCGCCCAGCAGGCCACCGACGAAGACCTCCGGGATTGCGATGTTGACGGAGTCGAACGCCTTGCCCATGTAGGCGCCGACCTCGTCCATGTAGGCCGAGAACAGCAGGAAGGCCGCCAGTGCCGCGGAGCCCACCGCGTATCCCTTGGTGAGCGCTTTGGTGGTGTTGCCCACGGCATCCAGGCGATCGGTCTTGTGGCGCACCTCGGGGGGCTGTCCGCTCATCTCGGCGATGCCTCCCGCGTTGTCTGCGATCGGGCCGAACGTGTCCATGGCCAGGATGAATGCGGCGGTGGCGAGCATGCCCATCGTCGCTACGGCGGTGCCGAACAGCCCGGCGATCGGCTGGCCCCCCGCGTTCACGAGGCCCGAGGTCGTGCCCAGCTTGTAGGCGGCGATGATCGCGGTGGAGATCACGAGCGTCGGCAGAGCCGTGGACTCGAGCCCCACCGAGACGCCCGCGATGATGTTGGTTGCGTGTCCGGTTGTGCTCGCGTTCGCGATCATCTGGACCGGCCGGTAGCGGTACTCGGTGTAGTACTGGGTGATCCACACGAACGCCCACGAGGTCATGATGCCGACGACGCCACAGAGTGCGAAGTGCCACCACGCCTGCGGGGCGGCTGGCGTGTACAGCAGCCAGCGGGTGGCCACTAAGAAACCGATGAGGGCAAGCGCCACGGTCCATGCAAATCCGCGGTTCAGGCTCTTCATCGGGTCCTCTTCCTCGCTTGCCGCCTTCACCTTCAGAATTCCGACGATGCTGGCGACGAGGCCGAAGGCGCGTGCCACGAGGGGGAACAGGATGAACGCGATGGGCGCGACGATCGCCGGCGCACCATCGCTCTGCTTCGCACCGAACGCGAGGGTGGCGCCGAGGATCATCGCGCCGATGTTCTCGGCGGCGGTGGACTCGAACAGGTCGGCTCCGCGCCCCGCGCAGTCGCCCACGTTGTCGCCGACGAGATCCGCGATCACCGCGGGGTTTCTCGGGTCGTCCTCGGGGATCCCGGCCTCCACCTTGCCGACCAGGTCAGCGCCCACGTCGGCGGCCTTTGTGTAGATGCCGCCGCCGAGCTGGGCGAACAGCGCGACGAAGCTGGCCCCAAAGCCGTAGCCCACGATCATGAGGGGGATCTTGCCGATGAAGCTCTCCGGATAGACCGCGTACAGGAGCGCGTACAGGCCGCCGACGCCGAGGAGAGAGAGTGCCACCACCATCAGGCCCGACACCGCGCCTCCCCGTAACGCCACCTGGATCGCCTCGTTGCCCGAGCGGCGGGCCGCACTCGCCGCCCTGATGTTCGAGCGCACCGACACCCACATTCCGGTGTAGCCGGCGAGGCCGGAGCACAGCGCGCCCAGGACGAAAGCCGCGGCGGTGAACAGCGCCAGCGTTACGGTCCCCACCGGATCGTTCGGGGAAACCTTCCGAACGAAAGCGTAGAGCACGAAGAGCAGAACGGTGACGAAGCCCGCAAGCTTGGCGATCGTGCCGTACTGGGTGTGCAGGAACCCTTTCGCACCCTCGCGGATGGGGTCGGAGATCGCGCGCATCTCGGGCGTGCCGTCGTCCTTGCGCAAAACCCAACGGGCGAGCGCCCACGCAACGGCCAGACTGGCCGCGCTGACCCCCAGTACGATCGCCAGCAGCGTCGTCGGTGTCATTGAAATCCCTCCCCCCGCGCCTGCGGAGAATGGCGCATTCTTGGTAATCGTGGCGGTGGCTGTCAAGTGCCAGTAGGGAAAGGGAGAAGGAAAGACCCCGCCGCAGCGCGGCGGGGCCTGACTCCGTGGGATTGGGTGTGCGTCGTCTTGAGGCTCAGATTTCCGGGCTCGGCCCAGGCTCTTCGGCCTTCGCTGCGAGCTTTGCCTTCTCCCTGAAGTGGGCCACGACCATCCAGATCCCTGCGGCCACCAGGATCAGCGGCCACCAGTCCTGCAGGAAGGAGAAATCGATCGGGTAGAACTGGTTGTAGAGCAGGACCAGACCCACGACGAGGAGGAAGGCGCCGAACCCCAGGGTGCCCCGGCGCGCGGCCTTCGCCCTCTGCTCGGGTGCCATCAGCGGCTCGGTGGTCAGCCCCATGTTGAGCATCTGGGCCTGGCGGTAGGCGTCGATGACGGCGAAGAACCAGACGAACGCGACCACGATCCCGAGGTCCGCATGCTCCGCGAGCCAGATCGAGAGCGCGAAGGCGAGAAAGATGCCGAAGGCGCGCTGGTACAGGCCGAGGTAGAGGTGGCCTAGGCCCGGGAAGAACGAGAGAACGAGGGCGAGCCCGGGCGCGCGCCTCGTGGGTGCCGGTAGCGGCGCCGGTGCGGGCGCAGCTGGCGGCATCGCTGGCAATGGGGCCTCGGGTGTTGGCTGCTGGTAGGTCTCTTGTGAGCTCATTTCTCTCCTCCGTCCTTTTCAACGGTTTTCTTCCCGTTCGGGTTCGCGCTCTTGCCGCCGAACAAGGACCGCGCGCTCTGCCAGGACTCCACAGCACGATCGCGCAGCCAGCCCTGCACAGCGGTGGCACCCTCCGCGAGGCGCCTGGAGTAGCTGGAAATTCGATTCTCGACGGCCGCGGTGGCGTACGTCGCGGCCCGGTCCATCCCGTCGGTGCTCGCCCTGGCGACGGTCGAAGGGTTGGAGAGCATCATCACCGTGAGCGCAGCCAGGAGGTACACGGCTGCGGTCGCCAGGCGCAGGTCGAAGAAGCGACCCCGTCGTTGCCGCATTTCCAGACGGTGGCGCGGGTGCAACCGCGCTGCGGCTCGCAGCCGCGAGGGCGCCGCGGTCCCAGCGCCGACGTCGCGCAGGGTTGCGAAGGCCTCGAATACCGCCTGGCAGCAGGCGCACGAGTGCATGTGCGCCATCAGTCCGGCGCGATCGTCGGCGGGCAGCTCGCCGTCGAGTGCCGCCCCGAGCCACTCGATGGCCTGCTCGCAGGCCGGCGCGAGCCGGGCCAGGGCCTTGAGCCGGTCCTTGAGCGCCTCGGGCGCGTGAACCGACTGCAGCACCTGCTCGCCCTCGGCCAACCCGCGCGTCCGTTCGACTGCGAGCCGGCAGTCCGCGCACTCGGCGACGTGCCTGGCAAGCTCCTCCGGCAGCGTCCCCGCAATCGCCTCGTCGAGCCGGTCGAGGACTACGTCGCAGGGTTTCATGACTCGGCTCCGGATGAGACGACACGGGCTCTCGGGGTCAGCTGAAGCGCGACCGCTGCCGCGAGCTCGCGGCGCGCCCGGTTGAGGCGCGACTTGACGGTCCCGACCGGGATGCCCATCTCTTCCGCCAGCTCCTCGTAGCTCCAGTCGGCGAAGTCGCGCAGCATGATGAGCTGGGCAAGCTCCTCCGGGAGGCGCTCCAGCGCAGTCTTGGCCATTTCGAGGCGCTGGTGCCGTACGGCACGGGTATGCGGATCCTCACCACCGGGAATCATTTCCAGGAACTCGGGGTCAACCCAGGTAGCCCGGCGCTGCTCGCGGGACCGCCGGTAGGCGTCCACGAAGAGGTTGCGAGCCACGCGGTAGGTCCACGCCCGGAAGGAGGATTCCGCGGCGTAGCGGGGGAGGTTCTGCCACAGCTTGAGGAAGACCTCCTGGGTGAGCTCCTCGGCCTCCCCGCGATGGCGTGTGAAGCTCACCGCCATCCGGAAGATGTCGTCGGCCGTGGCGTCCACAAGCTCCTCCCAGGCGCGCTCGTCGCCGGTGCGGCACCGCTCGACGACCGCTTCGAGCGCCTCATCCCTCATCACACTGTCCAACGCATGGCGAGGCCTCCCGGTTCACGCCCCGATGCCGCCACCCAGGCTACACTAGCAAAGCCGTGCCCTGCTTGCGATGGGAAGAGCCGCGGGAGGGCGCGTGTTGCAAAACGTGTCAGAATGGTTTGGGTTCGGGAGGAATGGATGACGGCGACGCAGGCTGAGGTGATCCGGCAACAGGTCGAAGACGCTCTCGAGGAGGTGCGACCGGCCCTCCGCATGGACGGTGGCGACGTGGAGTTGGTCGGCATCGACGGGGGGGTTGTCCAGGTCCGGCTGCTGGGGGCTTGCGGCGGATGTCCGATGGCGATGATGACGCTGGTAGGGTTCGTCGAGGAGAGGCTCCGGCAGCGGGTGCCCGAGATCCAACAGGTCGTCAACGTGTGACGCGGCTCAGCAGCACGAATAATTCCAATCACATGAAGGGAGATAGGATGAAGAAACTCAGTGTGCTTCTGGTGGTCGTCCTCGTCGTATTTGCGGCGCAGGCGTTCGCGGGTGTAGTCCTGGTCGCCAAGACAACGGCCGAAGGCGGCAAAGGGGCCGAGATGCAGGACTCCACGGCCAAGACCTGGGTGAGCGGTGACAAGGGCAAGACCGTGTTCGAGGAGAGCTCGAACCCCGTGATGGCCAAGGGCACCTACATCATCACCAAGGACGGCGGCAAGACGATGTACCTGGTGAACCCCAAGGACGAGACCTACATGAAGTGGGACCTCGATTCACTGATGGGCATGGCCGGCGGCGCCATGAAGATGATGAATATGAAGTTCACGGATCCCAAGGTCGAGGCGCTCGGTGAGGAGCCGGACGGGGTGATCGTCGGGCTGCCAACGGTTCACTACCGCTTCCGCACGACGTACACGATGTCGATGAGCTTCATGATGATGAAGAAGACAGCCAAGGTTCTGAAAGAGGAAGAGATCTGGGCCGCCCCCAAGCTGATCGACGCCGCGCTGGGTATCTGGCTGCGCAAGACCCCTCCCAAGACCGGCAACGAGCAGCTGGATGCGCTGATCGCGAGCGAAATGGGCAAGGTCCAGGGGTTCCCGCTCAAGCGCAAGATCGTGACCACCAACACCGACGAGAAGGGCAAGGTCGAGAGCAGCACGGTGACCATGGAGGTGACGGAGCTTCAGATGGTCTCGGTGCCCGACTCCACCTTCGAGGTCCCTGCCGGTTACAAGGAGACCTCGATGACGAACCTCAGCGAGGGCAAGGGTGGCGGGGGCTCTAATCCGTTGCTTAAGATGATGGGTGGCGAGAACAAGAAGAAACCGTAAGCAGTCGCATGTCTCGAAGACGAAAGAGGGACCCCGCGCTTCGGTGCGGGGTCCGTCGTCTCCGCGCCGGTGCGGACGGATGAGTCTCGTAAGCCGTACAATGACGGCCGTGCAGCTTCGGGGGTGCTCGATGGGAGCCAGGAGGGTGGCGATCGCGGTCGTGGTCGCAACGGCGTTCGCGGTGGCGGCTGGCGCTTCGGATTTCTTCGGGATCCTGCCAGCGGCGACCTACGATCCGAGCGTTCCGACGCTGGAGAAGGTCGTGGGCTTCGGTTGGGGGAAAGAGATCACCGACCCTGAACAGATCCTTGCGTACGCCGACGCCCTCGCCAAGGCGGCGCCGACCCGCGTGCGCCTCCTGCAGTACGCCCGCTCGCTCGAGGGGCGCCCGCTGATCCTGCTCGTCGTCGGTTCCCCGGCCAACATCGCGCGTTGGGACGAGATCCAGGCCAGCCTGGCCCGGCTGGGTGACCCGCGCTCCGTCTCGGCGTCGCAGGCCGAGGAGTTGATACGGACCTTGCCGTCGGTCGTGTGGATCCAGTGCTCGGTGCACGGTGACGAGGCGTCGGGCGGCGACGCCGGGCTGGCGCTCGCCTATCACCTGGCGGCGGGTAGCAGCCCCGAGATCGACGCGATCCTCGGCTCAGCCATCGTTGTCGTGGATCCGATGGAGAATCCGGACGGTCGCGCGCGCTTCGTCGGCTCGACCCGGCGAGCTCGCGGGGCGCGCCCCGACCCGGAGCCGGCGAGCGCTGAGCACGTCCAGGGCTGGCCTGGAGGTCGCTGGTCGCACGAGATGTTCGACCTCAACCGCGACTGGTTCGTGCTCACGCATCCCGAGACCCTCGGTCGCGTGGAGGCGATGCTGCGCTACCACCCGACGGTGGTCGCGGATTTGCACGAGATGGACGCGGAGGAGGGCTACTTCTTCGCCCCGCCCGCCGAGCCCCGGCACCCCCTGCTCGCCGGCGAGGAGAGGGAGCTGCTCGAGCTGCTTGGGCGGGCCAACGCAGCGGCGTTTGACGCAAATGGCTTGCGCTACTGGACCCGCGAGATCTTCGACGAGTTCTACCCAGGCTATGGGGAATCCTGGCCGGCGCTGACCGGTGCGGTAGGGATGACCTTCGAGGAGGCGTCGAGCCGCGGCCTGGTGTGGGCCCTTGCCGATGGCACCCTGCTGACGTACGCGGAGACGGTTCAGCACCACCTCTTGGCCTCGTACACCACGTGCGTGACAGTTGCCGCGCACCGGTTGCGCTTTCTGCACGCGTGGTACAGCTACCGACAGGGGGCGGTCACCGAGGGGCAGCGCGGGACCGTGCGCGCCTACGTGCTCCCGGCAGGCGGCGGGGCGGTTCGATCCGCGGAACTGGCGGAGCAGCTCGCCCGACAGGGAATCGAGGTGTTCCGCGTGACCGAGGGCAAGGAGGGGATCTCGACCGGCAGCTACGTCGTGCCGCTCGATCAGCCGCTGGGGCGTCTCGCGCACGCGTTGCTGGAGCGCGGAGCCTCGATGGGTGAAGCGTTCGAGAAGGAGCAGGAGCGGCGCGACCGCAAGCGCATGCCGGACGAGGTCTACGACTTGACGGCGTGGTCGCTGCCTCTGCTCTGGGCCACGCCCGCCAAGCCGCTACAGTCTCTGCCGCACGGCCTCGACCTCGAAGCGATCAAGCCCGGCACCGTTCTCCCCGGAACGGTTTCCGGGGACGGCAGGGTCGCCTTCCTCCTGCCATGGGAGGGAGGTGCATCGGCGAAAGCGCTCGCACGCCTGCTCCGGACCGGCGTCAGGGCCTCGGTCGCTGCCAAGCCCTTCACGTTGCAGGGGCGGCAGTTCGAACGCGGAACTGTGGTCATCCGCCGGGCGGGCAACGGTGAGGGGCTGCGAGAGCGCCTGGCTGAGGTGGCACGGGCGACCGGGGCGAGCTTCGTGGGCACCGACACGGGGTACGTGGAGCGCGGGATCGATCTCGGCTCGACCAACATCCTGGCGCTGAAAGCCCCCCGGATCGCGATCGCGTGGGACATGCCGACGGCGCCGCCAAGCGCCGGCGATCTCCGGTATGCGCTCGACGCCTACTTCGGGTACCCGGCGAGCGTTGTGAGAACCTCAACGCTGGTCGATGCTGATCTCTCGCACTTCGACGTGGTCATCCTCCCCGACTCGTGGGAAAGGGGAGGAACCTCGTACGCAGCGGTCCTGGGCGAAGCAGGGATCAAGCGCCTCTCCTCCTGGGTCAGCGAGGGCGGCGTTCTGGTGGCCGTGGGAGGTGGGGCGGGCTTCCTTACCGACGAAAAGGTCGGGCTGTTGGCCTCCAAGCTCGAGAAGCGCTTGGGCGCGGAGCCCCCGGCTGGGAAGGCCACGGGTGAGGCGAAACCGGAGCCCACCCCGGCTTCGGGGCGCCCGTTCGACTACGAGAGCGCAATCAGGCCGGCGGAGGAGGAACCGCCACTGGTGCCGGGCTCGATCCTGCGGGTGAATCTGGACGCCGAGAGTCTCTTTGCCGCCGGGTTCCCGGGGGGCGCGGTAGATGTGCTCGTGTACTCGCGACGAATCTTCGCGCCCCTCAAGCTGGACAAAGGAACCAACGTGGGGGTCTTCTCCGGGCCGGACAGCCTCGTCCAGGCCGGCTTCGTCCTGGCTGCCTCCAGAGAGCAGCTGCCGCGCAAGGCCTACCTCATGGTGCAGGAAACCGGGCGCGGTAAGGTCGTGGCGTTCTCCGACGACCCGGCGGCGCGGGGCCTGACGCGTGCGACCATGCTCCTGCTCGCCGACGCGGTGTTCTTTGGCCCTGCGGGCCAGCCCGACTGAGGTCGGTCGGATGAGCATTCCCGCTGTGGAGCTTTCACCGTGACCGGATGGTCGTGGCTGGTCTTCGGGGCGGTGGTCGCGCTGCTCCTGGCGCTCGATCTCGGAGTGTTCCATCGCCACTCCAGGCACGAGAGCACCCGGAGGGCGCTTCTCTGGAGCCTGGTCTGGGTCGGTCTGGGCCTCGGCTTCTCGCTGTTCGTGGCGGCGGTGCGTGGGCAGGATGCAGCGCTCGCTTACCTCACGGCCTACCTCATCGAGGAGTCGCTGTCAGTCGACAACCTCTTCGTGTTCCTGGCGCTGTTCACGTACTTCGGTGTGGCCGCGGAGCACCAGCACCGCGTCCTGTTCTGGGGGATCGTCGGGGCCATCGTTTTCCGCGGGCTGTTCATATTCGCCGGAGTCGCGCTCATCAACCGCTTCCACTGGGTGATCTACATCCTCGGCGTACTGCTTGTCGCGACCGGGGCAAAGCTGGGCCTCGGCGAGGCCGAGCAGGTGCACCCCGAACGCAACCTGATCGTGCGCTGGGCGAGCCGGGTTCTGCCGATGGTGAAGAGCTTTCACGGCGAGCGGTTTGCAGTGAAGACGGAGAGCGGTCTGCGCTTTACCCCGTTATTGCTGGTGTTGTTGGCGATCGAGAGCACCGATGTGATGTTCGCGGTGGACTCCGTGCCGGCGGTTCTGGCGGTGAGCCGCGACGTGTTCGTCGTCTACACCTCGAACATATTCGCGGTGCTGGGCCTCCGGGCGCTCTACTTCGTGCTGGCGGGTGCGCTGCGCTCCCTGCGCCTGCTCCGCCCGGCGCTGGCGATCATCCTCGTCCTGGTGGGAGTCAAGATGCTGCTCTCGGAGGTGGTGGAGATTCCCACCGGGGCCTCCCTGGCGGGCGTGGCCGCGATCCTTGCGGCGGCGACGGCGGGCTCCCTGCTGTTTCCTCCCAGAGGGCGGAAGATCGCCGACGGCGGCTAGGCGTCTCACGCGCCCGTGTGACCGTGACGCGGGGAAGGGCGCTATGCTCCTCGCGCGTTGCAGCAAAGGGAGGCCGCCGTCATGGCAAAGCGCTCGTCCGGCAAAACCCGCCTTGAGAAGGACACGCTAGGCGCGATGGAAGTCCCCGAGGGGGCGCTCTACGGCGCGCAAACGGCGCGTGCAGTGGAGAACTTTCCGATCAGCGGCTGGACCCTCCCAGCCGGGTTCCTCTCGGCCCTGGCCCGGATCAAGGCGGCGTTCGCGCGCGCCAACGGCGAGCGCGGCCTGCTCGGAAGCGACATCGCGGGTGCGATCGCGGCCGCCGCCGACGAGGTGGCCTCCGGCTCGCACCTCGAGCACTTCCCACTGGACGTGTTCCAGACCGGCTCCGGGACCTCCACCAACATGAACGTGAACGAGGTGGTCGCGCACCTCGCCAACCGCGCCCTCGGCGGCGACCCTGCCGGTCACCGCCCGGTGCACCCGAACGACCACGTCAACCTCGGCCAGTCCTCCAACGACGCGGTACCGGCAGCGCTGCGCATCGCGGCCGCGCTCTCGTGGCGGGACGTCGTGAGACCAGCGGTGGGCGAGGCGGTTGCCAGTTTCCGCCGGCTCGCGGGCGAGCACCGCAGAACGGTCACCCTCGCGCGCACCCACCTGATGGACGCGGTGCCCACGACCTACGGGCGAGTCTTCGGGGCCTGGGCCGACCGGCTGGACGCGGTGCTGGCGCAGGGTGACTCCGCGGTCGAGGGACTGCTCCCGTTGCCGCTGGGCGGGACCGCCGTCGGCACAGGCATCGGCGCCGACCCCCGCGCCACCAGGCGCGCCACCGAGCTCCTCGCGGCCGCGACCGGCCTTGCCCTGACGCTCGAGGCCAACCCCGCCGCCGGGATCGCCGCTCAGGATCCCCCGATCGCGTTTGCGGACGCCCTCGCGGGCATCGGGCGTGTGCTTCTCGCTGTCGCCGGGGATCTCCGCCTCCGGGGCTCGGGTCCGTTCGGGGGACTCGGGGAGCTCGAGCTTCCGGCGGTGCAGCCCGGCTCATCGATCATGCCCGGGAAGGTCAACCCGGTGATCCCGGAGGCGGTCTTCCAGGTGGCGCTCGAGGTCGAGGGACTCGCCGCAGCGTGCCGCGCGAGCGCGGTCCTGCACCAGCTCGACCTCTCGCACGCCAACCCGCTCCTCGCCTGGAACCTCGACACGATGGCGCGCCTGCTGGCCTCGGCCTGCGACGTGCTCGCGGCGCGCTGCCTGTCCGGTCTGCGCGTCAACGTCGAGCGTGCGCGCTCGCTCGCGGCGGCAAGCCCGGCCCTGGCAACGGCGCTGGCGGCCCGCATCGGCTACGAGCGGGCCGCCGAGGTCGCTAAGGCCGCGGAGAAGACAGGGACAAGCGTGGCGGAGGCGGCCCGCCGCCTCGGCATCCTGCCGGACGACGAGCTTGAGCAGGTCCTCGACCTCGAGCGCCTCGCCGGTCTCGAACCACGGTAAGCAGTCGGCAACTGGGGCCTGCGCGTGGTGGAATAATCGACGTTGTTCCTGTGGAGGGTGTGATGCCCACGTCTCCGGTGGTGCGCTGGGGGGTGAGGCTGGTTGCGGGAGCGCTGGTGGTGGCGCTCGCGGCGCTGCTCGGCGTCCGCGCGTACGGCAAGAGCAGGCTCGCCGCTGCTGAGCGCGAGTTTGCCAAGCGCGTCGGACCACAAGAACGCAGTGCACCGATCGGCGTAAAGGTCGCGGAGGAGGAGAACGCTTCGATCTTCCTGCGGAACGGTGCGGAGGCGATGATCCTGCCCGGCGACGACAGGCCGCTGGTCGGCGAGCTGGCGTTCGAGCCGGTCGGCCGGTGGAGCGAGCGGAACCGGGCGGAGCTCCGCCGGATCCTGGCGGCAAACGGCGCTGCGCTGGAGCTGCTGCGCAGTGCCGGGAGGATGACGGAGTCGGACTTCGGGCCGTTGGCCTGGGACGAGAAGACCCGAGAGCTCACGACGCCGCCCCTGCTCAACCTCCTCACTGCACAGAGGCTGCTGCTCGGGGACGCGCGCATCGCACTGGTGGACCGCGAGCCTCGCCGCGTGCTTTCGGACGCCGCAGCGATGGCGACGATGGCGACCGCTCTCGAGCGCGAAGCCCCGGGCGTCGAGCTGCAGATGGGCCTCGCGTGCGAGGGGATGCTCCTGGCGCTCCTCGAGGAGGCGATTGCGGACCCGTCCACCGAGCGCGCGGCGCTCGTGAAGCTGCAAGCGATACTTCCGGACGTCGACCTCAGAGCGGCCTGGCGGCGCAGCAACCTCTGGGAGCAGGGGGAGATCGAGCGGCACGTCGCGGAGGTGCTGAGCGATCCGGCCGGCGCGCGGCAGAAGCCCT
>DATKMD010000224.1:0-32255 GCA_035542075.1 Thermoanaerobaculaceae bacterium
GGTGGAGAAGACCGACCCTTCGGGCAAGCCGACCGGCGATTACGTGATCGCGGTGGACGTCGTGGACGCCGGATTCGGCGAGCGAGTCCTCGTGCTGGACGAGGGGAACGGCGCGCGCCAGGTGTTCGCCTCCACCGACGCCCCGGTGCGCTCGGTGGTGGTCGGCATCATCGACGAGGTGAAGCTCAATGTTGGGTAGCCCCGCTTCGGTTTCAGATTGAACAAGCGCCAAGGAATATCCAGGAAACGTTCCGCCTTGTCGCCGCTGAGGTGAGTGCGGGATTGTTTCCTTATGGAGAGCGAAACCCAGGCTGAGCGCCGGCCCGACGCCTCACCGACGGTCCCGGGAGAGCAGGCAGCCGACCCGTGGCGGGACGGCAGGCCGCACCTCGTGATCGTGGGCGGGGGCTTCGCCGGGCTGTACGCGGCGCGTACCCTCAAGAACGTCCCCCTGCAGATCACGGTGGTGGACCGCCGCAACCACCACGTCTTCCAGCCGCTGCTCTACCAAGTGGCGACCGCCGCCCTTTCACCTGGGGACATCGCCTACCCGATCCGAAGCGTGCTTGCGCACCAGGCGAACACGCGCGTGTGGATGGCGGAGGTGGTCAGGGTGGACCTCGCCGGGCGCCGAGTCGTTCTCTCCGACGGCGAGCTTGCCTATGACTACCTGATCCTCGCCGCCGGTGCGAGGCACTCGTACTTCGGACACGACGAGTGGGAGGGTGCGGCCCCGGGCCTGAAGTCGCTGGACGACGCGTTCGAGATCCGCCGTCGCATCATGTCCGCGTTCGAGCGCGCCGAACGTGAGCCCGACGATGAACGACGACGCGAATTGATGACCTTCGTGGTCGTGGGCGGCGGCCCGACCGGCGTCGAGCTCGCCGGCGCGATCGCCGAGATCGCGTGCCAGGCGATGGGGCGGGACTTCCGCAGCATCGATCCGTGCCAGGCGCACGTGCTCCTCATCGAGGCCGGCCCGCGGGTCCTCCCGGCCTTCCCGCAAGATCTGTCCGCCAAGGCCGAGAAATCGCTCGCAAGGCTTGGAGTTGAGGTCTGGACGAGTACGCCTGTGACCTCGATCGAGCGGGGCCGCGTTTGGGCCGGAACACGCGAGGTTAAAGCCTCGAGCGTCTTCTGGGCGGCAGGCGTCGCGGCCTCGCCGCTCGCCCGCACGCTGGGGGTGCAACTGGACCGCGCCGGACGCGTCGTGGTGCGGCCGGACCTCACGATTCCGGGACACCCGGAGGCGTTCGTCGTCGGAGACCTGGCGGCAGCTTTTGACAAGAACGGCAAACAGCTCCCCGGCCTCGCGCCGGTGGCGATCCAGCAGGGGCGACACGTGGCGCGCAACGTCGTGCACGCTCTGCGGGGCGAGCCGCCCGAACCGTTCCGTTACAAGGACCGCGGAATGCTCGCCACGATCGGAAGGGCGGCGGCGGTGGCCGACCTCGGAAAGCTCAGTTTCTCGGGATACCCGGCCTGGCTCGCATGGATCTTCATCCACATCTTCTGGCTGATCGGCTTCCGCAACCGCTTCCTCGTGCTCTTCGAGTGGGCGTGGGCCTACGTCACGTACCAGCGGGCCGTCCGCCTGATCACCGGGGAGCCCGCGCCAGACTAGCCTGGCGCCGGTTCATCGCCCGGAGTTGCGGAGAGCAGAGCGCGTAGCAGCGGCGCGGCCTGGTCGTGGATGCCGGGCGCCTCGCTCTCCCGAGGCCCGGCCACGTTGAGGTCATGGATGTCGTGCTCGGCCAGGAACGCCCGGATCCGGGCGAGGTCTGCATTGCGCTCCAGGTCCACGACCAGCACGGGCTTTGCCGCGCGACGGGCAAGCGCCACGGTGAGCGCCGAGCCGCCTCTCGGCCGGCCTCTGGCAAGAACGAGGGTGCCGTCGGAGTCGCGGACATTCCAGGCCGTGCGCTCGGGGTACGACGCGGACGGGGTCTCTCGCAGCGGGTAGATCTCCGGGATAGGGCCGTCCTCGGCGCGGCGCCCGCGCGGGCACCACCCCCCGCAGGGCACACCCATCGCAAGGGCGACGTCGAGCGCTGCCCTGTCCACCCCGGTCTGCCCGCCCGACACCAGGCGGCGCAGCGGTTCGGCGCCGGGGCCACCGCTCACAGGGGTAGCAGCGCCTCGCGCGCGGGCAGCAGCGCCAGGCAGAGGGCGAGGATCACATAGAGCGCCAGGAGTTGCACCCCCTCCAGCCAGTTGGTCTCGCCGTTGAGCGTCACAAGCCCGGCAAGCCCGACCGCGGCCGCGACCGCAACCACCTCGACCAGCGAGAACACAAGGGTCATGGGGTGCCCGAGGGGAATCGAGAGGAGCACCAGGACCGGCGTCACGAACAGGGCGACCTGCAGTGACGACGCGAGGCACACCGAGATCGCCGCTTCCATGTGGTTCTTCCAGGCCAGCACCACCGCCGCTGCATGCTCGGCGGCGTTCCCCAGCACCGCGACCACGACCACCCCCATGAACACCGGGCCGAGACCCAGCGTCTGTCCGACCTCCTCAACGCTCCCGACAAGGACCTCCGAGAGCAGAGCGGTCACGGCGCCTGCGCCCACCAGGCTCGTGAGCGCACGCCGGGTGCTCCACCTCGCGGGCTCGTCTTCGTGGCCGCCGCCGAGGAGGTGACGGTGGGTCCTCAGCGAAAACACGAGGGCCGCCACGTAGACCAACAAGAGGACCAGCGCGACAGCCACCGAGAGCGGCCGCGCCAGGGCTTCCCTGTGCGAG
Organism: Thermoanaerobaculaceae bacterium; assembly: GCA_035542075.1. GTDB lineage: Bacteria > Acidobacteriota > Thermoanaerobaculia > Thermoanaerobaculales > Thermoanaerobaculaceae > RBG-13-68-16. Next base: position 2,746 of record DATKMD010000224.1, read on the forward strand.
AGGGTGGCCAGGTGGAAGAAGACCGCCGGGAAGAGGAGCGCGAACACCGCCAGGGCCAGCGAGCCGAGCTGGCTCTCCGCCGCCAGGGCCGAGAACTTCTGCACCTTGAACCGCATCCCACCCACGAACGCCGCGCCCCCCAGGACCAGCAGGAGGTTGCCGATGATGGAGCCGGAGATCGAGGCCTGGACCACCTCCACCAGTCCGCGACGGAGCGCGAGGATGGCGATGATCAGTTCGGCGGCGTTGCCGCAGGTGGCGTTCACGATGCCGGCGGCGGCAGGCCCCAGCCTGGCCGAGAGCTGGCCTGTGGCCTCCCCGAGCAGCGCCGCCGCGGGGAGCAGCGCGAGGCCGGCCAGCGCGAACCGCACCAGCGCCGGGGCGTGCAGGAGGCCGGCCGCCAGGGCGACCGGCAAGGCAATCCACGGGAGCAGTTTCAGGGTTCGGCCGGTCATCGTCTTCCCTCCTCGGCGACGCCAGTTCCGGGGCGCCCAAGGACCACCGGGCGTCGTGTGACGGGGATGCTAGCAGGAAACCTCGGCCGCCCCCCGTGCGTACCCTCCGGTGTGACCGACCTCGGCCGCAGTCTTTCCTTTCCCTTCCGCCACCCGGCCTGGCTCGGTCGCGTTCTCATCGGGGCCGCTCTCGAGACCGTCCCCGTACTGTTCGCGCTGCCCCTGATCCTGAGCTTGGCGAGGGCGCGTCACCATTTCGCCTTTCACCTCCTCGCCCTGCTGCCGATCGTGGTGCTGGTGGGGCTTCTCTGCCGGTTTCTGGTGCTTGGCTATCTCCGTCGCACCGCCAAGGGTGTGCTGGACGGCACTGCAGACGGACTGCCGGCCTGGGACCGGCCGGCCGAGGACGTCGTCGAGGGGCTCAAGCTCTGGCTGGTGTCGGTGATCCTCTTCCTCCCTGCGATCGGCGTCACCGCTGCCCTCACTCTCCTGTTCATGGCGCTCACTTCCCCGCACCTGGCCTGGCTGCCGGTCGTGGTTGTGGGCGTGCCCGCTCTGCTGGTCACCCTCTTCTACCTGCCCGCAGGCCTGCTCGCGACGATCGCCGAAAACGAGGTTCTCGCAGCGTTCGCCTTCGACCGGGTGGTCGGGACTGTGGGACGGGCGTTTGGGCCCTACGCGCTCGCGATCCTGGTCGCGATCGGCGCCGAGATTCTCGCCCAGCTTGGCCTGCTCATCTGCTGCGTCGGGATCTTCGCCACGCGCTTCGCCGCGCACTGCGTGGGTGTTCACGTCTTCGCCACGGCCTACCGCCAGGGGATGGCTCCTTCGCTCCCGCCACCGCAACTGCCGGTGGGCATGAGCATCTGACCGTCGCGGCGCACCCGGGATTCGCTACCTGCCCCGCGCGGGTGACACGAGCCTCCCGTAGAGCGCCAGCCCCAGGACCGCCAGCGCGCCCATCAGCATCACGCCGCCGAAAAACGGAACGAACTGTGGCGGCAGGTGCGCGGCCATCCGGTCGGTCACGAAGTGCTGGTAGAGCAGGCCGGCCCACGGCGGCGCGTACAGGTTGGCCAGGAAGAGCGATAAAAACGAGTACCCGAGGTACACCGCGACCTGATCCGGCGGGGCAACGGTACCGCAGTACTGGAAGAAACGCGCGGAGCAGATCATCTCCCCGACCGACCAGATGACGATGCCCAGCGCCACGACACCGGCACTCGGAGACAGGGCGGGCGCGATCCAGGCGAGCGTGCCCACTGTGCTCCCGACCAGCATTGCGGTGAGGGTGCGCCACCGGCGGGTCGCCGCGGAGATCGGGGCTTGAAAGAGAACGATCAGCAGCGCATCGAGGGAAATGAAGACCTCGGGGTTGAGCCAGTGGCCCACCCAGCGCGTGAGCGGAACGACCCGGTCGATCGCCGCCTCGACCGCCAGCAGGTCTGTGAAGCTCTGAACGTACAGCGGCATGAAGGAGTAGAGCATCTGGATCATCCCCCAGAAGCCCGAGAAGATGACGAGCAGCAGGACGAATCGCCAGTTGCCCAGGACGAGCAGCATGTCGCGCAGGACTTGGCCGATGCTCTTTCCGGCCCGACGCTCTTCCGGCGTCACGGGTTCCCGGAACATGACGAGCGCCTGGACAAACATGAGGGCACAGGCGGCCGCCGACACCCAGAACACGTAGCGGAACTCTGTCCGGTTGCGGACCTGCGCAGCGATCACCGGGCCGATCAGCGCTCCCGCGTTGACCATCATGTAGTAGAGGCCGAAACCAACCGGACGGTTGCCGCCCTCCTCGGTCGTGCGGGTGACGGTGCCGGAGACCGTCGGCTTGACGATCGAGCCGCCCACCGCGATCAGACCCAGCGCGACGCAGATGAGGGGGAAGCTGCGCGCCGAGCCGAGCAGGAAGTAGCCGCCGGCGAGCGTGGCGAACGCCACGACGAGGGCGGGCTTGTATCCGAAGCGGTCGGCAAGCGCCCCGGCGATCAGCGGCAGGAAATAGAGGGCGGCGGTCGAGACCCCGTACACGACCCCGTAGACGTCGGGGCGAATCCCAATGTGCTCGACCAGGTAGAGGCCCAGCACCAGCACCATGCCGTAGTACGCGAGCCGCTCGAAAAGCTCCATCACGACCGCCGAATACAGCGTTCCGGGGAGTTGGCTGAACACCCGTTTCTTCATCGAAAGCCCCTCCGCACCTCACACCTATCTCTGGTCGGCCGCCCGGACCGCGGCGTCGAGCACGATCCGACCGATTGCCTGCATGTTAGCGGGCGCGATGAACCAGATTGAGTCCTCCGGCGTGTGGGTGCCATGGTGGGACTCGCTCGCCCCGAACAGGCTCACCGCCGGGATCCCCGCTGCCTGGAACGGGCCGTGGTCGGAGCGCGCCTCGCCCTCGGACCGGCCGGCGATTAGCTTGAGCCCCGGCTCGAGCCGGTCGCGAGCCCTCTCCAGAAGCGCGAAGAGCTCGGGGAAGTTCTTGCCGCCGGCGACCCAGGCGCCCCGTCCCACACCCTCCATGTCGAGGTTGAAGACCGCCGCGCCGCGCGTCAGCCCCTGCGGTACGTGCTCGACGAAGAACTTCGACCCGAGCAGTCCCTCCTCCTCGCCGGCGAACAGCACGAAAACCAGCGAGCGCGCGGGGCGCGGCCGGAGGCGTGCGGCCGCCCGGGCGATCTCGAGGACGGTGGCGGAGCCGGAGGCGTTGTCGTCGGCCCCCGGCAGCAACGCCGGCCAGTCCCCGCAGTGGTCAAGGTGCGCGCCCACCACCACGAACTCACCCGCGAGCCCCGGGTCACTGCCGCGCAACACCGCCACGACGTTGGCGCCCTCGCCCTCGTACCAAGGCCTCGCCTTCACCGCGAGGTGGACCTTGCGGCCGGTCAAGAAGCTCGCGACGCCGCCCTTCTCCAGCACCGCGTGCAGCTCCTCGAGCGTGAGCTTCGAGGGGGCCAGGATGGCGTTGCCAATCTCTTCGCTGACGTCGGCCATCGGCAGGTCGACGATCGGGGCGCCGTTCGGGTTGGCCCCCGCGGACTCCGCGAAAAGGTAGCCGGCGGCGCCGTGTGCCCTCGCGTTGGCGGTGCGCGCGCGGTGCGAGTCGTACGCGAGCCAGTCGCGGCCGTCCTTCGGCGCCCCACGGACCGCCATCACCACCTTGCCTGCGACATCGATCCCCGCGTAGTCGTCACGCCCCATCCCGGGCGCGGTGATCCCGAACCCGACAAAGACCACCCCGGCGGTGACGTCGCCGGAGCCCGAGTAGAGGAGCGGCAGGAAATCCCTGAAGTACTCGAGGCGCCTCGTCTCACCTTTTTCGTCGGCTGGGAGCAGCTCCATCGTGGCGCTTTCGACCCCGGTCACGGTGACCGGGAACCGCTGAAGGTAATCCGGGTGTCCAGCCGGGGCCGCAAGTCCAGCCACCCTGAGCTCGCCCGCCATCCACCTGGCCGCCCCCATGTAGCCAGGCGTTCCCGTGAGTCGGCCCGCGAACTCGGCCCCGGCGAGCCTCTCCACGGTCAGGTAGGCCCCCGCGGCGGATACCGTCGTGACGGCCACCTCCAACGGGACCGGCTTCGCCGCCCACGCCCCCGTCGCCCACACCGCCGCCACGGCACACGGCAGCACTCGTCCACGTCGCACGATCATCCCCCTCGTTGTACAGCGAGCTTCTTTTCGCAGCTAGCGGTCAGCCGGTGGCCGGTCGACGAGCTCGTGCCACCACTGCGGGAGCGTAGCGACCGCGAGCGCGGTCTGGCTGCCGGCAGCCAGGTCCCGCACCGACACCGATCCGTCACGCAACTCGTCTTCGCCCAGCATCGCCACGACCCGGAAACCCTCACGGTCGGCGCGCTTGAGGGCCGCCTTGAGGGAGCGCCCCGAGACCTCGACTTCCACCGGCACACCCTCGCGCACCCATGCGCGTGCGATCTCCAACACCCGCTCCTGGGCCACCTTCCCCAGTGGCACGAGGTAGAGCCGCGGGCGTGCGAGCACGGCCTCCCGGAAGGTGGCGGGCAACACCTTGATGAGGCGGTCTTCCCCGATCGCGAACCCGACGCCCGGAATGGCCGGCCCGCCCAGGTCGGCGATCAGGCGGTCGTAGCGGCCGCCGCCGCACAGCACCGTGTTGGCCCCGAGTTGCGGGGAGACCACCTCGAACACCGTGCGGAGGTAGTAATCCAGCCCCCGAACGAGACGTTGGTTCCGCTCGTACCGGATGCCGAGCCGGTCGAGGTGGGCCTCGACCTCGGCCACGTGGTGCCGGGACGCCTCCCCGGCCACGTCGTCCATGGCCGGCACGTCTGCGGCCAAGGCCTCGCACGAGGGAACCTTGCAATCCAGGATGCGGAGCGGGTTCTCGTCCAGGCGGCGCTGGCAGTCCGAGCACAACTCGGCTCGGCGCGGTGTGAGCGCCTGACGGATCGCCTCCTGGTAGCGAAGGCGGTCCTCCGGGTCACCGAGGTTGTTGAGGTGGATCACCAGGTCGTCGAAACCGAGCCGCAGGAAGAACTCGTGCATCGCGGCGAGTACCTCGGCGTCGGCGAGGGGTGTGTCCGCGCCCACGAGCTCGAGACCAATCTGGGAGAATTGCCGGTATCGCCCGTGCTGCATGCGCTCGTAGCGGAACATCGGGCCCAGGTAGTAAAGGCGCAACGGGTGACTGCGGTCGGAGAGACCGTTCTCGATCCACGCTCGTGCCACGCCCGCGGTCCCCTCGGGCCGGAGCGTGAGAGAGCGCCCCTTGCGGTCGGGGAAGGTGTACATCTCCTTGTGGACGATGTCGGTGGTCTCGCCCACCGAGCGCACGAACAGCTCCGTGGCCTCGAACAGAGGAGTGCGGATCTCGTCGGCACCGAAAGCGCCGAAGACATCCCGGGCGACTTCTTCCACCGCCTGCCAGAGACGGATCTCGGGCGGCAACAGGTCGCGGGTGCCCCGCGGGCGCTGGATCACACGTACCTCGCCCAGTCCGCGGCGTCCTCGAGCTCGCGCTCGTCGTCGGCAGCCAGGTAGCGCCCCTTGAGCTCGAGGTAGCCGCGCACGCCGCGGCGGAGGTGCTCGAGCTCCTCATCCAGACCTTCGCGGCGCACCTTGGCCGGCACTCCGGCCACGAGGGTGTGCGGCGGCACGACCATCCCGGGCGGCACCACCGCTCCGGCGGCGACTACCGCCTCTTCACCGATCACCGCGCCGTTGAGCACCGTGGCGTGCATCCCCACCAGCGCCCCCCTTTCCACCCGGCAGCCGTGCAGCACCGCCGCGTGGCCGATGGTGACGTCCTCGGCGACCAGGGTCGGGAACGCCGGCTCGTCCACGTGGATCACCACGTTGTCCTGGATGTTGGTCCGGGAACCGATCCGGATCGGGTTGAGGTCGCCGCGGAGCACGGCGCCGTACCAGATGCTCACGTCGTCAGCGATCTCCACGTCCCCCACCACGACAGCGGTCGAGGCAACGAAAACCCGCTGGCCGCACCGGGGCGATTTGCCGGCAAACGGTCGGAATTTCACCGCCGACTCCTCCACTCAAGCGGGGCACGCTAACACACACAGCCAGCAGGGGCAACGAACCAGCGTTCGAGGCACGACCCGAGTCCCTGTGGAAGTCGGTGAAAAGCCGGATCAGCCAAGTGGAGCGATTCGTGGAGAATACGTGTAAAACTCGACGTTGCAATGACTTATACGACCGCACTCGCGGCAGTGCATGATGCATAACCCGTTGAGATGGGGGGGCTTTGCGGGCGCCTCGGGCGCTTTTCCGCAGAGTTTTCCTCAAAAACTGCGGAAACTTTACCGCCCCTTTACACCCCACCCCGGAGGCGGCTGCCAGGCCCCCTGGCGCGCTATCCGCGGCACCCCATGGGTCAGGTCCACGACCGTCGTGGGAACGCCTCCAGGGGCGTCTCCGCCATCCAGGAGGAGCGCCAGGCCGTCGCCCAGCACTCGTGCCACGTCGTCGGCGCGCGCCAGCGCCGGTCCCCCGCTGCGGTTCGCGGATGTGGCGGTCAGCGGCCCTACTGACGCGAGGAGCGCCCGCAGCAGGGGGTGGGCAGGGACCCGCACCGCCAGGGTCCGGCCGCCGGCGACGAGCCTCGCGGTGGCTGTGAGAACGACCGTGAAGGGCGCAGGCCAGGCCGCTTCCAGGCGCGCGCGCCACGCCTCCGGCACCACCACCAGGGACTCGAGTTGTGCGATCGAGGCCCCTACGACCGGCAGGGCTTTCTCCGCTGATCTCCCCTTGAGGGTGTAGACGCGATCGACGGCCACGGTGTCGTCCGGGGCCACCGCGAGCCCGTAAAACGTCTCGGTGGGCAGGCCGACCACCGCATGCCCCTGCAGCGCGTCCCGAACCGCGTGGAGGGCGGCGGCGAGGTCGCCCTGGCCCGTGAACGGGAGGCGGAGCATCAGGTCATTCTGAGCAGCTCGCGGGCGTGCTGGCGGGCTGCCGGGGTCGGGGCGCCGCCCCCGAGCATGCGGACCAACTCTTCGACTCGGGCTTCCTCCGCGACGCCCTCCACCCGGGTCACCGTCCGTCCCCGCGCGCTCTCCTTCCGCACCACGAAGTGGGCCGAGGCGCGCCCGGCCACCTGCGGCAGGTGGGTGACCACCAGTACCTGGTCCCGGGTGCCCAGCCCGGCGAGCAGCTCGCCGAGTTCGTCGGCGACGTTGCCGCCGATTCCCGCATCCACCTCGTCGAACAGAAGCGTCAGCACCCCCCGGCGCGGGAGCGAGTCGCGCAGCACGGTGCGCATCGCCAGGTGGATGCGCGACAGCTCTCCCCCCGAGGCGATGCGCGCCATCGAGCGGAGCTCCTCGCCAGGGTTGGTCGAGAGTTCGAACTCGCCGACGTCGATGCCGTCCGCGTCCGGCTCGACGCGCACACCGTCGGTCTCGAGCGGACCCTCGGGCGAGGCCCGCCGTGCCAGCGCCAGCCGCAGGCGCGCCCGCGGGATGCCGAGACCCTTGAGCACCTCCACGACCCGGCGTGAAAAGCCTTCGGCAGCCACCGCGCGGCGCGCCGAGAGTGCCTTGGCCAGTTCGAGGTAGCGGCCGCCCAGGACCCGCTGCTCCTCCTCGAGGCGCACGATGTCGTCCTCGACTCCCTCAAGCTGCTCCCGCTCCACCTGCAGCTGTGCGCGGTGCTCGAGCACCGCGGCCAGCGAGCCTCCGTACTTGCGACTGAGGCGCTCCAGCAGCGCCAGTCGGCCTTCGATCGCCTCGAGCCTGTGCGGGTCCGGGCGCACGCGGTCGGACAGCCCGATCAGGACGCGCTCGGCCTCCTCTGCCAGCACGCGTGCCTGGTCGAGGTCACCGGCGGTCTCGCCGACCCCGATGCCCAGATCGTGGAGCTCGCGCACCGCCCTCGCCGCCCGCGCCAGCGCGACCGTCCCTCCGTCGCCGCCGAGGGCGCCGCGCGCCTGCGCCAGCAGCTCGCCGATGCGTTCCGCGTGCTGCAGGAAGGCGCGCTCCTCCCGCAGGTGCTCCTCCTCGCCGGCCTCCAAACGCGCATCGTCGATCTCCCTGGCTTGGAACGCGATCACGTCAAGACGGTCGCGCCTGGTGGCGAGCGAGCGACGTTGGGCCTCCAGCCGGTCACGGACCTCCCGCCAGGCCGCGAACGCCTCGCCGACCTTTCCGCACTCGCCGGTCAGTCCGCCCGCCAGGTCCACGAGCGCGATGTGGGTGGAGGGATCCGTCAAGCCACGCTGCTCGTGCTGGCCGTGGATGGCGAGCAGGTAGGGGGCGAGGCGTTGCAGGGCCCCCACTGTCACCGTCACATCGTTGATCCACGCTCGCGAGCGCCCGGCCGCAGACACTTCGCGGCGGAGCACGAGTTCTTCGCCGCCGTTGACGCCGAGCTCCGACAGAAGCTCCTGCGCGACGTCGTCGGGCGGGGAGGCGAAGCACCCCTCCACGAGCAGCCGGTCACGTCCGCCCCTCACCTGATCCGCATCGGCACGCTCCCCAGCCAGGAGCTGGAGCGACTGCACGAGGAGCGACTTCCCCGCGCCGGTCTCGCCGGTCAGGACGACGAACCCCGCCGGCAGCTCGAGCCGAACCCTCTCGATGATCCCGAGGTCACGGACCTCCAGCTCGCGCAGCATGGTGAGGAGATGCTAGACGGCGCTGCCCTGCTTTGCAACGAGGTCGCCCGCCACTGCGAGGCACAGCCGGGTCGGGTCGAGGTGCCGCCGCACCGCCTCGATCACATCCCCCCGTCCAGTCGCCAGGACCCTCTCGGGGATGTGGTCGATCTCCGTCACCGGGAGGCCGTGCCGCACCAGCCGGGCGAGTTCGCGTGCCAACCCCGTCGGGGTTGCGAGGGACACGCGATAGGAGCCCGCCATTGCCGCCCGCTCGTCGTCCAGCTCCGCCTCGCTCGGGCCCTCCGCCACGAAACGCTCCAGCTCCTCGCGGACCGCCACGAGGGCCCGGTCCAGGTTCGGCGGCGCCACCGAGAACGTCACCGCCCACGGTCCGTCCAGCAGCGAAGCGCCGAAGAAGCGCGAGATCACACCGTACGTCAACCCCTCCCGGTCGCGCAGGCGCATCCCGAGACGCGACGACAGCGTCGAGTGGCCGAGCACCGAGTTGCCCAGCGTGGCGGCGATGAAGTCGTCGTCGGCGCGGCGCAGCGCCCCGGGGTGGCCGAGCACCACGTCCAGGTTGGGTTTGTCGCTCATGCTCTCGCGCGCCTCGGCCGGGGTGACGTCACGTGGCCCGCGCCGCGCGATCGGTGGCGCCTCCCGGCGCCCGCCGTGCGCCACCCCGAACAGCTCCCCAAGGTGCTGCTCGACCTCGCCAGCCTCGAAGTCCCCAACGATGGCCAGCACCATGGAGGCGGGGCCGTAGAGCTTGCCGTGCACTGCCACCAGCTGCTCCCGCGTGAGGCCCTCGAGACCCGCGCGGCGCTCCTCGAACGGGCGGCGGCAGTGCGGGTGCCCGGCCGGGAAGGTGAGGCGCGAGAATGACTCGAACGCGCGGTGAAACGTGTCCTCCTGCGCCTGCGCGAGCTCGCCCAGACGCAGGGTGCGCAGCTTCTCAACCTCGTCCGTGGGAAACGCCGGCGCCAGCAGCATCTCCGCCAGCAGCTCGAGGACGAGGGGCAGGTGGCGGGCCAGGCACCGCCCGGAGCAGAACACTTCGAGTGGGTTGAAGGCGTCCGCGGACACGTCCAGTTCGATGCCCCGGTCCTCGAGCAGACGGGCGATCTCGATCCTGGTGTGCCTGGAGGTTCCCCGCTCGAGCATGTCGGGCACAAACGAGGCCGCACTCCACTCCCCGACCTCGAGCAGGCCGTGGCCGGCCAGCAGGGAGCCGTGGAGGTGCACCGTCGTGTTGGTGTGGCGGGGCAGCAGCAGGATCCGACCCCCTGCAGGAAGGGCGGCCTCACGCACGAGAGGGGCCATCTCGGCACGGTAGAAGCACGGACGGGCCCGCAGGGCGGGTGGCCCGGCGTGTGGCACAGCGCCCGCTCCGCCGTTCATATCCTTGGGGATGAAGTACCCAACCGACACCGAGTCTTCGACGAACGTCCCGGCCGCGACGCGTAGCAGGTCCTCGTGCCCGACCGCTTTGATGCGATCCGGGTAGTCGAGGTAGAAGCGCCAGTCCACCGAGGAGATTGCTTCGGCGAGCCCGGCAGCCACCTGGGCAGGCGAGTCGCGGTGGTACGCCGTCTGTGCCTCGACCTGAGCCTTGGCCCGCTCAAGCTCGACCTTCGAGAGCCCTTTGCGGGCGATCGAGGCCACCTCCTTGCGGATGATCTTCTCGACCTTCCCGTGCGCCACAGGCGGGTTGAGCGTCGCGAACACCTGGAACAGACCGGGGTCGCGGAGCTGCCACGCCATCGCCTGAACGTCGAGGCACATGCCGGTCTCCACCAGCCGCTGGTAGAGGCGGGACGTCACCCCGCCACCGAGGGCGTCCGCCAGCACGGCGAGAGTGTGGGTGTCGCCGTGGCCCGCCTCGGGCGTTCGCCAGGAGACCACGACCCAACCGACCTCCCCGGCCCGGCGCACCACGAAACGCCGCTCCCCCTCCTGGCGCGGCTCCCGGGTCACGACGGGAGGCACACCCTGCGGCGCTCGCGGCAGCGGGCCGAAGTACCGTGCCGTCAGCTCCAGCGCCTCGGTCCGGTCGAACGACCCGACCAGCACGAGCGAGGCGTTGTCCGGGTAGTAGAAGGTGTCGTAGAAGGCGCGCAACCTGGCGATCGACGTGCTCTCGATGTCGCTGCGCCAACCGATCGTCGGGTGGTGGTACGGGTGCTCACGGAAGGCGATTGCGAACGACTCCTTGAGCAACGCGTCGAAAGGCTCGTTCTCGCCGCGCTCGAACTCGTTACGCACCACGGTCATCTCGGTTGCCAGATCCGACTCGCGCAGCAGCGCGTTCCGCATGCGGTCCGCCTCGAGCTCCAGCGCGAGTTCCAGGTGCTCGGGCGGCAGGATCTCGTAGTAGTTCGTGCGGTCGAACCACGTGGTGGCGTTGAAGTGTGCGCCCACGCGCTCGAGGACGCGGGCGATCGGCCTCCCCTCAGAGGGGTCGAACCGGCGTGAGCCCTTGAACATCAGGTGCTCGAGCAGGTGGGTGGAACCGGTGTGGCCGACCGCCTCGTTTCTCGATCCCACGTGGTAGATCACGCACACCGCCACGACCGGGACGCTGGAGTCGGGCAGCAGCAGCACTCTCAGGCCGTTCCTTTCGAGGACCAGCTCCTCGACCCCACGCTCCTCCGCAACCACCCGGAAACTCTCGCTCATGCCACCCCCAGGACGGCTATCATAGCCGGCATGATTGACCTGCGCTCGGACACCGTGACCCGCCCGACCCCCGCCATGCGGCGCGCAATGGCGGACGCCGAGGTCGGTGATGACGTCTACCGCGAGGACCCCACGGCCCTCCGGCTGGAAGAACTGGCCGCAGCCACACTCGGCTTCCCGGCCGCACTCTTCGTCCCGACCGGCACCATGGGCAACCAGCTCGCCGTACACCTGCAGACGCGTCCCGGCAGCGAGGTGATCATCGAGGCACGCGGGCACATCTTCAACTTCGAGATGGGCGCCATGGCGGTGTGGTCCGGCGCGCTCCCGCGGCCGATCTTCACGGAGAACGGCCTGCTCGAGCCGGCCCAGGTCGAAGCGGCGATCGCGCCCAAGGTTTCCTACCGGACGCCGACGCGCCTGCTGGCGCTGGAGAACACGCACAACCTCTGGTCAGGGCTCCCCATGGACGCGACGCGCACCCGCGCGCTTGCCGCGGTCGCCCACGACCACGGCCTCGCCGTGCACCTCGACGGCGCCCGCATCTTCAACGCAGCAGCCGCGCTCGGCACCACCGCCGCCGAGCTCGCGCGCGGGTGCGACACGGTCATGTTCTGCCTCTCGAAGGGCCTCGCCGCGCCGGTCGGCTCGATGCTGCTGGGCAGCCGCGAGCTGATCGAGGAGGCGGTGCGGGCGCGCAAGCTGTTCGGGGGCGGGATGCGGCAGGTGGGTGTGGTGGCGGCCGCGGGAATCGTGGCGCTGACCCAGATGGTGGACCGGCTGGCCGAGGATCACGTCCGCGCGAGGCGCCTGGCCGAGGGCCTCACGGCGTTGCCCGCGGTGGAGATCGACCCGGCGCGGGTGCACACCAACATCCTGGTGTTCCGCCTGCGCCCCGAGAGGGTTCCTGGCGATGCCGCCGTGGCACCGTCCCAGCGCTTCGTCAACGGCATGCAGGAGCGCGGGGTGCTGCTCGGGGCCTTTGGCGCCACCGACGTGCGCATGGTGACCCACTACGAGATCGATGACCACGCGGTCGAGGCCACGCTCCGCGCCGCCCGAGCGGTCCTCGGATAGAGACGGCTTGCGGCCCGTGGCTTGAGAAGGTTCTTCCTCGAGCCTCAAGCCGTGAAGTGCGGCTGGGTGGCAAGCCTCAAGCCTGTTCCTATGCCGCGTCCTCGCCGGGCTGAGGGCGGTCCTTGGCGGCCTTCACCAACGCGTACACCGTGAGCGCCACGCAGAGCACGAACACCGCCAGAAACAGCGCGAGCGGACCCCACTGCGTGGACACCGTGAGCTGCTCGTTCGCCCGTGCCGGGGCGAGGTAGATCCCGCGTAGCTGGTGCCGGGTCAGCACCATCAACACGACAGTCCCGATGACCAGCTCGGCCACTCTCCGCACCTTCGTCGGACTCGCGAGCGGATCGGCGATCTGCGCCAGCACCACGAGCAGCAGGACGCCGGCGAAGATCCCGAGGGTCAGCGGCCCCATCGTTGCTGCCCCTCCGCGCATGAACGCCTTCAGCACGTCCTCGGGAAGGGCAAGCAACAGCCAGAAGCCGTCCACAAGCTGCAGTAGGGTCGCGACGAGCGCCGCCCTGACCCCAAAGCGTGCCATCCTGGAGAGCAGCTCGGTGTCACCGCCCTTGGCCGCCCTGCGGACGGCGACCCACGCGAGCACGGCCCCTGCCATTGCGACCGCCGCGAGCACGAAGTGCAGGTAGCGCGGCACGAATGTCGGGTCTGAGAGCGCCGCCCACACCTGCCCTGCGACCTTTTCCCACCGCGCCGGCTGCATGTGGAGAAGGTTAACCACCACCTGGATGGCCGCGATTGCGACAAAGCAGATCGCCTCGAAGATCAGCACCGCGCCCGCTCCCCTTCCCGCGCGCAGGCGGAATTTGGCGATGTAGTTGAAGTAGTACCCGATCATCAGAAGGCCCAGCATTCCGAGCCACGCCCAGGCGACCAGGATCGTTGCGGTGTAGAAAAAGCGCCCCAGCAGCACCTGCATGAACAGCAGCGGGGCGATGGCGAAGGTGATGGCGAGCGAGATCGCCCAGGAGTTGATCTCGACGAACAGCGTCTGGATCTCGCGTCTGCCCGTCCCGGTCAGACCCGCGAGCACCGCCAGCAGCGAGCCGCCGAGCACCGTGTTGACGAAGAGCAGATGGATGAGGAACGTCAGCACCCAGAGCACATGGAAAAGCCAAGGGGGCCCCGGGAGCGGGGCCGGGTCGAGGGCAGGGATCAGGTTAGTTGGCATCGGGCGCCTCCGCGACGTGCGACGGTTTCAGGCTCAACAGGTAGGACGCCAGCGCACCGACTTCGTCCTCCGTGCCGACGAGCGGCGGCATCAGGGGGTAGTCGAGCTTGTCGGTGGCGACGTGGCCCTGGTGGGTGTACTTCCCCGAGGTGTACTCGTTCCCCTCCTCGCGCATGGTCGTCAGGATGCCATTCAGCATATCCGGGTCGACCGGCGCCACCAGCCTGCGGATCGAGAGGTAGCCGTCAATCGTGTGGCATGAGGCGCACTGGGCGCGGAAAACCGCCAAGCCTCTGCCCTCCGGTCCCGGGTTCTCGCGCACGGCCCAGACGGCCTTGCTCAGGATGCCACGCTGGTTGAGGTCGGGGATCTCGCTTATCAGTACCCCGTTGGAGAACATGAAGTCGCGGATCACGAAGGGCTTGCGGGACCCTTCGCGGAGTCGCTCGTAGCCTCCGAAGAACACGAAGGCGGCGAGCAGCGCAGCCACCGCCGAGGGCCAGCGGTTCAGGCGTGGGAAGGCCAGGGCAAACAGGGCCAGCAGCAGGTAGACCGTCAAAGCCCACAGGACGAGGTGGCGCGTAGAGGCGAGCGCAGGCAGCAGGGCCTTGCCCCCCAGGAAGACTGCCCTCACCGGCTCCGGCAACACGTGCTCCCACCAGCGGTAGCCCCCGTAGGCCAGCAGCGCACCCACGACCTGGAAAGAGGCCAGGAGGCGCATCATGCCTGCCCGCGCAGCCTTGTCGGGCTCGCGCAAGGCAGCGAGGCTCAGGTAGGCGCCAGCAAGGAACAGGCAGATGCCGGTGCGAAGCATCAGCCCGGGCAGGTAGCTGGGGTTGAAGATGCCGTCCCAGAAGGAGTGCGTCTCCAGCCACCTTCCCGGCGTGAGCATGAACGAGATGATCCCCTGGATGATCACCAGCGACATGTAGGCGGCGAAGAAGTAGAGCCAGATGATCACCAGATGGGTTCTCGGTCGGACCTTCTCCCAAGTGGCGTAGTAGGCGAGCGCCGTCACCACTTCGAGGATGAAGAACCCCCACTCGGCCGCCCACCCCCACACGTAGTTGTGGATCAGCGCCGACGTCGCCGCAGGCTGCACCAGACCGATCGTGACCCAGATCCCGACCCCGGAGATTGCTCCGAATACGGTCGAGACCAGGATCAGCATCAGCGAACTGCGCTTGGCGAGGGCGCGCAGCGCAGGATCCCGCCGCCTCACCGCCAGGGTCTCGATGAACGCAATGGCAAAGCCGCCGCCGATGGCGAAGTGCGACACCAGGACGTGGGTGATCGCCACGATCCCGATCAGCACGCCGCCACCGAAGGCCAGGTTCCAGATGGGGTAGTCCACGCCGGCCTCCCTTCCCGTCAACCCGATTTGAACGGGCGCTAGGGTAGCACTCCTCCCCCTCACAGTGGCAAGTTTCGGGTGCGACTGCGGCCCCGGAGGAACGAATAGAAAAGGGGCCGCCCTTGGGCGGCCCCGTGATAGGCAGATGAGGCGCGGACGCTAGGGCATACCGGGGTCGAGCGGACCTGGTTTTCCCTGATCGGCTATGTGGCGGCGAACCAAGCGGGAATGCGCCTGGAGCTTGTCGGTGACTGCATTAGGCGCATAGCCCTTCACCATCGTGATTGCCGCTTGCTCGCTGACCACCGTGTTGGCGGCCAGGACCGTCGTGGCGACGCTCGTCCCTTCGAGGAACGGGCGCATATCGATGTCGGGCAGCGTCGTTCCGAAGTTCGCGTTGATCGCCTTGATCCATTCCCGCGCGAGCAGGGCGTAGCCAATGGCCTGCGGGTGGACGCCGTCATAGGAGAAGATCCCGCCAGTCAGGTAGGCAGTCGTGAGCTTCACGCCCCCGAGCGTCACGCCGTTGGCGTTCCAGTCGCGGTATACGGCGTTGAGGTCGAACACCTTGGCTCCGATCGAACTCGAGCCCGCGACTTCCTTGATGATCTGGTTGTAGGCAGCGACTTGCTGGACGAGGCTCTGCATCTCGCCCGCGCGCAGGATCACGCCCGCCGTGAGCGTTCCGGTCGCGGGGTCGAAAGACCCCTCCGGGAGCGGCAGTCCGGTGCCGCCTGCGGCCTTCGGGATCCCGATCCCCTGCGCGATCAACGAGGAGGCGTAGAGGGTGAGGAAGTCCTGCTCGGTGAGCGGTCCCGCCTCGCCGATCAGCGGGATGTGCGCACCCGACGACGGGTTGACGAGGTACGGCTTGACCGCCGTGAGGAACGCCAGCACGTCCTGGATCGTCGCCACGAGGATCGGGGTGTTGGGCCGGGCCTGGCGCAGTGCACCGAGAATCTGCGTGTACCGGGTCCGGAAATCGGCCGTGGTCGTCATCGTCACGCCGTCCAGGACCACCGCCGTCTGCGCGGCACCCAGGATGTCGTTGCTCCCGGCCCACACCGTCAGGAATGTGGGCTGGAGAGCGATCGCCTGGGCGAGCGCCGTGGCGGGGGTCGTCGTGCCCGGGAAAACGGGGAAGCGCAGCACGAGGTCCGCGAACGGTACGTTCTTGCCCGTCTTGCCCTGAGCGTAGGCGGCGAGATCGGCGGGGAAGTTGGTGATGATCCCGGTCCGCGTCAGTACGTCCTTGAGGTCGAACCCGTCAACGCCGAGGTTGTTGTAAGGCGTCGGCAACGTGGCGTTCGTCGGCGAACCCAGGCCGGATTTCACCTGGATGCTCGGGCTGACCCCGAAGGGCGTCACGTTGAGCGCCGCAAGGTACAGCAGCGGCGGGAGGCCGGGTTCCGTCACCAGCGGCTGCTGGAACCCCGAGACACCGGCCTGTCTCGCGATCAGAGCCGGATAGGACGTGTTCTGGATCGTAAGGACCGAGCCGTTCGACGAAACCCCCGCGGTCAGGCTGTCGCCCAGCGCCACATACCTCGAGAAGTCGACCTGGGCGAACGCGCCGGCGCCCACGAGCGCGAGCGCGAGGCCTAGGAGCAATGCTTTTTGTGCGTGTCTCATCGTTCCCCCCTAGAAGGTGTGAACCAGCGTGAAACCAAACAGATTCGCCGTGGTCTTGTAGGTGCCGTTGTAGCCGTCGGGATCACCGCCCTCCGTCGACCGGTCCGAGAACCTCAGGTAGAGGTAGCTGATGTCCAGGCGGGTCTTCGCGCTCAGCGCGATCGAGGCCCCGAGGCTGACCCCCTTACGATCCGCATCCGGTAGCAGCGGTGAGACCGACGCCGTGGGCACCGGGGTCTTGTCGTACAGCCCACCGATCTGCCACCAGAGATTGTCCGAGTGCTTGTACTCGATCCCCAGGCGGTAGGTGCTGGAGTCCGTGTAGTTCTCCTCCTGCACCGAGGAGAGCCCCGGGTAGTCCGGCAGCGTGATCGGGAGCTCCTTGAAACTGCTCCACCCCATCTTCACGTAGTCGGCCTCGACGCCCCATTTTTGACCGTGCCAGGCAAGCGCGAGACGACCTTCCCACGGGTACTTGATGGAGGTGGTTGCCTGTGGTGCTTGCCCGAACGGTATCTGGGACGCCACGATGGCGTCAAAATCGGCGTACCCGGTCGGGAACTGGATGAACTCGGCGTTCCCCGTATAGTTGATCGTCACGTTGGAGCGGTACGAGGCACCGAGCGAGATCCCGCCGCCGAGCTTGCCCAGAAACGCCGCGTTCCACCCCCAGCCACCCTGGAAGTCCGTGTAGAGGTGCACCTGGCCGACCTCAGCAACCGTCTGCGTGTACGGGTTCATCGCCGGAATCGACTTGGTGAGGTTGAGGTTGGAGTAGAAGTAATCGACGCCGACCGCCACCGCGAAGCCCTCGGAGAACTTGTAGGCCAGGTTGGGGTTGAAGTCGAAGACCTTGAGGTCCACGCGCTTGGTGATGTACTTGCCGGCGTAGTCGTCGGGCCACCAGGTTCCGAGGCCGAACGGCGCGAACACGCCGATGCCCCAGGAGAGATTACTGGTGATCGGGCTCGTGTAGTACAGGTGGATCGGGTAGAAGATCTGACTCTTCATGTCCACCGAGTACCCCTCGCCCGGGTACGGGTTGGCGCCTTCGAACGTGCTCGATTCGGTGATGAAGTACACACCGAGCGCATACCCCGCCTTCTGGAACGCGATTCCGGCGGGGTTGAAGTAGAGCGCCGTGGGGTCGTCCGCCGTCGCTCCGAACGCACCTCCCAGGGCCACGGCGCGGGCGCCGTGCTCGAAGAGCGCGAAGCCGGCCCCGAAAGTCGATGCGGGCGCGAGCAGCAGACACGCCGCCACGGCCGAAAGCCAGACAACTCTCGCCTTTCTCATGCGTCACTCCTTCCCTTTGGTCCCGCCGTCGCTGCGGGGTATTGGCGCTCACTGTATTGGCAGTGACGCCTGTCGTCAACTTTGTCCCGAGGCGTCACAAGCGCGCGAACCGCGACAGCATCGAGATGTGAATTCAGTCGCTGTGAAGCATAGCGCGAATGCGCTGGAGGCACGCGCGAAATGGTGCATTCACCGGAACCCGCGCGCGCGGGTTCACGTCGCACGAGGGTGGGGAGTCGGGGGGCACTTCTGCGGCGGGTGCGAGCGAGCCCCGCCTCTGACGGGGCGAGCGTGGGGGCTCGGGGGGTCTAGAGCACCGGATGGTTGGAGGGAGCGGTGCGGGACCCCCCGCAACGGAAGACCGGAGTGCCGCAGAGCCCCCCGCGAGAGATAGCAGAGGCGCCCCGTGGCCGGGGCGCCCGGAGGAAGGAGAAGACGATAGCAATGACCAACCTAAGTCCGAGCCCGTCCCCAATCAGTGACGCAGATCACTTCCCGACGCGGCGGGCCGCCAGCACCGTCCGGTCGTCGTGGAGCGGGGCTCCGCCAGTATGCGCGGCGACGGCCGTAAACAGGTCCCCCACCAAGCGGTCCATGGCGTCGCGGCGGCGCTCGACGGCCAGGGCCGCAATGCCCTCGAGGCCGAAATCGGGCCCGTCCTCGCCCGGGGCGGGCGCCTCCGACAAGCCGTCCGTGTAGGCCACCAGGACCGAACCCGGATGCAGGACGGCCCGGCTCGAGGGGTAGGCGGCGTCTGGCAGCAGCCCCAGTGGGGGACCCACGGCCTTCAGGTAGTCGCACGCCCCGTCCGCCGAGACGAGCACGACCGGGTTGTGGCCCGCCGACACCCACTCCAGCTCACCATCGTTCCTCAGGTAGGCCATGAACACCGTGGCGAACTTGGTCTCTGGCGTCGAAACCAGGATGTGCTGGTGAAGCTGGCGCGTCAGCTCGGCGAGGTTGGGTGAACCCTGGACGAGAAGGCGAACGGCGGCCTGCAGGGAAGCAGCCATGAGCGCCGCCGGGACGCCCTTGCCCGCCACGTCGCCAAGCATGAGGAAGAGGCCACGGGGGGTCGTGATGAAGTCGTACACATCGCCACCGACCCGCCGCGACGGCTGGCTCATCGCCGCGATGTCGAAACCGGCCGGGGTCGGAATGCTGGTCGGCAGCAGCTGTCTCTGGATCGTGGCGGCGAGCTCGAGCTCGCGCTCCAGCCGCTCCTGCTCCAGCGCCTCCCGGTGGAGGGTGGCGTTCTCGAGAGCGACCGCCGCCTGGGAGGCATACAGCATCAACGTTTCCGCATCGGTTGGGCCGAAAGGCGCGGTTCCGCCGCGCACCTCCCGCTCGGCGAGCGCAAGCACGGCGAGCCTGCCACGGCGACCGACCACGGGGATGGCCAGTCGCCCCGGCTCGAGCAGTCCCTGTTCCGGGAGCGAGCCGGCTTCCTCGGGCGAGAGCACCGCGCCCCCGACCCGCGCGGCCACCAGGCACTCCCCGGTCACGCAGACGCCCGTCTGCTCGGCACCGGACAGCCGCTCGCCAACCTGGGCCTGGCCCCCGGCGATCAACCACACCTCGCCGCGTCGAGCGTCCAGCAGCGCCGCGACGTGCATCAGCAGCTCCTCGACGATGCGGGCGGGCTCCAGCGTGCCGCCCAGGGCTTCCGCGATCGCCCGCAGTGATTCCACCTCCCACAACCTTCGCCGCTCCGCGAAGCGTGCCTGCTTCAGCTCCTCGCGCGCGACCCAGGACCCGAGCACGACGCCGGCCGCCGTCCGCAGGGGCTCCGACGGCTCGCCGCCGCCCGCCAGCTCGATCCAGAACGCCTCCCGCCACGCTGGGAGCTCATGGCGCCGCATCGCCGCGTCTTCGGCACCCGAGCGCGCGAGCACCTCGGGACCACGGCCCAGCGCGCCACCGGCAGCACCGGTGCCACGCATGAGGTCCTCCAGCACCGCCACCGGCAGCGGTGCTCCGCCTTCTCGCTGCGGGCGTAGAGCCAGCTCAAGGACAGAAAGGACGTCGGTCATTGCCTCGGTGAAAGCTCCGCCAGGGCCGCGGCGCGATCCGGGAAGATCCGCGTGTACTGCGCGAGCCCCATGATCTGAAAGGTCTTGGCGATGCTCGGGGTGAGGCAGCAAAAAGCCAGGGTGCCATTCACCTCGAGCGTGCGCTCGAGCACCTCAAGGAGGAGCGAGATCCCGATTGAGTTGATGATGCGTGTCGCGCGCAGGTCCAGGAGTAGGGCCCGCTGGCCGGCGTCGATGAGCTTCCGGGCCTCCCTGGCGATGACCTCACCGCCCTCGTTGTTGATGTAGCCGGCCACTTCCAGCACCGCGAGGGTCCCGATCTGGTCCGCCACCTTGAACTCGAAGGTCTCCACCGTCACTGCCCTCCCCTGCGCCGGATCATGCGAACTCTGGTCTGGCCTGGCTGCGACGTGATCTCCACTTCGTCCATGAGGCGCCGGATCAACTCCAGCCCCCACCCGCGCTTCCTCGCGGACCGGAGCGTGTCCTCCAGCACTGGCTTCGGCACCGCGGAGGCGTCGAACCCGGGACCGTGGTCCACGACAGTGACTTCGATCCAGGGGCGCGCGTCGTCGGGGTGGGCGACAACCTCCACCTCGACCTCACCGGTGCCGTACTCCATGGCATTCAGGCACGCCTCTACCACCGCCAGCTTGACCTCCGCCAGGGTATCACGCGGGAAAGCGATGCGGTGCCCGGCCTCCTCCACGGCCCGAGTCGCGAGCAACTCGGCTCGCGGCAGTCGAGGGAGAACCAGGCAGACCCGGACGGGCTCAGCCATGATCACCGCCGTCTCCGTCGCTGATCACAGAGAGAGGAGCAGACCGAGAAGACGCAGGGCCAGACGCACTCCCTGGTTGAGCGTATCGGCCCACAACGCTCCCCCGCCGACGAGCCCACCGCCCACGACCGCCCAGGGTCGGGTGAGCGGTTCCAGGAACCGACTCGCGAGTGCGCTCGCGGCAGGAATGGGCGCCATGCCCTCCGGAGCTTGCAAGTTCCCGGCCAAATGGTGGAATTAATTGAAACCAAAGGGGATACAAAAGAAAAGTCGGCTCAGCCGGAACCCGGTCCCGTTGCAAATCGCAACGGAGGTCCCGCGTCAACGGCGGCCCTTTCCTTTCGGGCCTTTTCGCAGCAGGTTCTTCGCTTTAGTGTTGCTGTTTGCAACAGACGTTGCATTCCACCGCATCAACATCCTGTAGAGTGTGGTCCGGTCGATCCCGAGGGCATGCGCGGCTGCGCTTCGACTTCCCTGGCAGCGCTCGATGGTGCGCTGCACGTGCAAACGCACCGCATCATCGAGGGTGCCGGACGGAAGGCCGACCGCTCCCCTTCCCGTACCCATCGCCAACTGGAGGTCCTCGGCCTCGACGCGCTCCCCCGAGGCCAGCGCGGTCGCAGCCTCAAGCAGGTTCTCCAACTCGCGCACGTTGCCGGGAAAGTCGTGCTGGAGCAGGAGCTCGAGTGCTCCCCTGGAGAGGGAGAGCCCGTCCTTCCCCTGGCGCCTGCCGTGCAGGCGCACGAAGTGCTGGGCCAGTAGTGGGATGTCCTCTTGGCGCTGGCGCAGCGGTGGGATCGTGAGCTCCACCACGCGCAGGCGGTAGTAGAGGTCCTGCCGGAACTCCCCACGCACCATCATCGCCTCGAGGTCGCGGTTGGTCGCGGTGATCAGTCGGACATCCACCCGCACCCGTTGCCGACCGCCCACCCGCTCGACCTCCCTGTCCTGCACCACGCGCAGCAACTTGGCCTGGAGGATCGGCGTGAGGTCGCCGATCTCGTCGAGGAAGAGCGTGCCGCCGTTGGCAAGCTCGAATCGTCCGGGGCGCGCCGTCACCCCGGTCGCCACGCCGCGCTCGATACCGAAGAGCTCCGCCTCGAGAAGCGTCTCGGGAACCGCCGCGCAGTTGAGTGGCACGAAAGGCCCGCCGTGGCGCGGCGACTGCGAGTGCAGCAGGCGTGCGAGACGCTCCTTGCCCGTGCCGGATTCCCCCCGCAACAGCACGGTGACGTCGCTCGGCGCCACCCGCCGCGCAAGCTCCAGCACCCGACGGAACGCTGGCGCCTGCCCCACCAGCCCCGCCTCTTCCCCGACCCCCATCCGCAGCGCCCGGTTCTCCTCCTCGAGCAAGAGCCTCTGCCGCTGGACCTCCTCCAGCTTGCGACCGGAGGCGATGGCAGGTGCGGCGAGCAGCGCAAGCGAGCGCAGGAAGGTCAGGTCCTCGTCATCGAAGCGCGCCTGCCCCTGACGCGCCTCCTTGTCCGCCACCGCCACGATGCCCATCAGCTCCTCGCGCCACAGACACGGCGCCACCAGCACCTCCGCAAAACCCGCCCCGATCGCCTCGCCCGGGGTCCGGGCCACGGTGCCTTCCCGGACGACGTGGAGCGCGGGCGACGCCACGAGACGTGCCGCGCTCCCCGACTCCACCGGCCACCCCACGCTCACCACAGTCACCGGTTCCAGCGAGGGCAGGAGGGAGATCGCGATCCCGGCGCGTGCGTCCAGGAGACCGACGGCTCGCTGGACGAGCTCCTCGACCACCTCCCCCTCCGAGCGGGGGCCCGCCAAGGCCAGGGAGAGGTCGAGGATGGTTTCGAGTCTGGCGCGCCGCCACCCCTCGCGGGTGCTTGCCATCATTCCTCCCCGACCCAGCGCGCCGCCAGGAGCGTGATGTCGTCGTACGGCTCACCCCCGGCGGTGAAGCCCTCGATCGCCCGCATGATCTCGTCCACCACCACTCGCGGCTCGCCATCCACGCCGGCCAGGACCTGCTGGAGGCGCTCCTCTCCAAACACCTCGCCCGTCGCGTCACGCGCCTCGGTGACGCCGTCGGAATACACCAGCACGAGCTGGCCTGGCTCCAGGCAGAGCGGCAGCACGTCCCAGCGGACGCCCCTCAGCGCTCCGATCGGGAGGCGGTTCACCGGGGCCGGCAGCTCTTCCACCGTGCCGGCCCGCCGCAACAGCGGGGTCGGCTGTCCCGCGAGGGCGTAGACCCCCCTGCCACGCGCTCCCAGCAGGAGGTACGCGAGGGACACGAACAGGCGGTGCTGGGGTGCGTACAGACGCTGATTGGCGACCTCGAGCAGGCGCTCGGGCGAAGCTCCTCCGAGGGCCGCGGTGTGAAGCACCTCTCGCGCCGCGATCATCAGCATCGCTCCCGAGACCGACTTCCCCGACACGTCGCCGACCACGAATGCGACCGACCCTTCGTTCCCGTCGGTGAGCGCGTCGTAGAAGTCGCCACCAACCTGCCTGGCCGGGACACAGCTCGCCGCGACCTGCCAGCCGGGCGGCGACGGGAGATGCGGGGGGATGAGCGCGAACTGGACGCGGCGAGCGATCTCAAGCTCCTTCTCCAGCTCCACCTGATGCGTGCGCTCGCGCAGGAGCCGGGCGTTCTCCAACGCAACGGCCCCCTGGTTGGCGAGGGTGCGCACGAGCTGGAGATCGTCGCTCCCGAATTCCTCCTCGGAGCGCTTGGGGCCGAGGGCCAGCACGGCGTGGAGCTGTCCCCGTGTGCGCAGCGGAACCAGCAGCCGCAGCCCGGCGCGGCCGAACTCCTCGAGGACGCGCCTCGACTCGGGATCGAGCGCCTTGAGCGGCTCGAGCACGCCGGGCCGAACCGGCTCGTCCTGCCGCGTCAGCTCCTCCACCAGCAGGAGACGCGCCGAGAGCTCGCGCGGCAGCGGCGATGGGGCGGTTTGCGAGGCAAGGGTCTTCCCCTCACCGACGTAGAGGGCCGCCCACTCCAGGTGCATGATCTCCGCCAGCCGGGTCGCGAGGAGCGCCTCGAGGCCCTCGATCGAGAACTCGCGCACGACGCCGCTGCTCACCTCCTCCACTGCGCGCCTGGCGTCGTACACCTCCCGAAAGAAGAACCGGTCCACGGGGCCCTGGAGGCGGCGACGAAGGGGGTCGAAGATGGCGAGGATCGCGAGCGCAAGCAGCAAAGGAAAATACGGAGAGGACCCGGAGAACAGCAAAGTGGAAGCGGCGATGCCCAGGCCGTAGATGCCGGCCACGACTGCGGTCGCCGCGGTGTAGAGCAGGGACTTGCGGATGATGACCGTGATGTCGAAGAAGTGAAAACGCACGATGGCGTAGGCGAACGTCAGAGGCACCAGCGCGAGCGGCACCACACCCCAGAACTGGTAGCGGTCCGTCCGCAGGAGTGACGGGAGCACGACCCCGAACACCAAGAACGGGGTCACGCCCAGCACCGTGCCGATGAACACGGTGGCGATGTGGCGCCGCTCCCGTCCTTCCTGGGCGCGCAACAACGATCCCAGGAGCGCGAGCAGCCCGAGCACGAGGTAGTCGCCCATCAGCACCCAGCTCGAGATGGGCGCCCCCGAGACGAGCCGAACCTGGACACCGAACAGCGAACCGAGGACAAGAGTGAGCACGTAGAAGAGCGGAGGCAGGAGGTACAGAACGAGGAAGAAGTTGGGCGACTCGTTGACGAAGCGCTCGACGGCACGCAGCAGCCGCCCCGCCGAACCCTCCCACGTTTCCGCGGGGTGTACGAGCGTCAGCTTCAGCCGCCTCGGGAAAACGAGGAAGAAGTGGAGGAACGCCGCCGGCAGCACGAGCAGCGAGAGCGTGCCGGTGGTGATCACGATCGCATCGACCCAGGAGTAGGACGCCGGGCGGAGGCGGCAGACCAGGAAGAGCAGGAACAGGGTGCAGAGCGCAAAGAAGACGCGGCTCGGCCCGCCCCCCGACTCCTCGATCCTCTGCAGCAGCACGTACAGGCCGATGAAGAAGAACAGGAAACCCGAGAAGCAGGCGTAGAGGTAGGACGCCGTGCCCAGCTGTCGGCGCCCCAGCTCCACCATGACCTCCACCAGCGTGCCGCCGCGGTCGAGCAGGTACGGCATGCGCTCGCCGATCCTGTGGCTCTGCAGTACCTGAGCCACCTCGGACGCGGAACGGACGACCTGGCGTCCAACCCCGGCGATACGGTCTCCGGACTGGATCCCGGCCGCGGCCGCGCCCGATCCCGGCGCGAGCGCGCGCACCACGATCTCCTTTTGGTCGGGGTCGAGGATTACGCCGTCGTAGGGCCGTGGGAGGAACATGTCAAGGATCGAAAGGCAGGCCACCAGGAAGGCAGCCACGCCGAAGGCGAGCAGCGAAACCAGGCCGGGAGAGCGTCCGCGGCTCATGTCTGGCACAACGATACTACGCGAGCCGACTCAACGGGGTTCGTGCAACGGCCGGAGCCCGTTCCAGGCTAGAATTGCGCCGTGACACGGGGACGTTTCATCACGTTCGAGGGGATCGAGGGGTGTGGGAAGACCACGCAGCTCCTGCTGCTCGCCAGCGATCTCAAGCACCGGGGCGTGACCGTGGTCACCACCCGTGAACCGGGAGGTACGCCCCTGGGGGAGAGGGTCCGCGACGTGCTCCTCGACCCCCAGCTTACGCCGATCCCCCTGGTCGAGTTGTTCCTCCTGGAGGCGGCACGCGCGCAACTCGTGGCTTTCGTGATCGCGCCGGCCCTCGCGAGTGGCAAGTTCGTCCTCTCCGACCGTTTCGCCGACTCCTCGCTGGCGTACCAGGGGGGGGCGCGCCGTCTCCCCCGCTCCACGGTACAGCGCCTCAACGAGCTGGCCTGCGCAGGCGTCGTTCCCGATCGCACGCTGGTCTTCGACCTCGACGTGGAGCTCGCTCTGGGCCGGGCGAGGGAACGGCCGAGCACCGGCCCTGACAACCGCAGGTTCGAGGACGAGGCGCTGGCGTTTCACCGCGCGGTGGCCGAGGCGTACCGGGAACTCGCCCGTGCCGACCCTGGGAGGGTGACGATCGTGGACGCGCGCGGGACGCCGGAGGAGGTACACGGGCGCACGTTGGCGGCGCTCGCGGGGGTTCTGCCGTGACCACGAGTCAGCTTCCCTGGCCCGACACCTTCCTCGTGCCCGCGCGTTGGCACGGCATCCAGCGGCTGCTCGCCCGCTGCCTCGAGCTTCAGGCCGGCGGAAGCCTGCCCGGGACGCTCATGCTGGTCGGAGGGATGGGCCTCGGGCGCGAGGCGCTCGCGGTCGAGCTCGCCGCGGCGCTGGTCTGCCGCCAGAGCCGGACGGGGTGCGACTGCTCGTCATGCGAGCGCGTACGGCGGGGCGTGCACCCCGACGTCGAGGTCATCGACGTCCTGCCGGACAAGACCGAGATCTCGATCGAGCAGGTGCGGGGCGTCGTGGACAACGTGGCGCAGCGCCCCTACGAGGGAATGCGTCGGGTCTGGGTGCTGAATTCCTGCCACACGCCGCCGCTGAACGCCGAGGCCGCCTCCGCGCTGCTCAAGACCCTGGAGGAACCTCCTCCACAGGCGACTTTCGTCCTGCTCGCGAGCAACCCCGCACGCGTTCTCCCGACCATCGTCTCGCGCTCCGTGCAGCTCAGGGTTCCGGCGCCGGAGCACGACGAGTTGGTGTCGCTCCTCGCGCTCGCCCGGGGGTGCACCGACGAGCGTGCCGCTGAACTGCTCGCCGTCGCCCAGGGCGACGCAGGGCTGGCGCTGTGGAGCGGCGAGGACCTCCCCTCCGAAATCGCAAACCTCGAAGAGCTGATCTCCTCTGCCATCGGCGGCGATGGCCTGGCCATCCTGCGCACGGCCGCCACATCCCGCCTCGTGCCCGGGGGCACGGATCTCATCGGCGCCGCGCTCCTCCGGCTGGCGGCGGGGGTGGACCGCGAGGCAGCCGAGGAGTTTCTGGACGCAGCCGCGGCCGTGATCACCGCGGAGAATCGTCGCGCCCTGCTCCACCTGGATGTGGAGAGCGTGCTGGTCGGCACGCTGGCCCGAGTCGCCGCCGGCCGCGGCACCCGCTGACCACGGGGGGCAGCGTCCCGGCCCAAAAGGAAAGCCACCGGAGGTCCGGTGGCTTCGAAGTAGCGGGAGGGCGGTGGTTCAAGTCATCGTTGGTTGGCCTTTACAGGCGGGAAAATCGTGAAAGGTCAAGTTAGATAGGCTCTTTCTTTGGCTGGTTTGCAAGAGTGGTTGCTTGACCGCCGCCTCCCTTTTCGCCTTACTGCTGCGTATACGATAGCATCCAGCGCTAGGTTTGTCCAGCACTTGCGTCGAGGTCGACAACCACCTGTTGACGCTCACCTTCCTTGACCTCGACATCGATCTCTCTCGAGCTGCGCCCGGGTGCGAGCACCTCGATGCGGTGCTTGCCTGGAGACACCGCCAGCCCGCGTTCCAGGCGCTCCAGTTCCTGCCCGGTGCCGACCAACACCGCATCGATGTAAACCGCGGCATTCAAGGGTGTTACTCGAAGATCCAGCGCGGCCCCGGCGACCGAGCGTGTGGCCGCGCTGCCCGCTGCCGCGGGGGCTCGGAACTCGGGGCGCAGGTCCGTATCCGGACCAGGCTTGGCTGCCGCCGGGGGAGGGGTCTTCGGCCCGAACACCCGGCCGACCGGCATACCCTCTGGCCGGTCGTACCAGGGCGCGGCCTTCTGCCCTTTGATCCTCTCCAGCTTGAGTTGGATCGGGAAGTAACCGCCCGGCTGGCCATCGATCTCGATCTTCTGGCTTGCGTAACCCTGAAGCTGGAACTCGATGGTGTAGTGCCCGGGTTTCAGGTAGAGGTAGTCCGGGTAGCCGTCGAAGTTGTCGGCGACCCCGATCAGCGTCCCGTCGAGAATCACCCGTGCATGTTCAGGCTCGACGTCCGTGTCGACGACAGCCAGTTGAGGCACTGCCTCGCCAACCGGGACCTGTTGGTAGGCGACCGGAGCGCCCCACCCATACCCATAGTACGGACCCCAACCCCACCCGGGGCCCCACCACCCGCCCCAACCCCAGTACGGCCAGCCGACGCCCACACTCCAGCCCCAGTAGCCGTGTGGGTAGTAGTAGCCTCCACCGTGGCCAGGCGGGTGGCCGTGACCTCCCCCGTGGCCAGGGGGGTGGGCAGGGCCTGAGCCGGCGATGGCGGGAACCGCCACCGCGAGAGCAAACACGACCACCACGACGGTGAGAGCCCTCATTCGCATGGTGCCCTCCCTCCGCTTACGGTATCAGCAAACGGCATGCCGCGCCTGGAACCGTTGCTACCGAGCGCGCCGGAACGGCCGAGTCCCGGACCGAGGACAGAAGACCTTTGTATCGGTCACCCGTGGGGGTTTCCAGCGACCCCGCGAGGCGAACCCATCGCGCTCGCCCAGCCCCGTGCCGAGAGCCTCGCGACCCGCCGCGCCGGGAGCACGTGCAGCGCCTCCGCTCGCTCGGCGCCGTCCAGCGTGAGGGTGCGCAACGTTCCGATCGCTTCCATGATCCGCTCGTAGGGTCGGACCGACAGTTGGCTGGCGTGGCAGGCGGCCGCGCGTCGTTTGGCCGCCCACCCCTCGTCGGCGCGGACGAGGAGGTTCGGGTGAAGCGGCGTCGCGACCTCGTACGCGGCGACCCACGCGGGAGGTCGATCGCGCAGGCCAACCAGAGTGGATTTCCGAAGCACACGCTGCAGCGCAAGGGCGAGTGCCCGATGGTCGGGGTGGAGCTCCACGGGGGACGTCACGAACACGACGTCGGGTCGGTGATGCTGCAGTGCGCCTCGCAGGGCGCGCAGCAGTGCTGAAGTCCGTGGCTGCAGTGACCGGTCCGCCAGGCGCCAGAACTCGGGCTCCGGAACGCCGAGTGCGGCTGCGCTCGCAAGAGCTTCCTTCTCACGCTCCGCCGCATCTCCCTGCGCGCCGCCGTCGGTCACCACGACGAGCGTCACCTCCACGCCACGAGCCACCGCCTGAGCCAGGGTGGCACCCGGTCCCATCACCTCGTCATCCGGGTGAGGGGCGAGCACGAGCCACCGCCGCCCGGGAGGGAAACCCGGTGCGTACGGCACGAGATCGCTCTCCACGGGCAGCCCTCTGCGCCTCATCGCCGCCTCCCCGCCGAGCTTAGCGAAAGCAGGAGACAACCCGCCAGCCCCGCGAGCGTCAGTCCCGCCCCCAGCGCGAGCCCGGGAGGTGTGTACTCCCAGCGAACCTCATGGTCTCCGTCGGTGACCACCACGCCCATCCCACCGAGGTCGGCCTCCACCTGCGTGAGGGCTCGACCATCCAGCCACGTCCGCCACCCCGGTGCAAATGGGACGTGGAGCACGGCCAACACGCGCCCTCGCGACCGCACGTGCGCCACGTGCCTCGCGGGCCGATTCTCGACCTCGGCGACTTCTCCCTCACCGCCGAGTTCGATCGGCGTGTTGACCACCGCCGTGGTGCCGAAGTCCAGATCTTCCCAAGCCCCGTCGGCAGGATCACCGGGAGATGCGACCGCACGAGAGGCGAGGCGCATCACCGGCAACGTCCGGGTGTTGCGATAGAGGCGCCCACCTCCGTCCCGGTACACCTCCTGCCATCCCACCGCACACGCGGCGCTCGGTCCCTGCGGGGGCGTCGCGAGCCAGCGCACGCCCCACGCACCGGCGAGCCCAGCCCACGGTTTCGTCACCGGCCCAGGGAGATCGCTGCTCGTGGTCCCCAGCGCACCGTGCAGGCGTGCGAGCGAGCGCGGCCGCACCGGATCCATGCTGCGCAGGTCCGCGAGGCCCAATCGGGCAGGCAGGTTGGCGGGCAGCGCTGCGCCGGTGGCGAGCAATCTGCCGCCCTCACCCGCGACCCGGCTTTCGATCTCACGCACGATCGCGGGGATCTGGTGCGCCTGCCGGGAGCCCGG
>DATKMD010000225.1:0-33698 GCA_035542075.1 Thermoanaerobaculaceae bacterium
CTTCACCCCCATGATGATGAGGCGCAGCGCCTCGCGGCGGCGTCCGATCATCATCGCCCGCAGCACGCGGATCGGGTTGACCATGCTGCCGTTGAGGACCGCCAGGGCGGGGTTGACGTTGGGGATTGCAAGCAGGAACCCGGCCGGCTCGCCGTCCATGAACGCGATACGGGCGAGCGGCGGATCAACCAGCGGCTTCAGCTCCTTGGCCAGCCAGTCGAATTCGGCCTCGCTGGTCGGCACGAACCCCCAGTTCTTCTCCCAGGCGCTGTTGTAGATCCCCCGCACGATCGCAATCTCGGACACCATCTGCTTGACGATGACGGGCCGCTCCGAGAACTGCGGCTCGCGCTTGCGCGTCTTCTCGGCGAACCTCTCGAGCCGCTCGAGGGACTTGGCGTGGACGCCGGATTCGTACGCGTAGAGATCCTTGGCCTTGGCGAGCCCAGTCCTCTCCAGCAGCTCCGCGTAGCGCGGCGGGTTGTAGGTCATCATCACCGAGGGCGGCGTGTCGAACCCGTGGACCAGAAGACCGGCCTCGTAGTTCGTCGAGGGGTTCACGGGACCGGCGAGGGCATCGCAACCGCGCGCCTTGACCCAGGCACCCGCGGTGGCCACCAGCTCGGCGGCAGCCTCCGGATCGTCCTCGCACTCGAAGAACCCGAAGAAACCTGTCCTGTCGCCGTGAAACGCGTTGTAGGCGCGGTTCACGATAGCGGCGATCCGGCCCACAACGCGGGTGCCGCGCCAGGCGACATACACCTCGCGCTCGGCCGCGCCGTCGGCGTAGAACGGGTGCTTCGTGTCGAGGTAGCCGAGCACCTGCTTCTTGAGGGGCGGCACCCAGCAGGGATCCCCCGCGTAGAGGCGCCAGGGCAAGTCCACGAAACGCTTCAGGTCCGCGCGGGACGCCGCGACGGTCACGCGAAGCTGCTGCGCGCTCATACGAGCACTCCCATCTCCTGCCCGACCTTGGCAAACGCGGCCAGGGCACGCTCGAGGTGCTCCCGGGTGTGGGTGGCCATGTAGGAGGTGCGAAGCATCGCCCCGCCCGGTGGCACGGCCGGCGACACAATGGGGTTCACGAAGACACCCTCTTCCTGAAGGCGCTTGGCCATCGTGAAAGCCAGCGTGTCATCCCCGACAATCACCGGGATGATGGGGGAGTCGGACTCGCCGGTGTCGAAGCCCAGGGACCGCAGGCCCTCTCCCATGAAGCGCGTGTTCTCCCAGAGCCTCTGGCGCCGCTCGGGTTCGCGCTCGATGATCTCCACCGCCTTCAGCACAGAGGCCACGGAGGCGGGCGGTGGCGCCGCCGAGAAGATGAGGGAGCGCGCCCTGTGCTTGATGAAGTTGATGACCCGCTCCTCGCCGGCGACAAACCCGCCTACCGAGGCCAGCGACTTGGAAAACGTGCCCATCACGAGGTCCACCTCGTCCTCGAGCCCGAAGTGCTCCGCGGTCCCGCGCCCGTTGGCGCCGAGCACGCCGATCCCGTGGGCGTCGTCCACCATGATCCGGCACCCGTGCGGCTTCGCCACCCTGACCAGCTCCGGCAGGTTGACGATGTCGCCTTCCATGGAGAAGACACCGTCCACCACCAGCAGGGCGGACTTCTTCGCGTCGTGCACCTTGAGGCGGCGACCGAGGTCCTCCATGTCGTTGTGGTCGAACTTGACGACCGAGCCGAAGCCCAGCCTGGCACCGTCGATGATGCAGGCATGATCGAGCTTGTCCAGGTAGACGATGTCGCTGCGCTCGACCAGACAGGAGATCACGCCGAGGTTGACCTGGAACCCCGTGGAGAAGGTGAGCGCCGCCGGTTTCTTCATGAACGCCGCGAGCTTCTCCTCGAGCTGGATGTGGATGTCGAGCGTACCGTTCAGGAACCGGGAGCCCGCGCAGCCGGTGCCGTACTTCGCGATGGCGTCCTGCGCCGCCCGCTTCACCTCGGGGTGGTTGGTGAGGCCGAGGTAGTTGTTGGAGCCAAGCATCACCACCGGCTTGCCATCAATCGTCACGACCGGGTCCTGCGCCGAGGAGATCGTTCGGAAGTAAAGGTAAAGCCCTGCCTCCTTGACTACGTCCGCGTCACGGAAGTTGTGGCATTTCTCGAAGATATCCAATGCCCCTCCTGGCTCCGTTCAGATTGCGCTGCGTGCCGCCGGTGATCTTAGCATGTGGCCGGGCCACGAGGGACCCAGCCGTGTTTGCGGTACCAGGCCCAGGTGGCTGCCGCCCCCGTCTCGAAGGGGACGAAGCCATTCAAGCCCAGCGCCGCGAGCGAATCCTCGGTCCGGGCGGACCAGTGGCGGGTCACCAACTCGCGGGCCTTGTCCGTTGTCATCGCGACCCCCTGCATTCCGAGAACCTGCAGCAGGTCCCCACCCAGGCCTACCACCCGCGTCAGCGCCGATGGCACGGGCAGGCACCGGGCCCTGACCCCGCCGGCCGCCGCCAGCATCGCGACCATGGTCCGCAGCGTCTGCGGGACCGGCTCCCCGAGGTGCAGCGCTCGCCTGTCGGCAACGCCCCCGAGTGCCGCCAGGGTCGCGCGAACCACGTCGCCCACAAACGCAACCGACAGGAACCGTTCGCCGGCGGGAATCAGCACCAGACCGCGGGCCGCCAGGCGGAAGAAGTGCAGGACGTCCTTGTCGCGCGGGCCGTAAACGGCGGGCGGGCGCAGGATTACCCAGCTGCCGGTGTGGCCGCGGACCGCCGCTTCGCCGCGGAGCTTGGAGCGCCCGTAGATCGAGACCGGGTCCGGCGGGTCGTCGGGCCGCTTCCCGAGGGGGTCCGGACTGGGCCCCGTTGCCGCCAGTGATGAGAGGTACACCAGCCGCGCCGCCGGGGCGTGTTCCCGCATGGCACCGACGAGGTTCTCGGTCCCGCCCCCATTGACGCGGTCGAACTGTGCAGCCCGCACGCCCCTGACCAGCCCGGCGGCGTGGATCACCGCGCCGCACCCCGTGACGAGTGTGGCGAGGGCACCGCGGTCATCCAGATCTCCCTGAACGATCTCGGCCTGCGGCCGCGCGTGTTCCGGAAGCCGCGAGAGCTCTCGGACCAGCAGGCGCGGACGCACGCCGCCGGCAAGCAGTGCGTCGAGCAGGTGCGAACCGACGAAACCGGTGGGTCCCGTCACCGCCACGGGCGTCGGCATCCGCGAGCACCAAGGACCGAGTTCGTCCGGCCCGATCTCCGGCGGCAGCACGCGCCACCGCGTCTCGCCGCCGCCGCTCACTCCCTCGTCCCCTGCCCGCCGCTCATTGCGCCCAAGTCCTCGCCGTATTCACCCCAGGTGGTGGCGGTCTCCCAGACGCGGACCCGCTCAAGCCGGACAGTGCCCGGCACCCGGTACACGGCACCGCCGGGGGCACTCACCTCCATCCCGGGGCGAAACGCGGCCATGATTCGGTGGAACAGGTGACGGGCCAGCACCTCGGTCGTCGGATCCCCCTCCTCTAGCAGCACCACCCGCTCGCTGAACGGTGCGAAGCTCTCGCGGTGAGGATCGGTGGCCGCCAGCAGCATCGCGTGGTCGAAGCGCTCGAGCTCCCGCTCGACAACGGTCTTGAGCGCCTTGTAGTCGCACACCATGTCGTTCTCGTCGAGCGACTCCGAGCAAAGAACAACCTCGATCGTCCGGGTGTGGCCGTGCGGGTACCGGCACTTCTCCGGGTGCTTGGACAGCCTATGGCCGGACTCGATTTCGAAACGCTTCGCGATGCGGAAGATGCCCACCCTCGTGATCCCTCCACCGGCTCGAGGAGTGTAGCAGCGAAACGAGGTCGCGACGGCTTGCCCCGCCACACCAAGTTCCGGCCGCCAGGGTGTGAACGGCTCGAACGGAGGCGGCGGCCCGTCAGTAGGCCAGCAGGTCCCTCACAGCGGCCAGGATCGTGTCAACCTGGGGAAGGATGACTTCCTCGAGGGCGGGCGCATAGGCGACGAACGTGTCCTTGCCCGCCATCCGGCGCACCGGCGCGTCAAGGTGGGCAAACAGCTCGTCGGCGATCCGCGCGGCGATCTCTGCGCCGTAGCCGAACGACAGGCAGTCCTCGTACACGACGAGCGCCCTGTGGGTCCGCTTTACCGACGCCGCGATGGCATCCCAGTCGTAGGGCGCGAGGCTCCTGAGGTCGAGGACCTCGACGTTCCCGCCGCCGGAGTCCGCCAATCGCTTGGCCGCCTGCACCGAGCGGACGACGGTGGCCCCGTAGGTGATCACGGTCAGGTCGCTCCCCTCCCGGACCGTGGCCGCCTTGCCGAGCGGCACCGTGTAGTCAGGACCCGGATACGGGGCCTTGTTGTGGGTCTGGCGGTAGAGGTGCTTGTGCTCCAGGAAGATCACCGGGTCGTCGCAGCGGATCGCGGTGCGCAGAAGGCCGTTGGCGTCGAGGGCGTTCGAGGGCATGACGACGCGCAGCCCCGGGATGTGGGTGAAGAGCACCTCACCCGACTGCGAGTGGTACGGCCCGCCGCCCTTGAGGTAACCACCGGAAGGCACCCGCACGACGACCGGGGCCGACCACTGCCCCCCGGACCGCCAGCGGACGTTCGCGAGCTCGTCCCGGATCTGCATGTAGGCGGGCCAGATGTAGTCGAGAAACTGGATCTCGACCACCGGCTTGAGCCCGCGCAGCGCCATCCCGAACGCGCGGCCGACGATGTTGGCCTCGGCAAGCGGCGAGTTGAACACGCGTCGCGACCCGTACAGCCTTTGCAGGCCATGCGTGACCTTGAAGACGCCTCCCTTGCCCTTGACCTCGGCGAGTGCCGCCTCGTGGGAGGCGTCGGCGACGTCCTCGCCGAAGAGCACGATGCGCTCGTTGCGCCCCATCTCGTCGCGCAGACATACGTTGAGAAGGTCCACCATGGTCTTGGGGGCCGGGTCGTCGACCACCAGCTGGCTCTCGAAACGCTCGGAGGTCGGATCCACATCGGGCGAGTAAATGAAATCCGCCCACGATGACGGGTCGGGCTGGGGGGCCACCACGGCCTGGTCGGCAGCGGCGTTGACTTCCGCCTGCACCTCCGCCTCCACCTTGGAAAGGTCGTCCTCGCTCACGTCGTAGTGTTCGCGGAGGAGGCGGGCCGTGCGCACGATCGGGTCGCGCTCCGCCTCGCGCTCCCGCTCGGCGGCCGGCTTGTACAGGCGCTCGTCGTCCGACAGCGAGTGCGAATAGGGGCGCACCACGTGGGCGTGGACCAGGGCCGGGCCTTCGCCCGACCGGACCAGCGCTACGGCTTCCCCCATCACGCGGTAGGACTCGACGAAGTCGCAGCCGTCCACCTCGAAGATCGCCAGGTTCGGAAAGCCCGAAACCAGCCGTGAGATCGATCCTCCCGCGGTCTGCACGTCGACGGGAACGGAAATCGCGTAGCCGTTGTCCTCGATCACGTAGAGCAGCGGCAGCCGGCGGTTGCACGCCGTGTTCAGCGACTCCCAGAACTCCCCCCCGGAGGTCGTTCCGTCGCCGAGGGAGACCCAGACCACCTCGTCGGGCGCAACTCCGGCCCGCTCGGAGGCCTTCTCCAGCGCCAGCAGGTACTGCCCTGCCTCGGCGAAGCCGACGGCCTGCAGACACTGCGTCCCCGTGGGCGAGGACGGCGACGGGAGGTGAAGGCGCCGCTGCGACCAGTGGTTCGGCATCTGGCGGCCGCGGGAGTCGGGCCCTGCCTCGGCTCCAACGCTCCCCAGGAAGATCTCGTACGGTGTCATGCCCAGGGCGATTGCGAGGGCACGGTCTCGGTAGTAGGTGAAGAACCAGTCCTTCTCGGCGGAGAGGTGGCGGGAAGCGGCAACCAGCGCGGCCTCGTGGCCGACGCCGTTGATCTGGAAAAAGGCCAGGTTCTGCTGCTTGAGCTGGATCTCCTTGTCGTCCACGCGACGCGACGTGAGCATCACGCGGTACGCGCCGAGGACCTCTGCCAGCGGCAGGGCTGCGGATTTCTTTTTCACCACCGTGGCCATTACACCCTCCTTGCCGCTGCCCTTCGCGACCGGCCGAGAGGTGCCCGCAGCCGGCATGAGGTTCTCATTCTAAGCTGAATCCTCACCCGGACCGGAGCATTCCCGCCCCTTGCCGCGGCCCGACTCGCGCGCTACCTTGCTCGCAGGGAGGCCTCCCCATGGTCAAGCACATTGCGGTGGGTCTCGACGGCTCGGCCAACGCTGCCGCAGCCGAGCGCCTCGCCCTGGACCTGGCGCGGCGTCTGCACGCCGTCTTGCACGGTATCCACGTCGTCGACGCCACGTTCCTGGAGGGGGCCTTCATCACGGACATCTCCGGCGCGATGGGCTTCGAGCCGTTTCTGAACCTGCAGGCCCAGATGCGGGCGACCCTCGACGACGTGGCGGGGGTAATCCGCGACGACTTCACGGCGCGCTGTGAGGCCGCGGGCGTGGAGGGCGAGTTTCACCTCGAACGTGCAGGCGTCGTCCACGGGATCCTGGCGGCCGGGAAGCTCGCGGAGCTGTTCGTGGTCGGCCAGCGTGGCGTCAACGCGCGCTTCCACGAAGACCTTCTCGGGTCCGCCGCCGAGTTGCTGCTCCGACGTTCCCCGCTCCCGGTGCTCATCGTTCACCAGGACTCCGAGACGCCGCGCCGCCCTCTGGTCGCGTACGATGGCAGCCCGAAGGCCGTCCGCGCCCTCCAGCACGCGGCCGAGTTGGCCCGTGCGCTGGGCCTCGCGCTCGCAGTCGTGACCGTGGACCAGCAGGAGGAACGCGCGCGTGCCCGGCTGGACGAAGCCGCGCGCTACCTCGCCCCGTACGACGTCCAGGTGACGTTCGAGTTCCGTCACGGGGAAGAGGTCGAGAAGGAACTGCTGGCCATGGCCCAACCGGAAGGTTTCGACCTGCTCTTCCTGGGCGCTCACGGCCACGGCCGGATCGTCGAGCTGGCCCTCGGTTCGACCAGCCAGTACGTGGCCAGGCGGGCGGCCGTTCCGGTCTGGTGCGTCACCCGCGCCTGATTCGTCCAGGGCCTTCGGCCCAGACCCCTTAACGAGTGTTTTCCTTTCACTGCGTGAGGTCTTTGTTTTGCTGGTGGCGCGGTGGTCCAGGTGCGGCCTTGCGTCTCCCCAGCCGCTGCGGCCGCACACTCCTCCGCCCGCGACCGGAAGGCGCGATCCGCGCCGGGGCCCCTCGGCGTTCGCATGAAGCGGCGCCGCCGTCTCCCCAGCACCGCTCGCGCGTCCGGTGCCCACGGGCTCCGGAGTGATCGACCACCCGCGCCACCAGCGGATTGAATGCCCGCCCACCCGAAAACACCCCTCACACCCCTCAAGCAAGACCATGGGCAACGGGAGGGTGGCGCTGAAATCCGCCCCGCGGGCCTCAGGAGCCGTCACGCCGGAGCGTGCGGGCACCGGGCGGGCGTCTCGCGGTGGGGTGTCGCTGGCGGGGTTTCATTCGAACAGCGAGGGGCCCCTCCGCGGGACGTCCCTGCTCGGTCGCATGCGGAGGTGGGTCGGAGGGCTGGGCTCGATGCCCAGCCCGAGCGACCGCTCCCGGCCCGCGGGGCAAAACAGCACCTCCACGGAGTGGAAAGATGAAGAGCAACGGACCGCCTCGGCATCGGCAAAACATAGCTACGCGGCGAGAACAGAGTGAAGAGGGACGGCCTGCGAAAGCATCAAAGAGAATAGAATGCGGACCGGAGGTCCCCATGGGTGACCTGGAGAGCGCCGCCCTCACGGCAGTGCGGGACTGCCTCGGTATCAAACCACACGAGACACTTCTGGTGGTCACCGACCCGCCCCTCGCCGGGCTCGCCAGTGTGCTGGCGGAAGCCGCTCGCCCGTTGGCGCGAGAGGTGGTGCTCGTCCAGTACGACGAGCGGGAGCTGAACGGTCAGGAGCCGCCCCCGCCCGTGCCTGCGGCGATGGCCGCGGTGAATGCGGTGCTCGCCGTGACCTCGAAGTCGATCACGCACACGGCCGCGCGGCGCGCCGCCACCTCTGCAGGCGCCCGCGTAGCAACCATGCCGGGCATCACCGCGGATTGTCTTATCCGGACCATGAACGCCGACTACCACGCGATCGCGGACCGGACCCGGCGTGTCACCGACCTCCTGACCCGGGCACGAGTCGCCCGGTTGACCACAAGGCTGGGTACCGACATCACGCTTCCGATCGTGGGGATCTCGGCGATCGCCTCCACCGGCCTGATCCTGCAGGCCGGCGACTGGGGCAACCTGCCCTCGGGTGAGGCCTATCTGCGGCCCGAGGAGGGAGCGTCGGACGGCATGGTGGTCGTCGACGGCTCGCTGGCCGGGCTCGGACTGGTGACGGAGCCCGTGCGCATCACCGTCAAGAAGGGCGGCGCCGTAACGGTCGAAGGGGGCGAGGCGGCCGAGCGCTTTGCCGCGCAGCTCGAATATGTGGGCCCTGCCGCTCGTACGGTTGCCGAGCTCGGTGTCGGAACCAACGACCGCGCCGTGCTCACCGGCAAGATCCTCGAAGACGAGAAGATCCTCGGGACGGTCCACATCGCCTTCGGCAACAACGCCTCCATGGGTGGAAGCGTCGACGTCCCTTTCCACGTGGACGGGATCGTCTTGAAACCCACGTTGACGCTCGACGGCGAACCCTTGCTCATTGACGGGAAGCCCAAGTTCTCCTGAGGGCCACGCGCACGAGAAGACGGGGAAGAAGGACCGAAAGCGTGCCGGCCGGGCTCGCACAGCCCCCGGATCTGTACGTTACTTCTCTCCGTTTCCTCTTAGCTCTTTGCCTCGCCGCCGGTAAGCGTGGCTATCAGCTCCGCATCCGCGGGTGGCGTCGCGAGGAGAGCGAGCTCCGGGCCGGTGAACCATCCCACCTCCTGCCCTTCCCTTCCCGCGGGCTCGCCGGACTCGATGCACGTCCGGTAGAAGAGCAACACGACGTCCCGCTTCGGATCCTGGTGAAAGGCGAAGGTGATCGGAGCCACGACGGTGACGGCCACGCCGAGCTCCTCCAGCAGTTCGCGCCGCAGGGCCTCTGCCGGACTCTCGCCGTCCTCAACCGCGCCGCCGGGGAACTCCCACAGACCGCCCAGGTGGGACCCGGGCAGGCGACGCGAAAGAAGGAAACGGCCGTCGTCACGCCGCACGACGGCCGCAACCACCAGGCGGCGCCCTCGCTCAGGGCTTGGGCGGCGCACTCGGAGTGGGGTTCGCGACGGCCTTGGGCTGGGCCGCCGGGGTCTTCGCCGCTGCGCTCGCTGAGGGCTCCGCCGCCGGTTGGGGCGGCTCGAGGGCTGCCTTGACCTCGGGGGTCAACGGCTCGATCTTCGCCTTCGCACGGCGGCTCGAGATGATCAGACGGATGCTGTCGTCGGCCTTCCGCCCCTTGAGAAAGGTCGCCAGGCCGTCCTTCACCTCGTCGTAGCTCGACGTCCCCGCGGCGCGGCGATCGTCCACCTTGAAGACGAAATACCCGAACTGGTTCTGAAGGATCTCAGAGACCCCCGCGACCGGCACGCCTTTGAGCTTGCTCTCGAACTCCGGCAAGGCGGCCTCCCGAACCCAGCCGCCGAGTTGGCCTCCGTTCGCCTTGTTCGGGTGATCGGATGTCTCCTGGGCCACCTTCCCGAAGTCCTCTCCGTCGAGGACCCTCTTCCTGGCTGCCTCGGCGCGCGCCTTGGCGGCGTCCTGCTGCGTCTTGTCGGCCCCCTGGGGTATCTGGAACATCATCATCCGCAGCTTGACCTGTTGGTCGTGCTTGAACTCATCGGGGTTCTTGTCGTAGTACTCGCGGAGCTCCTGCTCGGTCGGCGTGGCCGTGGTCCCGACCTGCGTCTCGATGTACTTCTGGATCATCAAACGTTGCTCGGCCATCCGCGTGAGGTCTTGCTCGGTGAGCCCGGCCTGCGCGAGCGCTTTGGAGAAACCCTCGGCTCCCCCCGACTGCTGGCGCTGCTGGTCGATGGCTGCCGCGACCTCCTTCGGATCGACGGCCACCTTCGCGTCCCGGGCCGCCTGCATGAGAAGGGTGACGTTGATCATCTGGTCGACTGTCTGGCGGAACAGCAGTGCATCGCTGCCCCCCATCCCGTGCATCTGAGCGGACATCGCCCTCTCTGCGAGCTTGAGATCCACATCGGTGATCTGATCTCCGTTGACCCGGAGCACCGGCGTCGCAGACAGCGCTGTTGACGCCGCGAGAGCGGCGAGGATCACGACCATCGCAAATGAACGCATGGGTGTTCTCCCTGGTTGCCCCGGACGGAGCAAACCCGACGAACCTTAGGCCCAGGGCGCGGAAAAGTCAAACCGAGACTACAACATCCTTCACTCGTGGGCGGGCTCGTCCCGCTTGGCGGCGTCCCAGAGCGCATCGAGCTCGGCCAGGCTGAGCGACCCCAGGGCGACTCCGCGCTCGCGCGCGCGCTCCTCCATGGCGGCGAAGCGCCTGGCGAACTTCTCATTGGCGCCCTGCAGCGCGGCTTCCGGGTCGACCCCAAGCTGGCGGGCGAGGTTGGCGAGAACGAAGAGAACATCGCCGAGCTCCTCCCGCACGCCCTCGCTGGGAAGGGCGGCCGGGTCGGGCCCGAGTTCGGCCGAGAGCTCCCGGACCTCCTCCTCGAGCTTCGCAACCACGTCGTTGGCACGTTCCCAGTCGAAACCGAGCGCCGCCGCTTTTTCGGTGATGCGCAAAGCCTTGAGGAGTGCCGGCAACTGTCGCGGGACGCCCGCCAGAGCGCCCGCATCGCGCCGCTCACGTGACTTGATGGTCTCCCAGTTGCGCACGACTTCGCCCGCGCCTGAGACCGCGACGTCACCGAAAACGTGGGGGTGTCGGCGGACCATCTTGGCGTGGATCTTCCGGCAGACCTCCTCGATGTCGAACAGGCCCCGCTCCTGCGCGATCTGTGCCGCAAAGACGATCTGGAACAGGAGGTCCCCGAGCTCGCCGGCGAGCGTGGCCTGGTCGGCGCTCGAGATCGCATCGACGACCTCGTAGGCCTCCTCGATGATGTAGGTCTTCAGGGTCTCCAACGTCTGCTCGCGGTCCCACGGGCAGCCGTCGGGTGCCCGTAGCCGTGCGCTCAGCGCGCGCAGGGCGTCAAAAGGGTGCTCTTCGCTCACGGCTGCGCAGTATAGCGCGGGGGGTTGCGCTTGTTCCGCCGCCTAGAAATGCTTAAGATGGCTTCAGGCTCGCAACTCGGAGGGGCGGGTGGCCGACGAGAAGAAGAACGACAAGGTGAGGGTCGTCGATCGCCGGTGGTTCGACGAGCACGGTGAGCTCAAGGACCCAAAGCCGTCCGAGACCGCGATACCTCCCCCACCGCCGCCGACCGCTCCTCTGGCCCCAGCGCCGACCGAGCCACAGGGGGCGGCCCCTGACGCTGAACCGTACCCGCACAAGGTCAGTTTCCTGGACCTGGTCGACTTCTTGGCACAACAGGCAGTGGCGCTCTTGTCCGGGCAGGTCCCGGGTCGCGGTCGCGACCCTTCGACCGCCCGCTTCTTCATCGACTTGCTGGGAGTGGTGCAAGAGAAGACAGCCGGGCAGCTTGCCCCGGAGGAGAACCGCTACCTTGAGGACATCCTCTATCAACTGCGCTCGCTTTTCGTGGCTGCAACGCGCTAGCGCACTCGCACTCGTCCTGGTGCCAGCGGTGGCTCTTGCCGCCGGGCCAAGCGAGCGTGGTCGCGGGGGCGACATCGAACAGGCGTGGTTCCAGCTCGCCCAAAGTCTCGAGAAGTCCAATCCGGATACCCTCAAGGAGCGCACCGACGAGCTGATCCAGGTGGCGGGGAAGTGCGACATCCTGCGCATGACGCCGCTCGCGCTCGCCCTCGTCGCTCACGCCCGCACCCAGCCCCCCAGTCAGGCAGAGCTGACCCTCAACCAAGCCGCTCGGCTCGACCCGATGAGCCCCGAGGTGTGGTTCGCCCTGGCGAACATCCGCCTGGGCCGCGCCAACGTCAGCTCGGGAGCGGTGGCCCTTGGCCGAGGAATTTACAGCCTCTTCGCCGACCCCCGCCTTGGAACACTGGTGGGCTCGAGCGTCATCATCGCGGTTGTGGTGACGGTGGCGGCCGGGTTTGCGATCTGGGGGCTCTTGGCGATTCGGCGGACCGTGCCGCGCCTCTGGCACGACCTCACCGAGATGGGCGCCCAGTGGCGCCTGGGGCCCAACGGCATCGTGCTCGGCGTGCTGATCATCGCCCTGCCCGTGTTCGCGGGTGGCGACCCGGTTTGGGTGCTGATCTGGCTGTTCGCGCTGTGCTGGGCGTACATGCCTTTCGGCCAGAGGCTCGTGGGGGCAATCGGTCTCCTCGTCCTGGCCGCGGCGCCCACGCTCGTCGAGCTCGGGTTCCGTAACATCACCCACCCTCCCAACGCCATCCTTGCCGCCACCGAGGTCCTCGCGGACCACCGGTACGAGCCCCAAATCCTCGAGCAACTCGACGCGCTGACGGACGTCTTTGGCGAGGATCCGGACTTCCACCGTCTGGTGGGCGACCTCAACCGGCAGTTCGGGCTCCTGGACAGCGCCGCGATCGCGTACCGCGAGGGCCTGCGGACCGCGGGCCGCAACCCGGCCCTCTCGGAGGCGCTCGGAACGGTCCAGTACATCGAGGGCGACTACAACGCCGCGCTGCAAGGGTTCAAGACCGCTCAGGAGACAGGTTACGACCCTGCCATCGCCAACTACAACCTTTCTCTTGCGTACAACCAGACGTACCACTTTCGCGAGAGCGAGGAAACCATGGCCGCGGCGCGCCAGGTTGGCGGTAAGCGCCTGGACGCTCTGACCCGCGGTCGCGAACACGACATCATCCTTCCCGCCTTCTCCCGCGGCGAGGCTGCCACGATGCTCCGTCGCAAGGATGCCCTTCTGCTCCTGAACCGCGGGCTCTCCGCCCCGCCGCTTCTGCGCGAGCGCACGATCCAGCACCCGCTTGCAATCGGTTGCGTGCTTGCCCTGATCCTCGCGGTGCTTCACCGCCTGGTCCGCCTCCGGAGCGGAGGTTTTGCGTCGTCGTGCCTCAAGTGCGGTCGCGCGTTCTGCCGGCGGTGCAAGCTGTCGCACGAGAGCCAGAGCTACTGCACTCAGTGCATAAACATCTTCCTCAGGAAGGACATGGTCGGAATCGACGCCCAGCTCGCCAAGCGTCAGCAACTGGCGCGTCGCTTCTTCTGGCTGCGTGCTGAACGTCGCGTGAGTGATCTGGTGCTGCCGGGCACCGGCGTCGGCTTCGGCGGTCGGCCGCTGCTGGGAGGTCTGCTAGTACTGCTCGCGCTCTTCAGCTCCATGCTGGTGCTCCTGTGGCTGCCGGGCTTCATTTCGCCGGCCCTGATGGCAACCCCGATGTGGCCTCTCAGGTGGCTCTTCACAGGAGTCTGGGTCGCGTCCGCCGTGGTCGCTCAGCTCCTCCCGGTGGAATGGAGGTAGGGATGGCGCTCGAAGGAACCCTCCGCGACTTCTCTCTCTCCGACATCTTCCAGTTGATCGGCTTGCAGCGAAAGACCGGCGTGCTGACCCTACGCGCATCCGAGGACGTGGTGACGGTCTCGTTTCTTGACGGCAAGGTCGTCGGCGCCGATTCGCTCAACAAACGTCTGGAGGACCGCCTCGGGCAGGTCCTCCTCAAGACCGGTGCCGTCACCAAGGCGGAGCTGGATGCGGCACTCAAGACTCAGATGGAGACCCTCGAGCGCCTCGGCCACATCCTGCTCGACCGCACCGTGATCTCGAAGGAGGAGCTTCGCAAGGCATTTGAGCAGCAGATTCTCCAGATCATCTACCGGGTCTTCCGGTGGCAGGACGGCGACTACCACTTCTCCCAGGAGACGAGCGTCGACTACGACGCGGAGCTAGTCACGCCCCTGGGCTCGGAGAGCATCCTCATGGAAGGGGCGCGGATGCTCGATGAGTGGCCGATCATCGAGAAGCGCATACCTCACCGGGGCATGATCTTCGTAGCGCTGCCGGTGGCTCGCCAGGCCGAGGTGACGCTCGAGCAGGAGGAGGAGACGCTCGACACGTTCGACATGAACCTCGAGCCGCTCCCCGCCAAGCCCTCGACCGCGGGACGGGTGAAGATCACTCCGACCGAGCGCGACGTTCTCGCCCACGTCAACGGGATCAACGCGGTAGACGACATCGTGCGCAAGAGCCCGCACAGCGAATTCGACACCTGCAAGGCGCTGTACACGTTGCTCACGCG
The DNA here is from genome assembly GCA_035542075.1 of Thermoanaerobaculaceae bacterium. Taxonomy (GTDB): domain Bacteria; phylum Acidobacteriota; class Thermoanaerobaculia; order Thermoanaerobaculales; family Thermoanaerobaculaceae; genus RBG-13-68-16. The sequence goes on from DATKMD010000225.1 coordinate 14,178, forward strand.
TTCCCTCATCCGCGCCGCCACCCGCGACGAGGTCGCACGCGCGGCACAGAAGGCCACGGCGGATGTCGGCAGGCGCCCAACCTGGCGGGTGCAGTTCCCGTGGTTCGCGATCGCGCTCATGCCCCTCCTGGCCCTCACAGTCCTCCTGGCACCTCGCAACCCGGCCAACCCGCTGCTCGGGCCCGGCCCAAAGCTCGCCCCCCGTGTTCGGGGGGCCTCGTCCTTCGCCCGCATGGCCGGCATCTGGCACATGCTCCAGTCACGCTCGCTGCTGGTGGGGAGCTTCCCGGACACCCTTGCCGACCTTGTCCGCGAGCGCCTCATGGCGCCCGCCGACCTCCAGGATCCGTGGGGGCGGCCGTACCGGTACGTATTGCGCGAACAATCCGTCCTCCTTGCCGGCAACAATGCCCACGGAGCGCCGGACTCCAACCTCCTGTTTTCGCGGCACTTAGGAACCGAAGCCGAGGAAGCGACCGGAGGGCCAGGGGCCACGCTCGTCACACCTTGACAGTAACTCACTCAGGTCCTATATTGCACTTGTGCAGTTGACCTGAGGAGGGTTGCATCAATGTCCAAGATCATAGGAATTGACCTGGGCACCACCAATTCGGTGGTTGCCACGATGGAAGGCGGCAAGCCGACTGTCATCGCAAACCAGGAGGGGAGCCGCACCACGCCGTCGGTGGTTGCCTTCGGGAAGAACGGCGAACGTCCCGTCGGCCAGGTGGCGAAGCGGCAGGCGATCACCAACCCCGAGAAGACAATCTTCTCGATCAAGCGCTTCATGGGCCGCCGCTACGACGAGGTGACGCAGGAGATCAAGATGTTCCCGTTTCACGTCGTGCGCGGGGAGAACGACACGGCCCGCGTGGAGGTCGACGGGAAGGCCTACTCCCCGCCCGAGATCTCGGCGATGATCCTGCAGAAGCTACGGGCCGCGGCCGAAGATTACCTGGGGGGCAAGGTGGAGAAGGCGGTCATAACCGTTCCCGCCTACTTCAACGATGCCCAGCGCCAGGCCACGAAGGATGCCGGCCAGATTGCCGGCCTCGAGGTCGTGCGCTTGGTCAACGAGCCGACCGCCGCTGCACTTGCCTACGGGCTGGACAAGAAGAAGGATGAGACCATTGCCGTGTACGACTTTGGTGGCGGGACGTTCGACATCTCGATCCTCGAGGTGGGCGAGGGCGTCGTGGAGGTCAAGTCCACGAACGGCGACACCCACCTGGGTGGCGACGACATCGACCAGCGCCTGATCGAGTGGCTCGTCGAAGAGTTCCGCCGCGACCAGGGCATCGACCTGTCCAAGGACCGCATGGCGCTGCAGCGGCTCAAGGAGGCTGCCGAGAAGGCCAAGTGCGAGCTGTCCACGACTCAGGAGAGCGAGATTAACCTCCCGTTCATCACGGCCGACGCCTCGGGACCAAAGCACTTCAACATCAAGCTCACGCGCTCGAAGTTCGAGCAGCTCGTCGAGGACATCATTCAGCGCACCGTCAGCCCCTGCAAGCAGGCGCTTAAGGACGCCGGCCTCGAACCGAAGGACATCGACGAGGTCGTGCTCGTGGGCGGCTCGACCCGCATCCCGCGGGTACAGAAGCTGGTGGAGGACCTGTTTGGGAAGGAGCCCCACAAGGGCGTCAACCCCGACGAGGTCGTGGCGGTGGGCGCGGCCATCCAGGCCGGAGTGCTGGGGGGCGAGGTCCGGGACCTTCTGCTCCTCGATGTTACCCCGCTGTCGCTCGGCGTCGAGACCCTGGGGTCGGTGACAGACGTCGTCATCCCTCGCAACACCACGATCCCTACCCGCAAGTCCAAGGTGTACTCCACCGCCGACGACAACCAGACCCAGGTCGAGATCCACGTCCTGCAGGGCGAGCGCCCGATGGCCCACGACAACCGAACACTCGGCAACTTCCACTTGATCGGGATTCCGCCGGCTCCGCGCGGCATACCGCAGATCGAGGTCACCTTCGACATCGACGCGAACGGAATTCTGCACGTGACCGCCAAGGATCTCGGCACAGGCAAGGAGCAGAAGATCCAGATCACCGCCTCGTCGGGGCTGAACGAGGCCGAGATCCAGAAGATGGTCGGCGAGGCCGAGCAGCACGCCGACGACGACCGTAGGAGACGGGAGGAGGTCGAGTCGCGCAACCGCCTTGATTCGCTGATCTACTCGACCGAGAAGCTGATCACGGAGAACAAGGAGAAACTGCCAGAAGCCCAGAGGAAAGACATCGAGGCGGCCATCGCCGATGCAAAGCGGACCCTCGAGGAGGGTAAGAAGGACGCGATGGACTCGGCATACGAGAAACTGACCAAGGCCTCGCACCGGCTCGCCGAGGAAATGTACCGCACCTCCGGCGCGGCGGCGCAGGGCGGCACCGGAACCGGGACCGGACCGACTCCCCCACCCTCCGGCGAAGGCGAGGTGGTGGATGCCGAGTACGTGGACGTGGAGTCGAAGCCGACAAACTGACCCCGGCCCACTGGGGCGGGCCGGGGTCATCCTTCGCCCCGCCTCTGGCGGGGCGAAGGATCCCGTGGTTTTGGAAGACCCGTGATCACCGAAGGAGCGAAGCAGTTGGCCCACGGAGGACGGTATGGGCGATCTTGACTGGCGCGTCGTTCGCGAGCTGATGGCGGTCGGAGCCCGTTTGCGCGAGGTCGTCGAGCGAGCGCTCCTCCCCTCCTCCGGCGTCTCTCTGACCCGCCAGGCGACGTTCGAGCCCCTCCTGGACGTCTGGGAAAACGACGCCGAGGTCATCGTCGAGGCTGAGCTCCCGGGCTCCCGCTCCGGGGATGTCGACCTCCGCCTCGAGGGCGGCTCGCTGGTCCTCTCCGGCGAACTGCCAGAAAAAGCAGAACCGCGGGGCTCCTTCCTGCGGATCGAGCGGCCTCGCGGTCGTTTCCACCGCGTGGTCCCGCTCCCGGCCGAAGTCGCGGGCGAGCCGACCGCGACTCTTCGCAACGGTATCCTGCAGGTGCGGCTCCCAAAGGCCGCTCCGCCGCGCCGCCGCGTCAACATCGTCAGGGAGGGTGCGTGAGCGAGCGCAAGAAGCGGTTCCACATGATCAGCTGGGTGGCGGAGCACTACGAGATCCACCCGCAAACCCTCCGCCTGTACGAGCGCGAAGGCCTCATCAAGCCCACCAGGAGCGTGGGCAACACGAGGCTCTACGACGACGAGACCTGCCAGCGGTTGGAGGTCGTCCTGACGCTGACTCGAGACCTTGGAGTAAACTTGGCGGGGGTGGAGGTTATCCTCAACATGAAGGATCAGATCGACAGCCTCCAGGCGGAGGTCCAGCGCCTCTTGGCTGCGATGCAGCGGGAGGCGGCCCGCCGCAAAGAGGTGCCGCGCGAGCGGGCCCTGGCCGTTCGGCCTCGCGCGGGCCTCGTCCCCGACGAGGGCGAATGAGCCACCACGATTACGAGGGGGACCCGGAAGGCTCGTTGCTCCGCCGGTACCTGCAGGAGATCGGCCGCTTCAAGCAGCTGACCCCCGACGAAGAGAGGGAACTTGGCACGCGAGTTCAGGCCGGCGACGCTGAAGCTCTGAGGAGGCTCGTTGAGGCCAACCTCAGGTTCGTGGTTGCATACGCGAAGCGGTTCCGCCACTCGAGAGTGTCGTTGCTCGACCTCATCAACGAGGGCAACATCGGCCTGATCCAGGCCGCGAAGAAGTACGATCCGGAAAAGAACGTCAAGTTCATCACATACGCCGTCTGGTGGATACGCCAGGCAATCCTGCACGCCCTGTCGGAGCACGGTGCCACCTTCCGCCTGCCGCAGAAGCAGGCCAACGTGCTCTACCGCCTCGAGCGCTCCCGACAGGCTCTCGGCCGCGAGCTCGAGAGGGCCCCCAGCGAGCAGGAGCTCGCCGACGAGCTGGGCATGGAGCCGGAGGAGGTCCGTCTCCTGCTCTCCTCCAACCAGAACCTCCTCTCACTCAACGAGCCCATCGACGACGAGGGTGAGGCAGAGTTCGGCGACCTCTTGGAGCAGTACGTCATCCCTGACACCGACGAGAAGATGCTTCGCCAGTCGTTCGCGGAGACCCTGAGCGAGGCGCTTGAGAAGCTCTCCGAGAAAGAGCGTCAGATCCTGACGATGCGTTTCGGCCTCTCCGACGACAACCCGCGCACATTGCGGGAGATCGGTGACGCGCTCGGGATCTCGCGGGAGCGGGTCCGGCAAATCGAGAACCAGGCGCTGGCCAAGCTCCGGCGGGGAGCCCAATCGCGCGCGCTCCAGGGCTACCTCAACTGACAGGGGTCAGGGGTCAGGGGTCAGCTAGAGGCAACTTCTGCCACGTTTCTAAGTCTCCCTCTGTTGCTCCCTGTTCCCTGTTCCCTGTGCCCTGTCCCCTATTTCTGCTTGAGGTTGCCCGGGAGCTCCTCGACCGCAAGCCGTAGCGCCCGCGCCAGCTCCTCCGCCCCCGAAACCTTGAGCAGGTTGGCGACGGTGCCGCGGTTGCGGCAGATCCACGAGAGGCGCGCCAGCCACCGTAGGTGGGCCATGTCCTTGCGAAGGGCAAGCAGGAAGAACAGCTGGGTAGGGCGCTCATCCGGGGACCCGAAAGCGATGCCCTTACTGGACCTCGCAAGGAACAGGAACTGCTTCGGGAACTTCTCCGCGGCCCGGTGACGGGCGTGCAGGAAGGCCACCCCGTTCGGCATCGCCGTCGGCACCATGCGCTCTCTCTCAGTGAGGGCGGCCTCCAGCCATTTGGCGTCACTCACCAGACCGCGCTGGGCCACCTGCTTGACCACCTCAGCGATGACCCCTTCGCGCGTGGTCGCCTTAAGCTCCGGGATGACGTGCGTCGCCTCGAACAACTCTGCGAGCGCCGGATCCGCCGATTCCGTGACGGGTGGTGTTCCCACTCCTTCCACGTCGACCCCCTTTTCTCGCCCGGCCATTGTAGTTCACACCAAGGCGAAACCTGCAAGCACCCCCACGTCGGGCTAACCCCTGGCCTTCTGATTCCCGAAGAGAGGCTCGAGCTGCTCGGGTCCGGGCGCCGGCGTCAGGAGGCTCACGACCACCAGTGCCCCGATGGAGATGAGCGCCGCCGGGTAGATGCTCGGGATCCCCCACGGGTCCCCGCCGAAGACCTGCGCACCCGTCTTGCCCTGCGCCGCCTGCATCACGGATGGTGCGATCCGCGGCAGGATGATTTCAAAGAAAACGGTTGCCACCGCCCCGCTGACGATCGAGGCCAGGCCGCCCTGACGGGTGGCGCGTTTCCAGGTCAGCGCCGCAAAGAGCGCCGGCGTGACGGACACCCCGTACATTGTGTAGGCGAAGTACGCGTACTGAAGGACCGAGATCTGCAGCTTGAGGACGGTCGGGATGAAGATCATCAAGAAGGCACACAGGCCAAGCGCGACGACAAAGACCTTCTGGAGCGCAACCATCTTGGTCGGATCTGCGTCCGGGCGGATCATGCGCTGGTAGATGTCCCGAATCACGTTCGAGCTCGAAGAGAGCAGATAGTTCATGCCGGTCGACAGGACGACCGCACAGGCAGCGGCAAGCAACAGGATGCCCACCGGGGCGGGCACCATGTGGCGCGCCGCGTTGAGCACCAACGACCTCGGATCCCAGTTCGCCTGGTGCTCAGCGTTGTAGACGGAGGCATAGACGGCAATGGCAATCACGACCGTCTCAACCACGATGGTTCCGACGATCCAGATCGCTACCGCCCGTCTCGCCTCTTTCGGCGAACGCGCCGCGTAGAACTTCTGGTACATGGATTGCACGCCCATGAGGAGCAGGAGCGTTGACAGGAAGTACGAGAGCCCCTTGAGGGCCGGGTACTTCCCGAAGTCCGGCGAAAAGACCTCGAAGCTCCCTGGCGGGAGAACCTGCGCAGCGTGCGACCAGCCGCCCGCCGCGAGGACGACGAACGGCAGCGCTAGGCAGCAGGCCAGCACGATGATGATGCCGTTCGGCAGATCCGTGTGGGCCACCGCGATCATGCCTCCGATCGCCACAAAGAGAATCACGAAGCCTGCCGCGATGGTCTGCCCAACCTCGAGCGAAACCCTGCCATCGGTCACGACGTTGAGGATATAGCCGCCGGCGCGGAACTGATATGACACGATGGTCGTGAACGCGATGATCAGCGCGATGGCCCCGAACAGACGCGCGAACTTCCCGTAGCGGACCTCCAGAATGTCGCCAACCGTGTACTGCCCGAACGTGCGGATCTTGGCGGCAACGAAGTAGATGATCGCTATCCCTAGGAAAGCGCCGGCCGGCTGCCAGATCGCGCTCCAGCCAGCGTAGTAGGCGTACTCAGCCCCCGCGATGAACGTGCCGGAGCCAATCCATGTGCAAACCAGCGTGAATACCATGGTGGTGAGCGACAGCTTTCGCCCCGCCACCATGAAGTCCTCCTGCGTCTTGATCTGCCGGGACCGGTACAAGTTGAAACCGGTCAGCACCAACAGGTAGCCGAGAATCACCCACAGGTACCAGCTCATCGCCGCTCCTTTTCGGCCCCCCAAGGGCCGGAAACCGGAATCGTTGTCCTGCCGCTACCCTTCGAGATTCTCGTTCTCTCGAATCGTCAGCTCTTCCATTTCGCCCGCTTCGATCAGCTCGCGAGCCTGCTCCTCGTACTCCTTCGGCACGACGATTGTCACCATCCCCAACCCGTCCAGCGTCAGTCCGTACACCCGGCCAACGGACTCACCGATCGCCGCGGCGGGTATCCCGTTGGCCCGCAACACAGCGAGGACGGGCTCGGCGTTGGTGGTGCCGTTGACGGTGAGGATCTCGACCTGTTTGTCGCGATCGGTCATCGCTGCTCAGGGAACATCGATGAGGATCAGGTGCTTCTGCATCTCGCCGGCGACGTCCACCTTGCCGTCGAGAGTGATGAACACGTTGATCTCGGTTCGGGCCGCCATCTCCCCCTCAAGGTAGATCCCGGGCTCGATCGAGAAGCACACCCCGGGCACGAGCTGCCGATCGTCACGGGTTTCCAGGTTGTCGATGTTCACCCCGCTCCAGTGCACGTCCTCCCCGATCGAGTGCCCGGTGCGGTGGACGAACTGCTTGGCGTAGCCGGCCTGCTCGATCACCGCACGGCAGGCGTCGTCCACCTCCCAACCGTACACCGGTTTCTTCGCTGCGTACCGTGCGTGGATGAACTCGAGCGCTGCGTTGCGGCCATCGCGCACGATGTTGAAGATCTCGACGTACTTGGCGGGCGGGTTCTTGCCGAGGAAGGCACACCAGGTGATGTCGTAGAAGACGGAGCCGGGCCGGTCGAGCTTGGCCCACAGGTCGATGAGCAGCGTGTCGCCCTTGCGGATCGGGCGTGCGTTCTCGGGTGTCGGCTCGAAGTGCGGGTCAGCCGGCTGCTCGTTGGTTCCGACGATCGGGAACTCGTTCATGTACGTGAGTCCCTCCTCGCCGAACCGCTTCACGATGAACTGCTGCACGTCGTACTGCGTGATCGTGCGGCGTGCCCGCATCTCGCTTCCGATGTGGGCGAACGCCTCGTCCTTGATGCGCTGCACCCGTTCCGCCGCTTCCAGGTGCGAGCGGTACGCCGCATCGTCCAGCACCGCCTGGAACGTCTGGACCAGACCGCCAGAAGAGACGACATCGTACCCGAAGGAACGGATGAGATCGATCGTTCCCCCGTCCACGATGGAGACGTACGGGACGTTCCCCAGCGGGGAGAACTGCATCGCGACCTTCTTCGAAGACCCGAGCATGGACTTGATCTCGTCGTGCAGCTGCCGCCACGAGAGATAAACTCTCTTCTCGCCGGGGAGCGAGTCGAGCTTGGTGGATTCGACTGCCGACACCAGCTTCACGGGCTCGCCTTTGGTCGGAATCCAGTAGAACCAGCGGCGGGTGGTGAACCCCCCAAATTCGAGGCCGAGCACGCCATAGGCGATCGGATCCCGGTTGCGAAAGTCGTACAGCAGCCAGCCGTCAAAGCTGACCGCTTTGAGCTCCTTCTGGATGCGTGCGATGTCGGGCATACTGGCCTCCCGGGTTCCCGGTGACGTTCGCACAGGCCGTCGCCCCGAGTCAATGGCGGCAAGCGCGACAAAGAGCTAGTACACGTAGCGCGGGTCGATGTTGACCACGACCTTGGCGACCTCGGGGAAACGGGACTCCACCGCGTCGCGGAGCTGCGAGGCGACCGTTTGGGCATGCCCACCTTCCGCCTTGAGGTCGAAGATCACGTAGCACGGATCCTCGGCACCGACAATCCGCAGATCGTCGAAGGCTTCGGCGCCCTGGATCGTCGGTACCGCGTCTTTGAGAAACGACCACACTGCGGGGTAGAGCGGGTACCGGCGGTTCACGGGATCGATGTGGACGACCGACCAACCCCCAAAACGCTCGTTGAGGGCGGTCTCGACCGCTTCAGCGACGTCGTGAGCGCGGGTCACGTCGAGTTCCGACGGGATCTCGACGTGGAGGGAGGTCAGGAGAAGGCTGCCGTAGAAATGGACGATGACATCGTGGATCTCGTCTACCTCCGGCACCGCGAGTGCCGTCTCCCGGATCTCGCTCAGCAGCTGCGGAGAAGGAGCCTCTCCAAGCAGCGGGTTGACCGCATCCCGGGTGAGCCTGTAGGCGAGGGCGGCAATGAAGCCGGCGACGGCGAGCCCGCCGACCCCATCGACCCAGTCCACTCCGAAGCGTGCTGCGATCAGAGAGACGATTACGACTGCCGTCGCGAAAACGTCGCTGCGGTGGTGCCAGGCATCACCCTGGAGTGCGCTCGATCCGATCGTCTTGGCCACGACGAGCGCAAATCGCGAGAGCCACTCCTTGAGGACGAGCGTCACCACCAGGAGGGCCAGCAGGCCCAGCGAGGCCGTGACCGGCTTGGGGTGAAGCAGCCGGATCACGGAGTTCTGGGCGAATTCCCACGCCACAACGAAGAGCATGATGCCTATCACCAGCGCAGCGATGCTCTCGACGCGCCCGTGGCCAAAGGGGTGTCTCTTATCGGAAGGCTTGGCGGAGATCTTGAACCCCCAGATCACCAAGATCGAGGAGGCTACGTCACCGAGAGAGTGAAACGCGTCGGCGATCAGGGAGATGCTGCCTATGATGATGCCGGGGATGAGCTTGACCACGAACACGATCAGGTTCACGACGATGCTCACCCATCCCTCGAGCACCCCGTACGACCCCCTGATGCGGGGGCTCCTGATCTCGCTCGGTCTTGCGACGAAGGCGCGTATGAGCCACTCGCTGACCATCGCGGGAGCCTACCACAGGACCGGGCCGGGTGGTGTATCCTTCCGGGACGCCGAAAAGGTCGCCCGCAACCAACGGGCGTGGAGCGCACGTGAGCACGACTACCGTTCTGGACACGATCGGCAACACCCCTCTCATCCCGTTGCGCCGCATGGTGGAACCGGGGATGGCGGCGGTTTTGATGAAGATGGAGGCCTGGAACCCTTCCGGTTCCCTAAAGGACCGCATCGTCAAATACATCATCGAGGATGCCGAGAAGACCGGCGTCCTCAAGCGCCACCACATCATCATCGACGCATCATCCGGAAACACCGGAATCGCGCTCGCGATGGTCGCCACACTCAAGGGCTATCGGTCCCGGATCTACATGCCGGAGACTAAGTCCGTCGAGCGCCGCAAGATCATGAAGACCTGGGGTACGGAGCTGGTGCTGACCTCGGGCGCCGACCAGAATTCTCACATCTGGGAGGCCGAGAAGGCCGCCAAGGATACGAACACATTCTTCTACCTCAACCAGAACGGCAACGAGGGCAACGTGCTCGCCCACTACCACGGCACCGGCGGGGAGATCTGGGCGCAGACGCGAGGCCGGCTCGACTGCTTCGTGGCCGGCGCCGGCACGGGTGGCACGCTCATGGGCGTCGCGCGGTATCTGCGCGATGTGGGCTCCCCCGCCCGGGTCGTGGGCATCGAGCCCGACAGCCCGAAATCCAAGATCGAGGGTCTCCTCCACTTCGACGGGACGTTCGTCCCACCGATCTGGGACCCGACCTTCATCAACGAGCAGCGTCGCGTCGGCGACGAGGTGGCTTTCGAGACCGCGAGGCGCCTCGCCCGGGAGGAGGGGATCTTCTGCGGCCCATCCACCGGAGCCATCCTCTCGATCGCCCTGGAGAAGGCGCGCGAGCTCGGGGAAGGCAGAACCGTGGTCGCGGTCGCGTGCGACCGAGGCGAACGATACCTTTCCACGAAGCTCGTCCCCGAGTAGGTCAGGGGTCAGCAGACAACAATCGCTGCCGCGCCGCGAAATCGACCCCCGCCTCGCGCGCTTGCGCCCGCGGCGCTACTCGGGGAAGCGGCGGATGAGGTTGAAGCCCAGCCGCACGTCCGAGGCCTTGAAGCCGCCCGGAATATCGGAGCCCGCGATCATGTCCGTGACGGTTGCGCGGGAGTTGCCGACGTAGATCAGAAATTCGTGGCCGGTGATCCGGATGTTGAGCCCGACAGACCAGGCAACCGTGGAGTCCGGCACGTCGCGGTTGGCAGGGGTTGCCTCGGCCACGATGTCCCAGACCCCCGGCAGGTGAAAAGATGCCGCGATGCCGACGTTGAACACGTTGGTGAGCGTCGGAGTGTCGGTGACGTAGGTGGGCACCAGAAACAAATCGACCCACGGCGCAGCCCGTCTCGCCAGGACGACCTGCCCGAAGTAGGCCCAGCGGTCCCTTATACCGGAGGCCGCCCGGTAGTCGGTGCCGACGCGGACCGCAAGGCCGAGGGGCATGGTGCTTCCCTGGCGCAGCGCGGTCCACTTGCCCGAAAGCTCGTACTGCTTCTGGAATGAGGAGCGGTAGATCTGTGCGTCGAGGTTGTCGCCGAAGCCGACCCCAAAACCGAGGCCGATATCGGCGGCGGAGTCGAGGCCATAGAGGTTGCCGGCGCCTGCATCGCTGATGGTCTGGCTGAAGCGGTGGGTGAAGATCACCTCCATCGTGCTGGGCGGCAAAACGAGGTGGCTCGGATAGTTGACCAGCCGGTCGTAAAGTTGAGGCTCGGGGAGCACTTGGGAGGGCGCAAGGGCGGCCCATGCCGATGAAAGCGCCACGAGCAAGAGCATCCTCACCCTCATCGCCCCTCCTCAGTCGTTCGGCGCGCCGCGCCGCACCCAGTCAATGACAAGTTGACGCTGAGCCGACGTAATCGAGCCGATCAGCGGCATCGGAGACCCGACGATGTCGGCGTCGCCGCGGATCTTCTTGACGAGATAGGAGCGGTCCGGATCTCCGGGCTCGATGCGACGGAGGTCGCCACGCTCCGTGGATGCCACGCCCACGATGTTCCCGTACGCGACACCGCCGGAGAGATCCATCCCACCCGTGGGCGCGGTGCCAGCGTGGCACCCCGAGAGGGCGCAGTTGACCGAAAACACCTCGGTCTGCACGCGGGTAAACGTCGCATCGGCGGGGGGCGGGCCCCCCCCATCGGGCTCCGTGGGGAGGGCCTTCGGGTTCCCGCAGCCGGCAAACGCCAGCGCGGCAACGAGCAGGGCGATAGGGGGGAGTCGCCGCATGGTCAGTTGTTCTGTGCCCCCGCGAGGATCCAGTCGTGGATCAGCTGAATCTGTGCAGCGCTCAAAGGCTGGCCACCGAACGGCATTCGGGCCCCCGAAATGCCTGACGCACCGGTGATCTTCATGTACAGGTAGCTGTTGGTCGGGTCGCCAGGCTTCACCCGCTGCAACAAAGGCTGCTCCGAGGAGCTCTTGCCGACGATGCTGGCGAACGCCTTGCCGGACCTCAAGTCCATCTCCTGGTTCGGCGGATGGCAGCTGGAGCATATCGGCGTGAAGATCTGGACCTGGATCGCCGAGAGCGTCGCGGTTGCCGCTGCCGTGACGGTGACGGTGCGCTGGTCAGGGGCGCTCGTAAGCCCCTGGGAGTTGGTCACCGTGAACTTCACCGTGTACGTTCCGGCGGCGGCGTAGGTGTGGGTGACCGACAGCCCATCCGCGCTCACGCTGTCCCCGAAGTCCCAGTGCCCCGTGAGGGTGAGGCCGCCCGGGTCGCTGCCGCTGCCGACGAAGGCCACTGCCTGGCCGGTCGTGACCGTCACGTCCCCAGTCGGGTTCGTGATCGTGGCGGTCGGCGGCGCTGAGGACCCCGCAGTCAGGCCTGCCGACACCGGTTGGGCCGCCTGCTGGAACGCGTCGTCGGTGAGGTTGTCCACGACCGCGGAGAACATGAAGATCGGCTTGGAAGCTGTGAAGGTCACGTAGAAGTTGGCCAGCGTCTGCTGGTCGGCCGGGACGCCCGGGATCGTCTGATAGAAGAACCCCTGATCGTTGGCCCAGCCCGGAATCGTCCGCGTGCCGGGCTCCCCGACAAGGGTGCCGTCCGGCTTTCGCACGTTGAATGTCACGGTCACCGGGAACGGGTTCGGGTTGAAGTACCCGATGTTGGTGCGAAAGTCGAGACGGTCGGCCTTGGGACGGTGAGAGTTGAAGACCAGCAGGCCGGAGGTGAGTGCCCCATCGTAGAAGAGGCCGTCGAGAGAGAGGCCGAACGTGCCGGTGCCGGCGGAGCGCTGGTCGTTGAAGTTGTGCACAACGGCGCGGATCGGGAACGCGGACAGCAAGCGCATGGCACCGCGGTCGTTGGCGCCGAAAAGCACGCTCACCGCGTCGTCGATAACGGCCTCGCCGCGAGGAGAGACGGAGATCTGCGTGACTGTCGCCGGGCCGGCTGAGCCGGCCCCGTGCGGGTACCACTCCGCGTAGACGGTGGCCGCTTCATCGGTGAGGCTGACGATACGGAGGTCGGTCTTGAACAGGCTCGTCCCGAGACCGGGGTTGCGCGCGACCACCGGGAAATAGATATCCCTCTCGGTGGGCAGGAGCTGCCCCCGCAGGGCCCCATTCGGGAAGGCGCCGTTCGACACGTTGAAGTAGTAGTCGTTCGGATGCGCGATAATCGCGGCGATCGTCGAGGCGCTGGTTGCGACGCCCCCGGACGCGACACCGTTGGTGAACGTCGGTGAGAGATTCACGGCGACCGGTCCAGTCTGGCCCACGGTTCCGTTGTTGATCTGCGCCGCGGTCGGCGACGCGATCCCGTTCACCCACATGTAGTAGTAGACGGTGCTCCCGTCCAGGATCGCGGTCGCGTACCCGGTGCCCGCCGGGTCACCCCCGCCCGGGACGCGTGCGCCCGTCAAAGTAGACGCGAAGGCGAACTCGCTCCCCCCATCACCGAGCAATTGCCCGCGCACGGCACCATCGGGGAAGGCCGCGTTGTGGACGTTGACGTAGTAGGCGTTGGGCTGCTGGAAAATCGCGCCCACCGTGGTGCTGTCGGAGGTCACCGAACCGTGCGCCACGTACACACCGGTGGTCGGGCTGGAGAAGGTCGGGTTCAGGCTCACCACAATCGACCCGGCCTGCCCGGCGAGCGCGCTGTGGATGTGAGCCGCGGTCGGCTGCGCGATGTCCCGCACCCAGATGTAGTACATCACGGTGGTCCCGCTGAACGTGACGACCGCGAGTCCCTTGCCGGCCGGGTCACCCCCGCCCCCGGTCTCCCGTCCTCCGGCCAGCGTCGCGTTGAAGGTTTGAGCCCCTGCCGCGGACGCGACCAGTACCAGCGCTGCCAGTATCCGGAAAGTCCTCATTGCCGATCCCCCCTTCGCGGCACCCCAACCGTCCCTTGCTGACCTGCCTGAAAACACTGGCGCGCAGGCGGTTGCACTGGGTAACTTGCGGTGGCCTCGACGAATTTCCACGCGGAATCCATGTGCGTGGCGTGTGCAAACTGCGTGCCATTCTCAGTCTCAGGTGCAGGTGGCCGCCCGGAGCACGCTCGCCCTTTCTCGGGGACATGCGTCCTCCCGCAGACGCACCCGCATCCGGAAGGTGGGACTGGCCAGGGGTTCGCAAATCAAGGAGGGCGCTAGCCGATAGCGAAGCTCTTGACGGCGAGGTCGGCGATTCCTTCCCCGATGGCAATCGAGGCGGTGGCCGCCGGCGAGGGAGCGTTGAGCACGTGGATCTGCCGCTCCGCCTCGACGATCCGGAAGTCGTCCACGAGCGCCCCGTCAGGATCGAGCGCCTGGGCGCGCACGCCGGCGCCGCCCGGGGCGAGGTCGGCGGAGGTGATCTCGGGCATCAGTGCCCGAAGGGCGCGCACGAACGCGCGCTTGTTCCAGGAGCGCCAGTACTCCCCGACCCCCATCCTCCAGTAGCTGCGCGCCATCCGCCAGAACCCCCTGGAGCCGACGGCATCGAGCAGGTCGCGCGCCGAGAAGCTCCACTTCGAGTACCCCTCACGCTTTAACGCCAGCACCGCGTTGGGCCCGGCCTCCACCCCACCGCCGATCTTGCGGGTGAAGTGCACGCCCAGGAACGGGAACTCGGGGTTGGGGACCGGGTAGATCAGGTTGCGCACGAGATTCCGGCGCCCCGGCACCACCTCGTAGTACTCGCCGCGGAACGGCACGATGCGAACCCCCGGCTCGACCCCCGCCATGCGTGCCACCCGGTCGCTGTGCAGCCCGGCACAGTTCACCAGGTGTCGGCAGCGCACCTCGCCCGACCCGGTCTCAAGCACGATGCCGCCGCCGTTGCGCACAATCCGGCGCACCGGCGCCTCCAGGAGCACCTCGCCGCCGCGGCGCCGGATCTCCTCGGCATACGCCTCGGTGACCTGGGAATAGTCCACGATTCCGGTCTGAGGAACGAACAGGCCTGCGATCCCGACCGCGTGCGGCTCGAGCTCGCGGATCTCCTCCGGTCGCAGGCGACGCAGGCCCGTCAGGCCATTGGCCTCCCCGCGACGCCGCAGCTCCTCGAGCACCGGGAGCTGCACCTCGCTCGTGGCCACGACGACCTTGCCGCAGCGCTCCGCCGCGATCCCATGCTCGGCGCAAAAAGCATACAGCGCTTCGCGGCCGGCCGTGCAGTTGCGGGCCTTGAGCGAGTCGGGCCTGTAGTACAGCCCGGAGTGGATCACGCCGCTGTTGTTGCCGGTCTGGTGGGCCGCGAGCCGGCGCTCCTTCTCGACCAGCACGAGCGAGATCGCGCGCCGCAGCAGCAGCGCCATCGCGGTCGCAGTCCCGACGATCCCGCCGCCGACCACTGCCACGTCGAACGTCTTCTCGGGCATCTCGGAGGCCTCGCCTTACGAACGCGGAGTGTATCAAGGCCGGCCCGCCTCAACGGCTCTCCGGCGCCTGCCAGTTACCAGCCGGACACGGCGGACCGTGGGTTTCACCTACCGAACCGGAGAGCCACGAGGCATGCGCGAAGCACCGCCCGTAGGGAGCGCGATCAGGGCTTCCCTGCCGATGCACCCTTGAGGATCGTGTCGGCGATGGCGGCATAGTGCCCGCCGAAGTGGTGGGCGCCGTCCAGCCGGACGGCTGTCGCGAGCGAGGCGGGGAGGTCGGGGCAGAGCGAGTCGCGCTCGTCCGCGCCGAAGAAGCACAGGATAGGCGTGCCGGCGAGCTTCTCGATTTCCGGCCGCACCGCCAGTTCGTTCTTGCCGCCCCTTCCGCCGAGCCAGTCGCCGACGTGGAATTCGAACTCGACGCTCGAAGTGGGCCCAAGGAGCGCCACGAGAACAACGTGCGAGCGCAGGTCCGGGGGGAGGCGGTCCGCCATGAACGGCACCACCTCGGCGCCTCGCGAGTAGCCGACTAGAAGCGCCTTTGTCTTCCCCCACGCCGCCAGGTAGTGGCGCACGATCCGCTCCAGGTCGCGCCCGGCGATCTCCGGAGTCTTCTTCTTCCAGAAGTACTGCAGCGAGTTGAGCCCCACCACGGCGACGCCGCGGCCGGCCAGGGACTCGCCCAGCTCCCGGTCGATTCCGGCCCACCCGCCGTCGCCCGAGACGATCACGGCAAGTGTGTCCGTCGGCTCGCCGCGCGCCGGCACCTCGACCAGCGGCAGGTCGCTCACGTCCGTGACGGTCCCGCTCGGGGGTGGCGGACCGGGTACCGCGGCAATGGGCGGCGCAGCCACGGGCGGCGAGTCCACTACGCGCTCGAAGGCGGCCTTGAACTGCGGGAGCCAGTTTCGGGGCACCGAGAAGCCGTGCCCGACCCTGGGGAGGACCACAATCTCGCCGCGGGGAACCTGCTTCACGAAAGCCTCTGTGCCCGCCGGGTCGCAAACCTGGTCGATGGTTCCCTGGAGCGCGATCCAGGGCTCCTGCAGGTGCTCGGCAGGCAGGAAGTTGATCCCCTTCCCCTTCGGTGCGGGCTCCCACGTGAGCCCTCTCCCCTTGCAGAACGGTTTGGTGGGGGGAAAGTCCGGGCAGAACCCGAGACTCACCGCTCCGGCAAACGTGCTGGGCGGTGCCTGTGCCAAGACCGCGTATACCAGGGTGGCCCCGGAGGAGTAGCCAACGAGGACCGGCACCAGATAGCGCGGGAGGTCCAGTTGCTTCTGAACAAACTGGCTGAGCGCCTCGAAGTCGCCCGCCGGGTACAGGCACGTATCCTGGCCGGCCTGGAGTTCTTTGAGGTAGTGGACGATGTCGACCCCCACCACGAGGGCATCCGTGGTCGCGAGCTCGCGCGCCATGTCCACGACGCCCAGGTTCCAGCCGCCGTCGCCCGAGACGAACAGGACGACCTGACTGGGCTGCGCCGCCTCTCGGTATACGGTGACCGTGCCGAACCGTCCGAAGCGAAGCGTCTGCTCGCTCGCGAGCGCGCTGCTCGCGAAGCTCGCGACGATGAGTGCCGCCCAGCCGCTCGCCTTCATCTCGCCACCACGCCCTTCAAGCCCCTGCTAATGAGAGCCGCCACGTTGGCTACAATCCGCGGCAAGGCCAGCGCCCCGGGAGAGGCCAGGTACTTGGGCTCCCATCTCGGGCTGAACTTGTCCTTGTACTGGCGGATCCCCTGGAAGTTGTAAAAGTTCTCCCCGTGCCGAAAGATCAGGGACCCGACGCGCATCCAGAGCGGCGCCAGGGCGCGGTCCTGCATCCCCGAGAGCGGCGCCATCCCCAGGTTGAACCAGCGGTAGCCCTGTTCCCTTCCCCACACCATGAGCTTGAGGAACATGTAGTCCATGACACCGTTGGGCGCATCTTTGAGGTAGCGCATCAGGTCCACGGAGATTTCCTCGCGGTCGCCACCCAACCACACGTTGGCGAACGCCACGATCCGGCCCCCGCGGCGGACGATCGCCAGCGGGAAATTCGCCAAGTAGTCGGGGGCGAAGAAACCCAGCGAGAACCCCTTTTCGCGCGTACTCTTCCCGGTGAGCCAGGCCTCGGAGATGCCGGCGAGCTCCGCAAAGTGTTCGCCTACGGCTTCGCGCGGGAGCACCTCGAGGGTGCACCCCTCGTTGCCAAGCCTGCGGTCCACATGTCGGAGCCACTTCCGCTCGTGCCCTTCGAGGGAGAACTCTCCGAGAGGCACGCGTGCCTCCTCCCCGAGCCGCAGCACCGTGAGGCCGAGGTCCAGGTAGAGGTGCAGGTTCTCCTTCCCGACCTCGTAGAAAACCGGCCAGTCGTCGTGTCGGTCGCAGAGCTCGCCGAACCGCCACACCAGCTCCGGCATCTCGTCCGGCGGCCCCACCGGATCCCCGAGCGCCACCCAGCTTCGGCCGTGAACCGCGTACATGATGAAGGCTTCACCGCTCGCACTGAACAGGAAGTTCTTGTCCCCGAGCAACGCCAGGTTCGCGTAGGTCCTCGGCGAGTGCTCGACGATCGGCCGCGCCCTCTCGAGATCCGCGCTGCCCGCAGGCGCCGGCTCCGGCGGCGCCGGCCGCAGCAGGCGTGCCACGGCGAACAGCAGCGCAACACCCAGGGCACCCACCGTTGCGCGCAAGAAGCGCGGCGCATCCCCGGAAAACGCGAACTTCCACCACAGCTCATTGGAGTATTCGACGTGCTTGTAGGAAAAGAAGCCAAGCCACACGGATGCCAGCAGCACCAGCGCGATCGCCACGATCCACCCCGGACTGAACCACTCCTCCGTCAGCGACGCCTTCCGGTAGAAGTGAGCACGGCACGGCAGCAGGGCGATGAGCATGACCGCAAGGGCGATTGCCTCCTCCCAGTCGAGGCCTTTCAGCAGTGAGACCACGATCCCGGTCGAAAGCAGCGAGACCGTGAGCAGGTACGCACCGTCGAGCCGCCGCTGGAGCCCGTAGGCGAGCAAGAGCAACGCGGCCCCTGCAATGCTGCCCACCAGGTGAGAAAGCTCCATCACCGGCAGGGGAATGAAGTCGCGCATCAGGACCAGCCGCCAGTGCGCGGGGGGAGTCGCGCCGGAGAAGAGCAGGATCGTACCCCCCAAGAAGCTGGTGATCGCGAGGGCCTGGGGCACTACGCTCGGGGCCCACCTCCCGAAGATCCTCGCCACGCGTCGCACGCCCTCGCGCCGCTGCAGCAGCTCGTGGGTGCCCAGGAGGACCGCCGCAGCCGCGAGCGGTATCACGTAGTACACGATCCTGAACGCCAGCAGCGAGCCCAGTACCGCGGCGGCCGGCACCGCGGGGGTCAGCAGGAGCAGCATCACGGACTCAAAGACCCCGAGGCCACCTGGTACCTGGCTGACGACTCCAACGATCTGGGCCAGCAGGAACACACCCAGGAAGCTTGCGAATGACACCCCGCTTCCAGCTGGGAGCAGCAGGTAGAGCACCCCACCGACCGCAACCCAGTCCAGGCAGCCGACGACGAGCTGCGCGACCAGCAGGCGGGGTCCCGGCATCGGGAACTCCAGGTCGTGGACCCGCAGTGGTGGCCGGCGCTTGAGGACGACGGCGGCGAAGCCCGCCACGATCAGGAGAAAGAGGACCCCGATTGGCCTCGCACTCGACATCGGAAGGTGGAGTGAGGGCGGCAGGGCCAGCGGCTCAGCGACAAAAACGGCCCCCGCCGTCGCGAGGAAACCGAGCCAGAACGTGATCCCGCAGAAGGCGATCACCTTGGTGATTGCGAGCGTCGAGAGGCCCCACCCGGAGTACAGCCGCAGGCGCACCGAGCCCCCGCTGATCAGCGAGTAGCCGACGGTGTTGGAGAACGCGTAGCCGACGAACGAAGCAAGCGCGGTGCGTCGGTACGGCAGCCGGTGGCGCGAGTACTGCAGCCCGAGGGTGTCGTACCCGGTGAGAAGGAGGTAGCTCATGACCGTCAGCAGGAACGCGAGCGCCACACGCCCGGCCGGCAGCGACCTGAACTCCAGGAGCACCTGGTGGTAGCTGTAGTGCCGAAGCTCCCCGTGCAGCACCCAGAGCGCAACCACGAACAGGGCCAGGCCCACCAGGGGCCCGATGCGGTGGAGCGAGATCTTTCTCATCGCCTGCGTCTCAAGTCTAGCCCCGCCAATACCACGCCGGCATCAGGACCTGCCGGTTTGACGCCTCGCCAACACCTGTCTGACCCCCAGCGCGCACAGCAGCAGCACGGCGATCACCCCGGACGCGATCAGCAGGTTGTGGTGAACCTCCGCCGACACCCTCGCCCACTGCCTTCCGGCGAGGGCACCCAGCGAAACGAAGGTGAACGACCACACCAGCGCCCCGGCATAGGC
>DATKMD010000226.1:0-20560 GCA_035542075.1 Thermoanaerobaculaceae bacterium
AATCTGCCGGGCAATGCCCTACGGTGGTTCAAATCCATCCGCCCGCACCAACTTTCTTGCACTCATGCGGGAGTAACTCAGGGGTAGAGTCACAGCCTTCCAAGCTGTTGGTCGCGGGTTCGAATCCCGTCTCCCGCTCCATAGCTTTGCAGGCTTTCTCGTGGGCCCAGGTAGCTCAGGCGGTAGAGCACGTCCTTGGTAAGGACGGGGTCACCAGTTCAAATCTGGTCCTGGGCTCCACCGTGTGCACGTTGAAGAAGAACCTTAACCAGGCCTGTTGACCTCGCAGGCCGCGGCCGCGACGGCGGTCCGGAAGACCAAATCAGGGGAGAGGGAGGCGAAGGGAACATGGCCAAGCAGAAGTTTGATCGGACGAAGCCGCACGTGAACGTTGGGACGATTGGGCACGTGGATCACGGTAAGACTGCGTTGACGTCGGCGATTACGAAGGTGATGTCGTTGAAGGGGTTGGCGGATTACAAGTCGTATGACGAGGTGGCGAAGGCGTCGATTGCGCACGGGCGGCGGAACGAGATGAAGATTTTGACGATTGCGACGTCGCACGTGGAGTATCAGACGGTGGCGCGGCACTACGCGCACGTGGATTGTCCTGGGCACGCGGACTACGTGAAGAACATGATCACGGGTGCGGCGCAGATGGACGGGGCGATTTTGGTGGTATCGGCGGAGGATGGGCCGATGCCGCAGACGCGGGAGCATATTTTGCTGGCGCGTCAGGTTGGGGTGCCGTACATCGTGGTGTTTTTGAACAAGGTGGACAAGGTTGAGGACGCGGAGTTATTGGACTTGGTGGAGTTGGAGGTGCGGGAGTTGCTGAGCCAGTACGAGTTTCCTGGGGACGAGGTGCCGGTGATTCGGGGGTCGGCGTTGAAGGCCGTAGGGGTGGACTCGGCGGAGGCGTCGGATGCGAAGTGCATTTTGGAGTTGATGGATGCGTTGGACAAGTACGTGCCGCAGCCGGTGCGGGACATTGACAAGCCGTTCTTGATGCCGATTGAGGACGTGTTCACGATTTCTGGGCGTGGGACGGTGGTGACGGGGCGAGTGGAGCGCGGGATCGTGAAGGTTGGGGAGGAGATGGAGATCGTTGGGTTTCGGCCGACGATCAAGCGGGTGGTGACGGGTGTGGAGATGTTTCGGAAGCTGTTGGACCAGGGGCAGGCTGGGGACAACATCGGGTTGTTGTTGCGTGGGACTGAGAAGGCAGAAGTTGAGCGTGGGCAGGTGGTTGCGAAGCCTGGGAGCATTACGCCGCACACCAAGTTCAAGGCTGGGGTGTACGTCTTGACGAAGGAGGAGGGTGGGCGGCACACGCCGTTTTTCGCGGGCTACCGGCCGCAGTTTTACTTTCGGACGACGGACGTGACGGGGTCGATGAAGCTGCCGGCAGGGGTGGAGATGGTGATGCCCGGGGACAACGTGGCGGTCGAGGTTGAGTTGATCACGCCGATCGCGATGGAGAAGGGGCTGCGTTTCGCCATCCGCGAGGGCGGCCGCACCGTCGGCGCCGGCACCATCAGCGACGTCATCGAGTAGGAGTGGCCATGGTCAAGGACAAGATCCGGATCCGGCTCAAGGCGTACGACTTCCGTCTTCTGGACCAGTCCACGGCGGAGATCGTTGACACGGCGAAGCGCACGGGGGCGAACGTATCGGGGCCCATCCCGCTGCCCACGCAAATCCAGCGCTTCACCGTGCTGCGATCGCCGCACGTTGACAAGAAGTCTCGCGAGCAGTTCGAGATCCGAACGCACAAGAGGCTCTTGGACATTCTCGATCCGACTCAGCAGACGGTCGACGCTCTGATGAAGCTCGAGCTCCCGGCTGGTGTGGACGTCGAGATCAAGGCCTACGGCGGGAAGAAGTGAGGCCGGCCATGGTCCAGGGAATTCTCGCCAAGAAGATCGGAATGACCCAGGTTTTCGACGACAACGGGGACCTCGTGCCCGTCACCGTCGTGCAGGCCGGGCCTTGCGTCGTCGTGCTGCGGCGGACCGCCGAGAACGACGGCCACGAGGCGGTCCAGCTCGGGCTGGTAGCGGGCAAACCGCCCCGGCGGGTGAGCAAGCCCCTCAAGGGCACGTTCGCCAAGGCGGGCGTCCCGCCCGCGCGCTTCCTGGGCGAGGTGCCGGTTTCCGCCGACTCCACGGTGAAGGCGGGGGACACCGTCCTCTGCGACATCTTCGCCGCGGGTGAGGAGGTACGGGTCGTCGGGACCTCCAAGGGCAAGGGCTTCCAGGGGGCGGTCAAACGTCACCACTTTCGCGGAGGCGCGGCCAGCCACGGCTCGATGTTCCACCGAGCTCCGGGCGGTATCGGCCCGTCCGCATACCCTTCGCGGGTCTTTCCGGGTACGCGGATGGCCGGACGCATGGGCGGCGATCGGAACACACTCAAGCGGGTCAAGGTCGTGAAGGTCGACCTCGAGCGCAACCTGGTGTTCCTCAAAGGGGCGGTTCCCGGTGGCCGCAACGCGCTCGTGCGACTGGTGAAGGGGTAGGGGGCGGACCATGAAACTCGACGTTCGCAACTGGGACAACGAAGTGGTGGGCTCGATCGAGCTCCCGCAGGAGACGTTCAGCTACCCGTCCCGCCCCCACCTGGTGTACGAGGTCGTCAAGGCGTACCTGGCCGGGCTGCGGCGCGGCACCCACGCCACCAAGACCCGTAGCATGGTATCGGGCGGCGGCAAGAAGCCGTGGAAACAGAAGGGCACCGGGCGTTCGCGGCACGGCTCGATCCGTTCCCCGCTCTGGCGGCACGGGGCGACAACCTTCGGCCCGCAACCGCGCTCCTACGCTGCCAAGGTCAACATCAAGGCGAAGAAGAACGCGCTGAAGTCGGTGCTGTCCGAGCGTCTCTCCGGCGGCAAGTTTCACGTGCTCGAGTCGCTCGAGATCGACTCCAATCGCACGAAGGAGTTCATGGCGCGCCTGGCGAAGCTCGGGCTGCAGGGAGAAAAGGTACTGCTGGTGGACAGCTTCGAGAACCTCAACCTGATGCTCGCCACGCGGAACCGCCGCGAGCTGGACACCGCGGACGCCCTCCACGTCCATGTCTACCAGGTACTGGACGCGCGTCAGATCGTGTTCTCGCGTCGCGCGCTGGCACAGCTTTCGGAGGTGCTGTCGTCATGAAAGACCCTCGCCAGATCGTCCTGCGTCCAATCGTCACCGAAAAGACCGCGGACATGAAGGAAAGCACCAACACGGTGTGCTTCCAGGTAGCCCGCGATGCCAACAAGATCGAGGTTCGCCAAGCGGTCGAGACCCTCTTCGGGGTCAAGGTCGTCGAGGTGCGGGTGGTCAACGTCCGGGGCAAGCTGCGCCGCTTCGGTCGTTACACCGGCCTGCGCCCGGACTGGCGCAAGGCGTACGTGCGCCTGGCCGCCGGCGAGAAGACGATCGAGTTCTTTGATCAGGTGTAGGGGGAAGGGCAATGGCGCTCAAATCATTCAAGCCGACCTCGCCTGGCGTGCGATTCATGACGCGCCTGGACTTCGCCGAGGTCACCGAGAAGCGGCCCGAAAAGTCCCTGACCCGTGGTATGACGAAGACGGGCGGGCGGAACAACGAGGGACACCAGACGCTGCGCTTCCGGGGGGGCGGCCACAAGCGCCTCTACCGGACGATCGACTTCCGGCGCGACAAGCGCGGCATCGCCGCCCGCGTCGCCAGCATCGAGTACGACCCCAATCGTTCCGCGCGGATCGCGCTGCTGGTGTACGCCGACGGCGAGAAGCGGTACATCCTCGCGCCCGACGGCCTGGCCGTCGGCAGCACGCTGGTCGCGGCGGAGAAGGCCGAGATCGTCCCGGGCAACGCCTTGCCCTTGAAGAGCATCCCGCTCGGTGCCCTGGTCCACAACGTCGAACTGAAGCCGGGGCACGGCGGCCAGATCGTGCGCGCGGCGGGCGCCGGAGCGCAGCTTATGGCCAAGGAGGGCAAGTACGTGACGCTGCGCCTGCCCTCGGGGGAGATGCGTCTGGTGCTGGCCGCGTGCTGGGCGACGGTCGGCCAGGTGGGGAACGTTGACCACTCCAACGTGTCGATCGGCAAAGCGGGGCGCACGCGGTGGGCGGGCAGGCGTCCCCACGTCCGGGGCACGGCCATGAACCCGATCGATCACCCGCACGGCGGCGGCGAAGGGAAGACCAAGGGCGGCAGACACCCTGTCAGCCCGTGGGGGCAGCCCACCAAGGGCTACAAGACAAGACGGAACAAGCGGACGACCCGCTTCATCGTCAAGCGGCGGAAGTAAGGGGAGGCTGGGATGGCTCGTTCAGTTCACAAGGGACCCTTCATTGATGACCACCTTCTCAAGAAGGTGTCCCAGCTCAACGAGACGCGCGAGCGCCGGGTCGTGAAGACCTGGTCGCGCCGCTCCACGATCACTCCCGAGATGGTGGGCCACACGATCGCGGTGCACAACGGCCAGAAGTTCGTGCCGGTGTTCGTCACCGAGAACATGGTCGGCCACAAGCTCGGCGAGTTCGCTATGACCCGCACCTTCCGCGGGCACACCGGCACACGCAAGGAAAAGGGTGCCGTGGTCACCACCCCCACCGGAGGCTAGCCATGCACGCCGAAGCTCGACTGCGTTTCTACAAGGGCTCCGCCCAGAAAGTGCGGCTGGTGGCCGACACGGTGAGAGGGCACGGAGTGCCGAGGGCGCTCTCGGTCCTCAAGCTCACGCACCGGCGCTGCGCCAGGGACCTGGAGAAGTTGGTGCGCTCGGCTGTGGCCAACCTGGAGCAGAAGTCACCCGGGATCGACTCCGGGAAGCTGGTGCTGAAGAGCATCCAGGTCGATCAAGGCCCGAGCCTGAAGCGTTTCCGTGCGGCCTCGATGGGGCGTGTCTTCCCCAGGCTGCACAAGTACTGCCATGTGACCGTCCAGGTCGCAGAGCGTGAGGGGTAGGAGGCGATCGTGGGACAGAAGACGCACCCGTACGGTTTTCGGCTGGGGTACAACAAGACCTGGCGTTCGCGCTGGTACGCGAGCGCCGACTACGCGAAGCTTCTCCACGAGGACCTGCGGCTCCGCAAGGCGCTCAAGACCCGTCTCTCGCACGCCGGCGTGGCGGAGATCGACATCGAGCGCACCGCCAACAAGATTCGGGTCAACATCTTCTCGGCCCGGCCCGGCATCATCATCGGCCGCAAGGGAGCGGAAGTGGACAAGCTGGGCGCGGAGCTGCGCTCGGTGTACGGCCAGGACATCCACATCAACATCCAGGAGATCCAGAGGCCGGAGATCGAGGCCCAGCTGATCTCCGAGTCGATTGCGTCGCAGCTGGTGCGGCGCATCACATTCCGTCGCGCGATGCGGCGGGCGATGGAGAACGCCTTGCGCTTCGGCGCACAGGGGATCAAGATTCGCTGTTCGGGGCGTCTCAATGGGGCCGAGATCGCCCGCTCCGAGTGGTACCAGGAGGGGCGGCTGCCGCTTCACACCCTCAAGGCCGACATCGAATACGGGTTCGCGGAAGCCTTCACCACGTACGGGACGATCGGCGTCAAGGTGTGGATCTACAAGGGTGAGCTGCACCGGAGCAAGGCGCACCGGCGCGCGCTGTGAGGGATGAGGTGTTGCCATGTTGATGCCGAAGAAAGTCAAGTTTCGCAAGCAACAGCGCGGGCGCCGGAGGGGCCTGGCGACTCGGGGGGGAGATCTGTCCTTCGGCGACTACGGCTTGCAGGCGCTGGAGGCGGGTTGGGTTACGGCACGCCAGATTGAGGCGGGCCGGATCGCCATGACCCGGCACGTCAAGCGCGGTGGGAAGATCTGGATTCGGGTCTTCCCCGACAAGCCGATCACCAAGAAGCCCGCCGAAACCCGCATGGGCAAGGGCAAGGGAGCACCGGAGGAGTGGGTGTGCGTGATCAAGCCGGCCCGGATCCTCTTCGAGATGGAGGGAGTTACGGAAGAGGTCGCCCGTGAGGCGATTCGCCTGGCGGCCCACAAGATCCCGATCAAGACGCGTTTTGTGGCGCGGGGGCAAATCCGATGAAAGCCAAGGAACTGCGTGAGAAGTCCATCGAGGAGCTGCGCAACTCCCAGACCGACCTCAAGGAGCAGCTCTTCAAGCTGCGCTTCCAGAAGGCCACCGGTCAGATTCAGAACCCGGCCAAGATCCGCATGGTCCGCAGGGACATCGCACGCGTGGAGACGATCCTGGCCGAGCGCCTCAAGGAAGTGGAGTGAGCCATGGAGAGCACGACCAAAGTCCGCAGGACGACCAAGATCGGGACCGTGGTGTCCGACGCAATGGACAAGACCGTGGTCGTAAAGGTGGAGAACGTCGTCAAGCACGCGCTCTACCACCGTTTCGTGCGGCGCTCCCACAAGTTCCTGGCGCACGACGAGGGGAACACGTGCAAGACGGGCGACAGGGTCCAGATCGTGGAGTGTCGCCCGCTGTCCAAGAACAAGAAGTTCCGTGTGGTGCGCGTGATCGAGCGGGCTTCGTGAGGAGGTTGCCATGATTCAGATGCGGACGATGCTGACGGTGGCCGACAACTCGGGGGCCAAGAGACTGCAGGCGATCCGCCAGATCGGTGGCTCGAACGCCGGCCGCTACGCGCGGCTCGGCGACATCATCGTCTGCTCGGTCAAGGAGGCGGTTCCTGAGTCCCAGGTCAAAAAGGGCACGGTGGTGAGGGCAGTGATCGTTCGCACGCGCCGCTCCCACCGACGCAGGGACGGCTCGTACATCCGTTTCGACGACAACGCCGTCGTCCTGATCAACCCTCAGAAGGAGCCCATCGGGACGCGGGTGTTCGGTCCGGTGGCCCGCGAACTGCGCGAGCGACGCTTCATGAAGATCGTGTCGCTGGCGCCGGAAGTGCTGTAGGAGGCGGTGATGACGAAGAGCTTCAAGGTCAAGAAGGGCGATCAGGTGCAGGTCATCGCCGGCAAGGACAGGGGCAAGAAGGGGAAGGTCTTGCGCGTGGACCGCAAGGCAGGCCGGGTGGTGGTGGAGCACGTGAACATGCTCAAGCGCCACAGCAAGCCCAACCCGGGCAAGGGCGTGAGCGGTGGCATCGTCGAACGCGAGGCCTCGATCGCGATCTGCAACGTCATGGTGATCTCGGCCGACTCGGGTCGGCCGTCACGGATCGGCTACAAGGTTCTCGAGGATGGGCGGAAAGTCCGGTCGACGAAGGTCGACGGCGCGATTCTCGACCAGTAAAGAGAGGGTGCGATGGCGCGCTTGAAGACGCTGTACGAAAAAGACGTGGTCCCGAAGCTCAAGAAGGAGTTCGGGATCGAGAACCCGATGGCGGTCCCGCGCGTCGTCCGGGTCATCTGCAACATCGGGCTGGGTGAGGCTCCGCGGCAGGCCAAGCTCATGGATCAGGCGGTGGAGGAGCTCACGGCCATCACCGGGCAGCGGCCCACCGTCCGGAAGGCCCGCAAGTCAATTGCACAGTTCAAGTTGCGGGTCGGGATGCAGATCGGTTGCGCGGTGACGCTGCGGCGGGACAGGATGTACGAGTTCCTCGACCGCCTCGTCAACATCGCGTTGCCCCGCGTCCGCGACTTCCGCGGCCTGTCGCCGAAGGGGTTCGACGGCCGCGGCAACTACACGCTGGGCATCCGCGACCACTCGATCTTCCCGGAGATCGACTACACCAAGGTCGAGACCCCCAAGGGAATGAACGTCACGGTGGTCACCACCGCGAAGACCGACGACCAGGCCCGGCTCCTGCTGCAGGAGCTCGGCTTCCCGTTTGCGAAAGGTTAGGAGGGCGCTGTGGCTCGTACCTGTCTCGTTGCCAAGTCCCTGCGGCCGCCGAAGTTTCGCGTTCGGCACCGTAACCGCTGCAAGCTCTGCGGACGTCCGCGGGGCTACATCCGCAAGTTTGAGCTGTGCCGGCTGTGCTTCCGCAAGCTCGCCCTGGAGGGCTACCTCCCGGGTGTGACCAAGGCGAGCTGGTAGGGGGGGTGCGCGATGACCATGACCGATCCCATCGCTGACTTCCTCACCCATGTCCGCAATGCGGTGCAGGCGGGCAAGGACCGCTGCGACGTGCCGGCCTCTAAGCTCAAGCTCGAGCTGTCCAAGATCCTGCAGGAGGAGGGCTTCATCCGCACGTTCAAGGTGCTCGAGGAGGGCCCCCAGGGGACACTGCGGATCTACCTCCGGTACTCGTCGGACGGGGAGCCCGCAATCCATGGGCTGGAGCGGATCTCCCGCCCGGGCCTCCGCGTGTACCGGCGCGTGGAGAAGCTGCCCCAGGTGCGGGGCGGAATCGGCGTCGCAGTGGTTTCGACCTCCAAAGGGCTCATGACCGACGCGCGCGCCCGCGATCTTCGCCTGGGCGGCGAGGTCATGTGCCGAGTCTGGTAGGGAGGGTGTCATGTCACGCATCGGAAAGACCCCGGTCACGATCCCGAAAGGCGTCCAGGTCAGCGTCACCGACGGGGTGGTGCAGGTCAAAGGACCCAAGGGCACGCTCATGCAACCGGTCCCGGCAGGCATCTCGGTCGCCGTCGAGGGTGATCAGGTGGTGGTGAAGCGGGGTGGCGACGAGCCCAGCGTGCGGGCGTTGCATGGGCTCATCCGGGCGCTGCTGGCGAACGCCGTCAGCGGCGTCACGGCCGGCTACAAGCGCGAGTTGGACATCGTCGGGGTGGGATTCAAGGCCGAGCTCAGGAACCCGCGTGAGGTCGTTCTTTCGCTTGGGTTTTCTCACCCGGTTGTCTACAAGGCGCCGGAAGGTATCGCGATGAGCTACGACGCCAAGGCCAACCGTCTGACTATCGAGGGGATCAACAAGCAGCAGGTCGGTGAGGTGGCGGCGGAGATTCGCAGCGTGCGTCCGCCGGATGCCTACAAGGGGAAGGGCGTCAAGTACTCCGACGAGGTCCTGAAGCTCAAGGCCGGGAAGACAGGAGCGTAGCGCCATGGCTCAATTGACGGATAGAAAGAAGCGGCGTCGTCGCATCCACCTTCGCATTCGCAAGGTAGTGTCTGGGAGCGCGGAGCGGCCTCGCCTTGTGGTCTTCCGGTCTCTGTCCAACGTGTACGCGCAGCTCATCGACGACGTGAAGGGAACGACCATCATCGCCGCCTCCACGATCGAGAAGGACTTGCGCAAGTCCCTCAAGCACTGTGGCAACAAGGCGGCCGGCCGCGTCGTCGGCAAGGCGATCGCCGAGCGCGCCAAGGACAAGGGGATCAATTCGGTGGTGTTCGACCGAGCCGGCTTCCGTTACCACGGTGTGGTGAAGGAGCTGGCGGATGCGGCCCGCGAAGCGGGCCTGAAGTTCTAGGGGCAAGCCGATGAGCGAGCGGGAAAGCCAATTCATCGATCACGTGGTCAACATCAACCGCGTCACGAAGGTTGTGAAGGGCGGCAAGAACTTCTCCTTCTCGGCGCTGGTGGTCGTCGGGGACGGCAACGGGCGGGTAGGGTTCGGGAGCGGGAAAGCCCGAGAGGTACCCCAGGCCATCCGAAAGGCGACCGAAGCGGCGCGTCGGGTGATGATCAGCGTGAAGCGCAAAGGGACCACGATTCCCCACGAGGTGGTCGGACATTTCGGAGCCGGCAAGGTGCTGCTTCGCCCGGCCTCCCCGGGGACCGGCGTGATCGCCGGGGGGGCCGTCCGTGCGATCGCCGAGGCCGCGGGCATCGCCGATGTCCTGACCAAGTCCCTCGGCACCACCAACCCGCACAACCTCGTGCGCGCCACGTTCGAGGCGCTCGAGCAGCTCACCACCAAGGACGAGGCGACGCAGTTGCGGCGCGCCGCCTCCGAGGCCGAGGTGGTGGAGGAAACCGAGCCGGCGACCGGCCCACTTCCGGAGGTCGAGGTATGACGACGCATAGCAAGGGGACCGCGGGCAGGTTGCGCATCGTCCAGGTGCACAGTCAGATCGGCAATCAGGAGCGCGTGAAGCTTGTGCTGACCCGTGGCCTCGGTCTCGGGCGCATCGGGTCGTCGGTCGTGCTGCCCGACAACCCGTACACCCGCGGCATGATCGCCAAGGTCGCCCACATCGTCTCGTTCGAAGAACTGGCCGCCGAGCCGCACGCGGCACGGGCCGAGGAGCACGAGGTCCGGGTGGTGGAGCAGGTTGCCAAGCCGGCGGAGCGTGTCGCGAAACCGGCGGAGCACGTGGCGAAGCCGGTCGAGCACGTCGCGAAGCCGGTCGAGCACGTGGCGAAGCCGGTTGAACATGTCGCGAAGCCGGCAGAGCACGTGGCGAAGCCGGTGGAGCACGTCGCGAAGCCGGTGGAACCCCTTGCCAGGGTGGAGAAGCCCGTGACACCCGTGAGCGTGCCGGCTGCACCGGTGAGCGTTCCTCCGGCGCCACCGGAAGTACACGAACCGACGCCCAAGAGAAAGGCCGAGGTGGCCACCCACGCCCCGGCCCACAAACCCGAGAAGGCTGCGACGCAGGAGAAGCCGGAGAAGGCCAGGAAGCCGGCCAAGCCGGCGAGAGCGGCAAAACAGCCAAAACCGGCCAAAGCCGCGAAGGCCGCCGCGCCGCGGAAGAAGGCAGCACAGCCCAAGGCCAAGGCAAAGGCCACGGCGAAGCGGCCTGCAAAGAAGGCAAAGGAGTAGGCGATGGAGCTCCACACCCTCTCACCGAAACCGGGGTCCCGCAAGAACCGTAAGCGGGTTGGGCGAGGGCCCGGCTCGGGCAGCGGAAAGACCGCCGGGCGCGGCCACAAGGGCCAGCTCTCGCGCTCGGGCCACACTCAACGCCGCAACTTCGAGGGCGGGCAGATGCCGCTCGTGCGCCGCCTGCCCAAGCGTGGTTTTACCAACATCTTCCGCAAGGAGTTCGTGATCGTCAACGTCGGGCAGCTGGATCGTTTCCCCGCCGGCTCCGAGATCACGCCCGATGTCCTCCTGGCCGAGGGAGTCGTGTCCCAGCTGCGTGACGGGGTGAAGATCCTCGGCGACGGGGCGCTGAGCCGCAAGCTCACGGTTCGCGCCCACAAGTTCTCCAAGAAGGCGCAAGAGCTGATCGAAGCCGCGGGCGGCAGCTGCGAGGTGATCGGGCAATGATCGAGAGCCTGCGCAACATCTTCTCCATCCCGGATCTGCGGAAGCGGGTCCTGTTCACGTTCCTGCTTCTGGCGGTCTACCGCCTGGGGGCCTACATCCCGAGCCCCGGGATCAACCCGGAGGCGATGGCCGAGTTCACGAAGCAGGCGGCGGGGACGATTCTTGGCTTCCTCAACCTGTTCTCGGGCGGGGCGCTGGGGCGGATGACGATCTTCGCGCTCGGGATCATGCCCTACATCTCGGCCTCGATCATCCTGCAGCTCCTTACGGTGGTCTGGCCGTACCTCGAGAAGCTCTCCAAGGAAGGAGAGATGGGGCGGAAGAAGATCACACAGTGGACCCGCTACGGGACCGTGGTGATCTCGGTCATCCAGTCGCTGGGTATCTCGTTCTTCCTCGAGAAGACGTCGGCCCCCGGCGGGCTCCCGCTGGTGCCGCACCCGGGTTGGGGGTTCCGCCTGCTCGCGGTCCTCACCCTCACGACGGGGTGCGCCTTCGTCATGTGGCTCGGCGAGCAGATCACCGAGCGCGGCGTGGGCAACGGAATCTCCTTGATCATCTTCGCTGGCATCGTGGTGGGTCTGCCGCGGGCGATCCTCAACACGTTCGAGGACCTTCGCACCGGGGCAATGTCCATCATCACGGCGCTCATCTTCGTCGTGTTCGCGGTCATCGTCGTGGGCGCAATCGTTCTCATGGAGCGCGCCCAGCGGCGGATTCCCGTCCAGTACGCCAAGCGCGTCGTGGGTCGGCGGATGTACGGCGGGCAGAGCACCTACCTGCCGCTTCGCCTCAATACCGGCGGCGTGATCCCAGTGATCTTCGCGGCCTCGATCCTGTCTTTCCCCCAGTCCATCGGCCAGATGATTGACAACCCCGTGATCAAGCAGCTCACCCAGGCGCTCGCCTGGGGCCAGCCGCTCTACAACCTCGTGTACTTCACCGCGATCATCTTCTTCTGCTACTTCTACACTTCGATCATCTTCAACCCCCAGGACACCGCCGAGAACATGCGCAAGTACGGGGGCTTCATTCCGGGTATCCGCCCGGGGCAGCGGACCGGGGACTTCATCGACATGGTGCTGACGCGCATCACGCTGGTAGGCGCGATCTACCTGGCGATGGTGGCGATCCTGCCCGAGATCCTGATCACCGGCTTCAAGGTGGCCACGATTCCGGTCATCGGCGGCCCGCTCGACGCCTTCCTGCCCCGGTGGTTCACGGAAGGCCTCAACGTGAAGTTCTACTTTGGCGGCACCTCGCTGCTGATCGTGGTCGGCGTGGCCATGGATACGGTCCAGCAGATCGAGGCGCAGATGGTCATGCGTCACTACGACGGGTTCGTCAAGGGCCGTCGGATGCGCGGGCGCAGGGGTTAGCGTGATGGTCACCCGCGCCCTCGACGTCGTCCTCCTCGGCCCGCCCGGTGCCGGCAAGGGAACGCAAGCCAAGCGCATTGCCGCTGCGTTCGAGCTGTTGCACGTCTCCACCGGAGACTTGCTCCGGGACGAGGTCGCAAAGGGGAGCACGCTCGGGCAGGAGGCCAAGGAGTACATGAACCGAGGCGAGCTCGTGCCGGATGCGGTCGTCGGCAAGATGCTCTCCAAGCTCCTGCACAGCCGCCGCGGTGCGCTCGGGTGTGTGTACGACGGGTACCCCCGCACCACCGCCCAGGAGGAGCTGCTCGAGGATCTGCTCGCCGAGCTGAACCGGCGCGTGGACGTCGCGCTCTACCTGGCCGTGCCGGACCGGGAGCTCTTGGCGAGGATCACCGGGCGTCGCTCGTGCCCGTCGTGCGGAGCCGTCTACCACGTGGCCACGCAGCCGCCAAAGAGGGAAGGGATCTGCGATGCGTGTGGCACCGGGCTGGTGCAGCGCGACGACGACAAGGCACCGGTGGTGCGTGAGCGCTTGA
The DNA here is from genome assembly GCA_035542075.1 of Thermoanaerobaculaceae bacterium. Taxonomy (GTDB): domain Bacteria; phylum Acidobacteriota; class Thermoanaerobaculia; order Thermoanaerobaculales; family Thermoanaerobaculaceae; genus RBG-13-68-16. Next base: position 12,964 of record DATKMD010000226.1, read on the forward strand.
AGGTCTACCGGAAGCACACCGCCCCGCTCCTCAAGCTGTACGAGGGCCGGGGGATCCTTCGCGGGGTGGACGGGGAGGTCAACCCCGACGAGGTGTTCAAGAGGCTGCGCGAGGCGATGGGGAGCATCGGCAAGTGATGGTGCTGAAGACCTCCGACGAGCTCGCCGTCATGGACCGGGCCAACGCCCTGGTGCACGAGACGCTCAAGCTGGTGGCCGAGGCCGCCGAACCGGGGGTCTCGACCAAGGAACTGGATCGCCTGGCGGAAGAGCACATCCTGGCGGGGGGTGGGCGTCCTGCGTTCAAGGGTTATCGCGGGTACCCTGCGACCCTCTGCACTTCGGTCAACGACGTGATCGTGCACGGGATCCCTTCGGCGAAGCACCTGCTTCGCGAGGGTGACGTGCTGGGGCTCGACTGCGGGGTGGTGCTCGACGGTTTTGTCGGGGATGCCGCGGTCACCGTGGCCATCGGGGAGGTCTCGCCTGCGGCCAAGCACCTGCTCGAAGTCACCCGTGAGTGCCTTGATCTGGCGGTTGATGTCACCCGGCCTGGACGTCGCCTCACGGACATCGGAGCCGCCATCCAGAAGCACGCCGAGGCGGCCGGCTTCTCGGTCGTGCGGGAGCTGGTGGGGCACGGAATCGGCCGCTCGATGCACGAGGACCCCCAGGTGTACAACTTTGGCCCGGGTGGCCGGGGTCCGGAGCTGCGCCCCGGACTGGTGCTCGCGATCGAGCCCATGGTCAACGCCGGCGCCTCCGGTGTGAGCTTCGACGATGACGGCTGGACAGCGCGCACTGAAGACGGTAAGCTTTCCGCCCATTTTGAGTACTCGGTGGCCGTGACGGAGAACGGCCCGTGGGTACTCGGTGTGGGCGGGGTGTGAGGAGAGGGTATGGCCAAAGAGGAGGCCATCGAGGTCATGGCCACCGTGCAGGAAGCCCTGCCCAACGCGGTGTTCAGGGTGGAGCTGGAGAACGGGCACGAGGTGCTCGCACACATTTCAGGAAAGATGCGGAAGCATTTCATCCGCATCCTTCCGGGCGACAAGGTCTTGGTGGAGCTTTCCCCCTACGACCTGACGCGGGGCCGCATTACGTACCGGTACAAGTGACCACGCCTGTGGCGGGGTCATCCCGAGCGCAGCGAGGGATCCCGTGCCGTGGCGGGGATGGTGGTTCGAGGGGTTGGTGGCAGAAGGGTTTGGAAGGGGCATACGGCCATGAAGGTTCGTTCGTCAGTCCGCAAGATCTGCGGCAAGTGCAAGATCGTCGTGCGCAAGGGGGTCGTCCGCGTGATTTGCGAGAACCCCAAGCATAAGCAGCGTCAGGGATAACGAGGAGGTAGGACGTGGCACGTATCGTGGGCGTTGATCTTCCCCAGAACAAGCACGTTGAGATCGGTCTGACCTACATCTACGGCATCGGCCGCCCGCTTGCCCGCTCGATTCTGGGCAGGGCCAAGGTAAATGCCATGGTGCGCGTCAAGGACCTCTCCGAGGACGAGGTGCGCCGCATCTCCCGTGTCATCCAGGACGAGGTCAAGGTGGAGGGCGACCTGCGCAAGGAGGTCGCCATGAACATCAAGCGGCTCATGGAGATCGGCTGCTACCGCGGGGTCCGGCACCGGCGCGGTCTGCCCGTGCGCGGGCAGCGCACCCACACCAACGCGCGCACCCGGAAGGGTCCGAGGCGTGGGACGGTCGCCAAGAAGAAGAAGGCCACCAAGACGTAGGACGAGGAAGGCACACGATGGCAAAGGCAACCACGGCGAAGAAGGGCACCCGGAAGCGGGAACGCAAGAGCGTACCGCACGGGGTCGCCCACATTCAGGCGACGTTCAACAACACGATCGTGACGATCACCGATCCGGCAGGTGGGTCGATCTGCTGGAGCTCCGCGGGCCGTATCGGATACAAGGGCTCCCGCAAGGGAACACCGTACGCGGCTCAACTTGCCGCCCGCAACGCGGCCGAGCAGGCCCAGGAGCACGGTGTCCGGAGCGTGGACGTGGAGCTCAAGGGACCCGGCGCAGGGCGCGAGTCCGCCATCAGAGCGCTGGCGGCGTCGGGCCTCGAGATCAAGAGCATCAAGGACGTGACCCCGATCCCGCACAACGGGTGTCGGCCGCCGAAGCGGCGGCGGGTCTAGAGAGGCAGGGAGGTTGCAGTGGCACGATACAACGAGCCGGTCTGTCGGCTTTGCCGTCGCGAGGGGATGAAGCTCTTCCTGAAGGGTGAGCGCTGCTTCAAGGAGAAGTGCGCGGTCGAGCGCCGCTCCTATGCGCCCGGCCAGCACGGAAAGCGCCGCAACAAGCTGCAGCCGTACGGGCTGCAGCTCCGGGAAAAGCAGAAGGTGCGCCGCGTGTACGGCATCCTGGAGGCACAGTTCCGGCGCTACTTCGCCGAGGCTGCCCGCCAGAAGGGCGTCACGGGTGAGAACCTGTTGCGGCTCCTGGAGATGCGACTGGACAACGTGGTCTACTCGCTGGGGTTCGCTTCATCGCGTTCCCAGGCGCGGCAGCTCATCCGGCACGGGCACGTGCTGGTGAACGGTCGGAAGCTCGACATCCCCTCCTTCCAGGTCAGACCGGGGATGGAAATCGTACTCAAGGAGAAGACGCGGTCGAACGCGTTCGTCAACGAGGCGCTGGATACGGCCCAGGGGCGCGGCGTGCCGCCATGGCTTGAACTCGACGGAGAGAACTACAGAGGCAAGGTCCTCGCGCAGCCGAATCGGGAAGACATTCGCCTGCCGATCCAGGAGCAGCTGATTGTCGAGCTGTACTCACGGTGAGGAGGTCTCAATGAGAGGATTGGAGCTGCACCGACCCCAGGCGGTGGTCCTCGACGAGGAACACAGCGACCCCAAGTACGGGGTGTTCACCGCGCAGCCGTTCGAGCGCGGGTGGGGGGTCACCATCGGCAACGCCCTGAGGCGCATCCTGCTGTCCTCTATCGAGGGGAGTGCGATCGTCGCGGTGCGCTTTGCCGGAGTCCACCACGAGTACGACTCGATCCCGGGGGTGATGGAAGACGTCACCGACCTGATCCTGAACCTGAAGCGCGTGCCGCTGAAGCTCACCGGACCGGAGAGCGTCACGGCGACGCTGCAGGTCTCCGAGCCGGGCGTGCTCAAGGCGGGAGCCATCAAGGGGGGACCCGAGCTGTCCATCGTCGACCCTGGCGTGTACCTCGCCACCCTGGCGGAGGAAGGCGCGATTGACGCCGAGTTGGTGATCCACCGTGGCCGCGGCTACGTGCCCGCGGACGATCAGGACACGCACAACCTCGGTGTCGGCTTCATCTACCTTGACGCGGCGTACTCGCCGGTTCGCAAGGCCAACTATCGAATCGAGCCGGCGCGTGTCGGACAGGCTACCGACTACGAGAAACTGGTGCTCGAGATCTGGACCAACGGTGCGGTGACGCCCGCCGGTGCGGTGGTCGAGGCTGCGCGGCTTCTGGCCGAGCACCTGCCGATCTTCCAGAACCTGGAGGAAGTCGCTGCGCCCAAGCCGGTGAGCAAGACCGAGGGGGTCCTTGAGAAGAGCATCGAAGAGTTGGAGCTCGGCGGTCGCATCACGAACATGCTGCGGAACGCAGGGGTCGGCAGCGTCCGCGAGCTTGTGGCAACGGGCGAGGACGAGCTGATCGCGATTCCCGGCTTCGGCAAGAAGGCGCTCACCGAGGTGCGCGAGAAGCTCGAGGCGCTGGGACTGGGCCTCGGCGTGCGCTTCGACCTGCCGCGAACGTAACGGAGGAGAGTCATGCGACACAACAGATCCGGGCGCAAGCTGGGAAGGGTGTCGGAGCATCGCCGCGCGTTGTTCCGGAACCAGCTCAAATCACTGATCGCCCACGAGCGGATCATCACCACCCTGCCTAAGGCCAAGGAGTTGCGGCCGATCGCCGAACGCGTCGTGACCCTCGGCCGGCGCACCGACTCCGTCCATTCGCGACGTCTCGCCGGACGCTGGCTCGACGATCGTGATCTCGTGCACCGCCTCTTCACCGAGATCGGCCCGCGTTTCACGAGCCGCCCGGGCGGCTACACGCGCATCGTGAAGCTGGGCCCGCGTCGGGGGGACGGCGCCGAGCTCGCAATCCTGGAGTTCGTTGACTTCAAGCTGCCGGAGGCGAAGGCCAAGGGTACCGGCGAGACCAAGAAGGAGCGCAAGAAGAAGGCACCGGCGGCCGCGAAGGCTGAGGCCTCCGGCCCTGCTCCCAAGTAGAACCGCGTCAGACGCATCGAACGAGGCGCCCGGGACTCTCCGGGCGCCTTTCTTGTTGGGTCCCTGCCAGTTAGGTGTCCCCGCGGAGTCTCCAAGGGGGTGGGGGCTTGACGGGAGGCACAAAACACTTTATAACCATTTGGCTATGGAGATTCGATGAGAACTGGCCGAGCGCCCCTCGTGCTTCTGATTCTTGTGGTTGCCCATGCCGCCGCGGCGGAGGGGGAGCGTCTCTCCTTGGCCGACGCGATGGCACGAGCCCGCGAGCAGAGCCGTGACGTGACCGCAGCCCGTAACCGGGCCCAGGCGGCAGCGCAGCGTGCCGCGCAGGCACGTGGTTTCCGTTTGCCTGGGCTGTCGCTGCAGGAGATCTGGGTGCGGACGGATTCGCCTGCGGAGGTGTTTGCCTTCAAGCTCAATCAACAACAGTTCTCGTTCCAAGACTTTGTCACCTCGGACCCCAACCGCCCCGAGCCGTTGAACACCGCGATCAGCAGAGTCGAGCTTTCCTTTCCGGTTTACACGGGCAGCGAGCTGTCCGGGCGCATCTCGCAGGCCGATCTGGCCGCGGTGGCCGGGCAGGACGCCGCGGAGTGGGCGGGCGAGCAGGCGGCGCTCGCGGTGGCGGAGGCGTATGTGACGGTCGATCAGGCCACGGAGTATGTCGGCCTGCTTGAGCGCGCGTGCGAGACCATGCGGGCACATGTAGCCGTTGCTCGGGACTATGCGGATCAGGGTATGGTCGTACGCTCGGAGGTCCTGCGCGCCGAGGTGGAGCTCGCTCGCCTCGAGGACTTCTTGGCGGAGGCGCGCGGCCGTCTGCGGCTGGCCAACGCCAACCTGGCCTTCCGCCTGGGTGCCGACCAGGGCACAAGCTGGGAGCTCGACCCGCTGCCGATCCCTGAGGCGCTCGGCACCGACCTTCCCGGGTACCTCGATTCGGCGTCCTCGCGCAAGGACCTGGAGGCCGCGCGCAACCTCCTCAAAGCCGGTGAGATCGAGGAACGCGTTCGCCGGGCTGCATACCTTCCCAAGGTAGGTGTGGTCGGCCGGGCCGACTGGGTAGGTGACAAGCTTTTTGGAAGTTCCGGGAACTCGACCTCGGTCATGGCGGTGGCGAGCATGAACATCTTTGCCGGCGGGGCGGACCGTGCTGCCGCTGCGGCCGCGCGGTTCGAGGCAAAGGCGGGCGCCGAAGACATGGCTCGTTTTGAGCAGGGCGTCGAGCTCGAGGTGCGACAGGCGTTCGAAGAGGCGACTACGGCATGGGAGCGTCACTCCACTGAGATGAAGGCGGTCGAGTCGGCGCGCGAGGTCGAGCGGATCACCCAGGAGCGTTTCAAGGCCGGGGTGGTGAAGATGATCGACCTCCTCGATGCCGCGACCGCCCGCCGTGAGGCGGAGACTCGGGAGTTATCCGCGCGTGCGGAGGCGGCGTCCGCCAGGCTGCGGCTCGCGGTGCGGTCGGGTCGTGCGCCGGAGAGCGTCTTCCCTTGAATGCAGGAGAGAACGGACGGGGGAACGACCTGGGGGCGCGGATGCTCCTGCAGGCGTTCGGCGAAAGGGTTCGGAGGGGTTGATGAAGAGGTGGATAGTTCTTCTGGGGGTAGCGAGCGCCGCCGCGGCCGCGTGTGGCCGCGGGGCAGGAACTTCGGCAGAGTCCCAGGCTGCCGTGTCCGCGCGAATTGTGCGAGTGGAGACGGTGAAGGTTCCTCGGGGCGCGGAGCTTTACGGAACGGTCGAGGCCGAGCGGACGGCGTCCGTATCGTCCCGGGTGATGGCAACCGTGACCGCCGTCTTGGTCAGGCCGGGTGATCTGGTCAGGGCCGGGCAGATGCTCGTCGAGATCGACCCCGCCACGGCGCGGGGGCAGGAAGCCCAAGCGCGCGGCGCACTGGCGCAGGCCCAAGCCGCGCTTGCGCTCGCCGAGCGTAACTTCGCTCGTTTCCAGAACCTTACGGAGAAAGGGTCGGCGGCACAGCTTGAGCTCGACGTGGCGCGGATGCAGTACGAGCAGGCCAAGGGCGCTGTGGCTCAGGGCGAGGGGGCCGTCGAGGCCGCCGCGTCGGTGGCTCGAGATTCGCGCGTTGTTGCGCCATTTGACGGTCGCATCGCGGCGAAGCTGGTCGAGGTCGGCGATCTTGCCACGCCGGGCAGGCCGCTCGTGGTGGTGGAATCGGCCGTTGGGCGTCGCCTCGTGCTTGCCGTGCCGGAGAGCATCCTCGCCGCAGGCGGACTGAAAGTGGGCTCGCCGCTGTCAGTGCGCATCGACGCGCTCACGTCCGTCGGCACACTCGACGGGATCGTTACCGAGCTTGACTCCGGTGCAAACCCCGCCACCCACACCTTTACGGTGAAAGTTGGTCTCCCGGGCGCTGCTGTCCCTGCAGGGGTCTCTGGCAGGGCCTGGATCGCGTCAGGGAGCCGGTCGGCTCTGGTGGTACCCCGCTCGGCGGTGACCAAAGTGGGCGGTCTCGATCTCGTGGTCGTGCGCGACGCAGGCGGGAAGGCGCGCACGCGCGCGGTGACTGTTGGCGGGAGCGTCGGTGAGGATCGCACCGAGCTCCTCTCGGGCGTCTCGGCTGGTGAGGAGGTCGCGACAGGTCTCGCCGCGGTTCCGACCGACGGTACACCTTTGACAGAAGCACGTCCTTGAGCGGGAAACCCGAGCCTCCCGACCGGTCTGCGCGTGAGGAGACGCGCCGCCAGGCGTTGCGCCTGAAGATGACCCGCCGCCCTCTCGGTGGATCCGGCCGCATCGCGCAGGCGTTCCTGACCTCGAAGCTCACACCGCTCCTGGTCGTCTTTTCGCTGCTGCTGGGGGTGTTCGCTGTTCTGGTGACCCCTCGTGAGGAGGAGCCGCAGATCAAGGTGCCGATGATCGACGTCATGGTCGCGCTTCCCGGCGCCACGGCACGCGAGGTCGAGCGGCGCGTCGTCACACCTGTGGAAAAGGCGATCTCGGAGATCCCCAACGTCGAATACATCTACTCCACCGCTCAACCCTCGGGTGGCATGATCATCGTGCGCTTTCTGGTGGGGACGGACCCGGATCAGGCGGTGACCCGGGTCTACGCCAAGATGGCTGCGCTCGTCCCGTCGCTCCCGCCCGCCGTCCTGCCACCAGTCGTCGCCCCCCGCGGCATCGACGACGTCCCAGTTCTGGCATACACGCTGTGGTCCGAAGACGCCACGCCGGTGCAACTGCGCCGCGTGGCGGAGGAGCTCAGGGCGGAGCTCACCCGCCACCCGCGGGTCGCCCAGGTGTGGGTGCTGGGTGGGCAGCGACGGGTCGTGCGGGTGGACTTCGATCGCGAGCTTCTTGCCTCCCACCACGTCGAGCTGCTGCAGGCGTACCAGG
>DATKMD010000227.1:0-8208 GCA_035542075.1 Thermoanaerobaculaceae bacterium
TGCGGTACCACCAGGGCTGGCGGAACTGCTCTGTCTCGATGGCCTCGAGGTTCCGTCCGAAGAACGGATCCGGGTGCTTGCCGTTCCGGACCAGCGCCGCGAGCACGGTCGAGGGCGCTGTGGTCCTGTACCAGCTCGTGCTGTCGAACCCGGCGGTCGCGATCTTCTCGGCCGGCGCGGTGCATAGGCCGGAGGCCTGGATCGACCAACCCTCCGTGAGGTAGATCGAATGCTCCAGCCCAGCTTGCTTGGTCCCACCACACGAGGCCAGGGCAAGACCCGCCGCCGCGGCGACCAGGACGCTCAGGGGCCGACCCATCGCTGCAGCGTATTTCGAACGGTGAGGGACCGAACACCGGCTGCGTTCTTGACCAGTCATCGGACGGTTCTCCTTTGTCCTCTGCCTTGTGAAGTCGATGTCTCGCGCGTGGGAACGCGCAGGGCCAAAACCTTGACCGCGCTGCACGTGCGCCCCCGGTTTCGACAGCGATCCAGGTTGGCGCAGAAACTCACCGAGATTCCTGTGCGGTTCGAACGGCGGCATTCGCACGCGATTGTACATTGGTCGGGTTCGTGGGGAGCATCCGCCACGACTCGCCTCCGGGTCCCGCCTCCGTGCGTCGAGCTGTGGCAGAATCGGACGGCCGCAGGAGGTGCCGCATGAGCCATCTTCCTACGCTGGTGCGCTCGGCGATGGTGGCGGGCATTCTTGCCGTCAGCGCCTGGCCTGCCCTGGCCCAGGACCGCGAGTACCACATCGTCGGCCAGGTGCTTGACGTGAACAAGCAGCCAATCGCCGGCGCAACAGTCGAGCTTCGGGAGCGCACAACCCGCCAAGGATTCAGGACAAAGAGCGACACCGTTGGGAAGTTCAAGCTGGTGGGGCTCCCGCACGGCATCTACGACGTGAAGGTCACGAAGGCGGGGTACGAGACACGGACCGCAGAGTGGGACCTGCACGAGTCGCAGGACACCCTGCGGAAGGTGGAGTTCGACCCGTTCGTGCTCCTGAGCGAGGCCCAGGTCAGTGAGATCCAGCACACCACAAAGCTGAAGGAGCTGCTCGACAAGGCGACCGCCCTGGTGCAGAAGGGAGACGTCGACGGGGCCCTCGCGGTGACAGCAACGATGCTTGCCGAGAGCCCGGACGACGTGAACGCGCTTTACATCCGTGGGCTGTGCCTTTTGCAGAAGGGACAGCTCGACGAGGCGACCACGTCGCTCGAGAAGGTGACCCAGCTCGCTCCCGGCTTCGCCGCTGCGCGCCTTCAGCTCGCGGTGTGCTACGAGCGCCGCGGCGACAAGGAGCGCGCGCTTGCTGGGTACGACGCAACGCTCCAGCTCGACCCTGAGAACATCGTCGCCCTCTACAACGCCGGCGTCCTCCGCTACAACGCGGGCCACGCCGCCGAGGCGTTCCCCTACTTCGAAAAAGCCGCCCGCTCGAAACCCGACGACGACAACGCACTGGAGATGGCCGGCTACTGCCAGCTGCAAGCGCTCAACTACCCCGAAGCGCTCAGGTACCTCGAGCGAGCACGCGCCCTGATCACCGACCCCGCGCGGGCGGCCACGCTGGACGACATCCTCAAGGAGCTGCGCCCGCGCGTGCAGGCCACGCCCTCCCCGAAGGCCGGCGGCTGATATGGGCCCGTCCCATACGGCGCTTCTCCACGACATCCGACTTCGCGCACGGATTCACGGTTTGTGGCTGTTGTTTCTCCTGTGCGTCCTCGCGGCGTGCGCGGGCGTCCGCCAGCCGCAGTCCGAAATGGCCGCGCGGCCAACGGCCCGCCCGCCGGCCGGTCTGGCGTCCCAACAGGTGCCGCTGTTCGTCGCGTTCGGGAGCGACGATAACGGCTACTCAGGCCTGGAGGGTTCCGGAGCGGGGGGCGGACTGCACTTCCTGACCGAGCTGTTCGCAGGGCGCCTCAACCCGGCCGGAACGAGGAACCCCGCCACCTTCGACGGTGTACCCTTGCACTACTCGTTCTACGTCAACACGCAGTACATCACCGCCGACGCGGACACCTCGGCCTACAGTGTGGTCCGGGAGGACCCGGTGTGGGTGAAGCGCGCCTGGAGGGAGGCGCTCGAGGCCGGGCATGAGATCGGCGTTCACACACACTCCCATCCCCACGGCCGCGAGTTCACAGTCGCTCAGTGGGAAGACGAGATGCAGCGCTGCATCGAGATCCTCGAACGGCCGTACGCCGAGGAGGAGACCCCCGGCCCCCGCGACCTTTCACCGGGCCTGGGCGTTGCCCGCGACCAGCTCATTGGGTTCCGCACGCCGTTCCTGGAGTATGCGGACGCGACCCTCACCGCCGCGCAGAACCAGGGGTTCGCGTACGACTGCAGCCTGGAGGAGGGCTTGCAGGAGGACCAGAACGGGCGGAACTTCCTTTGGCCGTACCGTCTCGACCACGGGAGCCCGGGCAACCCGACCATCGGCCCCCACCCGGGTCTGTGGGAGATCCCGGTCTACGTCTTCATCGTGCCGCCGGACGAGGCGTGCGAGCGGCTGGGTGTGGCTCCCGGGCTGCGCACCGCGCTGAAACGGCGCCAGGACTACTTCGACACGACGGCCGGCAAGATCACCGGGATGGACTGGAACCTGTGGTGCGAGTTCGCGATGTCGCCGGCCGAGTTCCTCGCCACAATCATGTACACCGTGGAGCTGCGCCTGAGCGGCAACCGCGCTCCCCTCACGATCGGCCTGCACAGCGAGCTGTACTCCGACCGGCAGGCGAGCAGCGAGTGCGCCGCCACGCCCGCCGAGCGGCGGGCGGCGCTCGAGAGCCTGGTCACCTATCTGCAACAGCACGAGGCGGTGAGGATCGTCAGCGCCTGGGAGCTGCTCGCGTGGCTCCGTCACCCGGTACCCCTTGGCGGTGCGACGTAGGAGTGCTTTCAGCCGGGCGGGAGGGCCCGTCTCGGTCGCCCGGGAACCCGTTTCCGATCCTAAGTCCCAGCCTCGTAAGTGCTTGAATTGACAGCGCTGTCGCGCAGAGTCGAACCTGGTTCTTACGCTCTTGTCTCATCTAGGGCTTGCACGACGACACCGGGTGTGCGATAGACTTCCGGCAGAGCGGGTCACCAGAATGCAGAGGCGCCGCGCCACCATCGAGGACGTGGCCGCACGCGCGGGTCTTTCCATCAAGACCGTGTCGCGGGTCCTCAACCTCGAGCCCAACGTGCGGCCGCAGACCCGGGAGCGGGTCCTCACCGCGGCGAGCGAGCTCGAGTACCAGCCCAACCTCTCCGCCCGAAGGCTCGCCAGCAAGCGCTCGTTCGTCATCGGACTGCTCTACGACAATCCGGATTCCGACTACGTGATGGGAATCCAGGAGGGAACGCTCGCGGCGTGCCGCCCGCAGGACTATCACCTGCTCATCCATCCCTGCAGCACCCTCGCACCCGACCTCGTTGACGAGGCTTTGAACCTGCACCGTCGCTCCATGGCGGACGGCCTGATCCTCACGCAACCGGTCGCGGACTTCCAGCCGCTGACCACGGCTCTGACAGAAGCCGACATCCCCTTCGTGCGGATCTCGCAGCGACCCTGCGCAGGGGAATCGCCGCTCATCTCGGTTGACGACGAACAGGCAGCGCGCCGGTTGACCGATCACCTGATCTTGCTGGGACATTCGAGTATCGGTTTCATCATGGGACATCCCGACCACGGTTCGAGCCACGACCGGTTGAAGGGCTTCCGGGCGAGTCTCGAAGCTCACGGCCTGTCGGCGAACCGCGCTCCGATTGAGCAGGGACTTTACACCTTTGACTCGGGATACGCCTGCGCGCAGCGGCTGCTCGCTCTGAAGCCCCGACCGACAGCGATCTTCGCCGGTGACGATCACATGGCGATGGGTGTGCTGACTGCAGCGCACGAGAGGGGGTTTGTCGTTCCAGACGACCTTTCGGTGTGCGGTTTCGACGACACCCCAATGGCACGGTACGCATGGCCGCCGCTTACCACCGCCCGCCAGCCCATCATCGAGGTGGCTCGTCTCGCCACCGAGTGTCTCCTGAACCGTCTGCAGGGCAAGGAAATCGAAACAAAACGGTACACCCTCGAGTCTCGGCTGGTGCTGCGCGGATCCACAGGAAAGATGCCCGGACCATGAGGCAGCAACCGGGCCCCCCGCGCCGCCGAGGACCGATCTTGAGATTCCGTAGCCAACCCGTACATCTGAAGGTATTGACAACGTTGTCAGTGGACCCTAGATTGAACGGCAGCGGTGCCAGCACACGTTGCGGAGATCCTCTGGGGGGTTCGCCTCACAGTCGCACCTCGCGCGTAGACGGCTGTGGAGCGCCCCGGGCGCACCCCCCTTGGCTTGCACGGAGGCGAGGGATGGCGGGGAGGACAACCAGTCGCGCTGGCTCCAGTCCGCACGCTCACTCGGTCCCAGTCTGCAGCTTCTGGTGGGTGCGCTCCCTCGCGAGACAGCCTCCTCGTGCGCAAGACAGAGCTTCTCCGGGGCCCACCCTGTCCTCACGTTGCCGAGTTCCTGGGTCCCATCGCGTCGGTTTGTCGTCGGGTGGTCCGTCCAGTGGCCGGTCGCGCCTGCCGCGACGACAACACGCTCGACAGGTGGAAAGGAGGGCACGGATGCGACGATGTACGCGGCTACGAACGGGCCTCTTCCTGGTCAGCGGGGCGGCGCTCCTATGCGCCGCGACGCCCGGATGGGCCCAGGCGGTCCTCGAAGGAACCATCACGGGGACCGTCATGGAGGCGAGCGGGGCAGTGATCCCCGGCGCCTCCCTGAAGCTCACCGGCCCTGCACTGGTCGCGGGCGAGCGGACGGCGACGAGCGGTCCCGAGGGGAAGTTCATCTTCATGAGCGTCCCTCCGGGGACGTATGCCCTGGTTGCCACAAAGAAAGGGTTCAAGACCGCGACGACGGAGGGCCTCGTGGTCGACCGGGGCAAGACCGTCGATGTCCCGTTCCAGATGGAGATCGGCAGCTACGAGGAGCAGGTCGTGGTGATAGCCGAGACGGCAGTCATGGACACGCGGTCATCCACCGTCTCCACAAGCTTCAGCGACCAGCTCCTTGCCAAGGTGCCGACGAGCCGGAACCCCTTCTACGACCTCGCGCTGACGGCGCCGGGGATGGGATCGGTCGGGGCCGAGCAGTCGTGGCTGCCGAGTCCGACTGCCTACGGCAGCGCCAACAGCCAGAACATCATGCTGGTCAACGGAGTCAATGCGACCAACCCGCGCGGCTCCTCCTGGGGCTCGATGGTGGCCGTGAACTACAACACAGTGGAGGAGGTGAAGATCCTCTCGCTCGGGACGAAGGCCGAGTACGGCAACTACTCCGGTGCCGCGATCGACGTGATCACCAAGTCGGGCGGGAACGAGTACCACGGCGACGTCTCGTACTACACGCAGGTGGGCAACGCGGCGGACAACAGCACCACACACTTCAGCAAGTCCTGGCTGTTCGCCGACCCGACCATGCAGATCAACTGGGACCCGATCAGCAACAAGGAACCCAGCATCACGCTGGGCGGCCCGATCGTGAAGGATAAGCTGTGGTTCTACGCCGGCGCGAGCCAGGTCAAGAGCGAGGGCCATGAACCGCTGTACACGCTCAACACCAAGTCGGAATCACAAATCTATGACCTCAAGCTGACCGGCGAGTTCGGGGTCAATCACCGTGCCTGGCTGGGGCTCCACTACGAAGAGGTGAAAGGGTTCAACACCACCTGGGGCTACGGGTGGGACCCCAGTATGATCTACAACACGAAGACCCCGGGCTACTCGGGCCAGTTCCAGTACCAGTGGGTGGTGGGACCCACCGACATCCTCGGCTTCAAGTTCCTCGCGTTCGACAGCAAAGAGAACCCGAGCACCCCCGCAGAGATCGGGCACCCCGGGTACGTCAACTGGGGGACATGGGTTCCCGTCAGGGACGCGGGCGTCAACGGCGACTTCCCGTGGATCGAGGGAGACAGGTCGAAGCGCCAGACGTTCCAGGCAGACATCTCGCACTATGCGGAGGACTTCCTGGGCTCGCACGACCTGAAGTTCGGCGTGCAGTACACAAAGGCGGACGGCAACTACATTGGGGGCTATTTCCAGAACTACTCCAATAGCGCCTACCCGTACGGGTCGTGGTATTTCGAGCAACCTGCCACTGACTGGCCGTGGAACACCGGGTCGTTTTGGTTCGACTGCAGTCCCGCCTGCTGGCCGGTATATAACACTGTGACCAGGCAGAATCCGTACCTCACGGTCCGCAACTCGGAAGCGACAGGCGTCTTCGCCGACGACACCTGGGCGGTCAACAACCGGTTCACGGTCAACCTCGGGCTGCGCTACGACCACCAGACCGCAGGGTACGGCACGGGGAAGGTCTACGAGCCGATGACGCCGACCTCCGACATCAACCACCTCACGGTGCAGCGAGACCGAGGGGGAAAGGGCACCGTCTACGACTTCACGACCTGGTCGCCGCGCATCGGCATCGCATGGACGGCGACCGAGGACGGTAAGACCGTACTGCGCGCGCACTACGGGCGCTACTACGCGGCGATGGGAATCGAGAGCCTGAGGACGGTCGGGCCTGACCTGGACCCGTTCGTGCAGGACACCTCGCTCTACGAGCTCCCGGCGTCGGTGGTGGACACCAACGGCAACGGGTATTGGGACCCCGAGGAGACCCTCACCGCGATGCGGGCGATCTACGGACGCACGCCCGACCTCCTCATGGGTAGCGGCGTCGGTAACCCGTCGTTCAGCCTCGAGGTCGCGCCCGGCACCAGGAGCCCCTACACCGACCAGTTCAACGTCTCGTTCCAGCGCCAGCTCGCCAGCGACCTCACCATCGAATTCACCTACATCTACAAGGCCGAGAAAGACCTCCTCACCCTGCAACCGTACGACACCGCGACCGGCGAGTTCTACGAGTGGGAGGCGCTGCCGTTCACGACCTGGACCGGGTACCAGACCCAGGTCTGGCAGATCAAGCCCAAGGACTTCGACGGCGACGGGGTGGTCGACATCAACGACTGGTATTACGTGGTCAGCGAAGACCACACCCACTACAAGACCGTCAACACCAGCTCGTTCGCGGGCACGGACACCGGCCGAACCTACCACGGCCTTCAGCTCGTGCTCAACAAGCGCCTCTCCAACCGATGGCAGGGGATGGCGGCGATCAACTGGAACAAGACCAACGGCTTCTACCCGCGGGTCATCGACCAGACCTGGTTCATCGACGGCCCGATCGTCATGGATACCTATCTCGGCAGCAGCAAGAACCACTACCAGAACAACACGAGCGGGCCAGCGATGATGACACCGGTGTGGGCGGTCAAGCTCGCCGGCAGCTACACCGTCCCGACCATCGAAACCGACATCGGGTTCCGGCTCCGGTACGACTCCGGCGTTCCGGTCTGGGCTGTCGAGAACGTTCCCGGTTGGGCGACCTGGAAGGCCGACACCGAGGGCTCCTACCTCAATCCGAGTCCGGACGTCATCATGGTCGCGACCGACCCCAATAAACCCGACTGGACGGACCCGACGACGATCCTCGACCTCTCCCTCCAGAAAACGTTCAACCTGGGCCGCGGCCTGCAGCTCAACGTCTCCTTCGACGCCCTCAACGCGCTCAACTCGTCCGCTCCGAACCGGGTCGTCTACACAGAGGCGAACTACGGCCTCGTGAGCTCGCTCGTCATGCCGCGCACCTACCGGCTCGGAGTCAAGTTCATGTTCTAGGTGCGACTGAACTCAATCACCACGTACCCTGGAGGGCCCACACGGGCCCTCCAGGTCTGTTATCGTTGCGGCGGGGGTCCATACGACGTGAAGCGCTCACGCTGGATCGCGATCGTGGGCCTGGTCGCTGCCGTCGGTGCGGCCGTCGCCGCGGGCATCTTTCTCTTGCGCTCGGCCGCGCACATCAGGGCCCTTCACCGGCTCAAGGGCTCCAACATCCTGCTGGTTACCCTGGACACCACCCGAGCCGACCGCCTGGGCTGTTACGGCTACGCGGACGCCGAGACACCGGCGCTCGACGCGCTCGCCCGCGACGGCGTGCTGTTCCAGCGCTGCATCACGCCGACCGCCTTCACGCTCCCCTCCCACGCCTCGATCATGACCGGCAGGTATCCCGCGTCGCACGGCGTCCGCATCAACGGGGACCTGGCGCTGGCGGACGCCCAGACCACCCTGGCGGAGCGCCT
>DATKMD010000228.1:0-3370 GCA_035542075.1 Thermoanaerobaculaceae bacterium
CTGGACGACCTCCTGGTTGGCGAGCTCGACGGTGGAGCCCGGGAACGAGGTCAGGTACGTGCCCAGGTGGCGGATGTCCCAGGCCGGCGGCTGGACCGGCCTCTCATCCGGGGCGGCCTTGGTCACCGTTCCGGAGGTTGAGTCGTGGGTCAGCAGCAGGTTGATGTTGGCGGTCGTCACCGGAGTCACGGCTGTGAACACCGCCTCGCCCCGTCGCAGGCCGACCTCGGCCGCGTAGAGCGCCGCTTTCTGGAGGTCCTGCCGCGAGGAGATGCGATCCTCCTGGGTCATCAGCATCGCCGCCGTGATCCCGAGGACCGTCAGGACCAGCAGCACCAGGATCACAAAGATCAGCGCGACGCCGCGTTCGTTCGTGCGCATCTGCGAGCTCCTCATCGTTCCGCCCATGGCTACATCCTCGTGGCCCGGTTGCGCAGCAGAGCAACCGCGGAGACCTGAAACCGGTAGTAGAGATCGCTCGGGGCCGTCGTCGGGTCGTGGTCTTCGGCCGGCGGCCGGCGGACCGCCACCTTCGCACCCATTGTCACCGGCGTGGAGGAACGCGCAGTGACCGTGATGCGGACGCCGAGGACGGCACGGGCGTCGAACTGAATGAGGGTGTTCGGCTCGTCATTGGCGCTCGGGACACCGTTGTTGCACCCCTCTGCAGCAGAGAGCGTGGCGCCCGGTCCGTTCTTGGTGAGTCCGTTGCGGAAGGTGTACGCGACCTGGAAGTCCTCGACGTTGGGCAGCAGCGCCGACCACCCCGTCGAGGGGTCGTGGGGAGGCTGCTGCGGGAACTCCACCGTGCCGACCGGCAGCGCGGGGCAGTTGTTGTCCGTCTGCGGGTCGAAGAAGCCCTCCTTCTGCTCGAGCCAGCCGTTGCACACCCGCAATGACCTGAACTGCGTCCCCACCACGAGGAGCGGCGGGTTGGTCAAGGTGGCGGGGCCTCCCGGAGGGTTGAGGCCGTTGGCGTTGTCGGGATCCGCGCGGACCTCGATGCAAGGAGTCGGAGCACCGGCGACGACGCAGGTCGGGTTGGGCACGCTGCAGCTGGAGGAGTTGTTCGCGCTGCGGTAGTCGATGATCTTGTAGATGAGCCAGGCGCCCGTGCCGGGATCGGCCACGATGAGCGGCCGGCTCGTGGGCTGGGCCGGAGGCACGATGGCCGGGTCCTTGGTGGCGTCGACGAACGCGTTGAAATTGTCCGTGTCCTGGGTCGGGCTCCCGGTCACGCACCCCACGCTGAACGCCCAGTACTCGACGGAAGCGTTCGTGAACGGGCTCGGGAACGCCGCCGCCCCTGTGAGCTTGGCCGGGAAGCTGACCTCGGAGGCAGTGAGCGTGATGATGTCGGTGCCGTCGCTCGCGAAGCTGGTGGCCCCCTGGTCCACGTTGTTGTAGGAGAGCTGGACGCACCCGGCATCGCCCGGGCAGGCCGGGAAGTTGTTCCCCGCACCGGGGTTCGGCCCCCTCCACAGGTAGGTCAGGATGGCCGCCGGGTCGAGAGGTTGAACCGTGGTGTTCATGTCGGTGGCGTTGCGGAGGGAGTACGCGATGAAGTCGGCGGCGCTGCGGGCGGTCTGCCTCGCCTCGACCTGCAGCCGCTGCCGTTCGGCCGCCTGCCGCATCGGGAACAGCAGCTGTCCGGCCATCCAGAGGATCATCCCGAGGCAGGCCAGGACGACCAGCACCTCCATCAGGGTGAACCCCGCGGTCGCGCGCCTACTCGAGCTGGGCCACATACACCACCACCTTCGTCGCCGCCGGGCCGAGGTATCGGTTCGTCCCGCTTTTCAGCGGTATCGCCCGCACGTCGACCGCGTTGTTGGCGATCCAGTACTGAAGTTCGTAGCGGGCGTCGGGTGAGATGAGGTTGGCGCCCGTCGGCCCCCAGACCAACTGGCAGTCGGTCGCGTTGATCGTGTATCCCGAATTGGCTCCCACCGGGAAGCAGGTGGAGTCGTCCGCCACGCCGAGGTAGGTCACACGGTAGCGCTGCAGCCTGATCAGCTCCACGAGCTGCTCGGCCTTGTAGGTGATCTCGGTCCGGGTCATCGAGCCCAGGTTCACGAGGTACGCCATCGCGAGCAGCTGCAGCACCGCGAGCGTCACCACGAAGAGGATGAAGAACGCCACCAGCACCTCGACGAGGGTGAGGCCGCGCTCGTTCTTGCGATCGGTTTGCCTTCGCTTCATCGCGCCCTCCCCTACACCAGCGTCTTCCTGACTGTGACGTTCCAGAGAGGAAACACCTGGATGTCGTACCGGATCTTCGGCGTGAGGCTTCCGTCGATCATCCCGGTGTGCGTGATGGACATCGTCATGGTCGAGGTCACCTGCTTGCCGGTCGCCGGGTCGATCGTGAGCCCGCGCGTGTCGCAGTTCAGATAGCGGCCCGGGGGGGGCCCGGGGTTATCTGGGTCGTTGGGCCAGCCGCCCGAACCGGCGACCGGGTTGAGGGCCAGGCTCACGAATTCGGGGAGCGTGTACGTCCCCACCGACTTCAGGGGGGGAGGGGTGAGCTGCAGGACCCACTGGCCCGCGGTCTGATGGAGGGTCACGTTGATCGGGGTGTGCTGGTTGATCGCCTCGGTGAAAGCCTGCTGGAGGAAGTTCCGGATGTCCCCCGCGGTCGTCTCGGTCCGTGCCCGCTGCCAGTAGGCGTTGATCGGCACCGTGACGAGCGCCGCCAGCACGCCCACGATGACCAGGACGACCAGCGCCTCGATCAGCGTGAAGCCGGACTCGCGCAAAGGGCGGGCGGGCGCAGGGACACTCAGCACGTGCCGTGTAAACGCAACTCCTGTGCCACCAGCGCGATCTCTCGCCGTTGCAATGGTTTTATGACGGAACCGCACTCGCGTCATGTCAGCCTCCCTTCAGAACTTGCAAAAAATGAGACACTCGGGAACACCTGGCCCCGGGGCCGCGGATCGGACACGCAAACCCAACGATTCGCCGGGGTTTCCGATCCCGGCGCGGGACGAATCCCCGAGCCAGTTCCATGGCCGGAACACGTATCTAGTTTACCCCACAGACCCGCACCCGGTCGGCCGCAGCGGTGTGCCCCCTCACACCCGCGTGTGGCGGCTCAGCAGTGACGCCTCCAGACGCCGTTTCGGGCGCAGCTCGCCGGCGCACCGGAACGGGTCACCTATCGCGTTGCTCCGCTCCGGCGAGGCGGGCGAGCGCCGCCACCAGTCGCTCGGCAACCGGGACGCCGGTGGCCGCCGCGAAGTGCTTCCAACCCGGCGAGGGGTTCACCTCTCCGACGAGCCAGCGCTCGCCGTCGGGGATCAGATCCACGCCGGCGAAACCGAGCCCAACGACCCTGGCGGCGCTCACCGCGAGATCGGCGAGCCCC
>DATKMD010000229.1:0-8681 GCA_035542075.1 Thermoanaerobaculaceae bacterium
ACCTCGACCCGCGCCCAATACGCGCCCACCCGTGCCTTCTACCTGCACTGCGGCTACGCAGTGGTCGCGGAGCTCCCCGACTTCTACACGCCCGGTGATGGCAAGGCGATCTTCCTCAAGATCCTGCCGCGCATCCACTGAACGCCCGACCCGCTAGCGCGAGACGGGATCGGGGCGGTCGGGGTCGAGGCCGAAGCCGACGATCGCGGATGCCACCAAAGTGGGCGGGACGGCGCCAGAGCGGGCGAGGGCCGAGAGCGCCGTCACGGCGATGTGTTCCGCGTCCACCTCGAAGTGGCGGCGGAGTGCCGCACGGGTGTCCGAGAGACCGAAGCCGTCGGTGCCGAGCGGGATGAGGCCCTGCGGGACGAAGCGTGCCACCATGTCCGGCACGAGCCTCACATACTCGGTGGCCGCGATCACCGGTCCGGTTGCGCCGGCGAGCTGGCTGGTCACGTAGGGGACCCTGGGTCCCTCGGTGGGGTGCAGGCGGTTCCAGCGCTCGGCCACGAGGGCATCGGCGCGCAGCTGCTGGTAGCTGGTCACGCTCCAGACGTCGGCGCCCACGCCGAAGCGCTCGCCGAGGATGTCGGCCGCACGGAGCGTCTCGCGCAGCGTCGTGCCGCTTCCAAGTAGCTGCACCCTGTGGGGGAATTCGCCCGGCGCTCGCCGCAAGGGGTAGATGCCCCGCACGATCCCTTCCTCGATCCCTTGGGGCATCGGCGGCATCTCGTAGTTCTCGTTGTAGAGCGTGATGTAGTAGAAGACGTCCTCCTGCTGTTCCACCATCCTGCTGAGGCCGTCCCTGATGATCACGGCGAGCTCGTACGCGTAGGCAGGGTCGTAGGCGCGCACGTTGGGGACGACCGAGAACAGCACGTGGCTGTGCCCGTCGTCGTGCTGCAGCCCCTCACCCTGGAGGGTGGTGCGGCCGGCCGTGGCGCCGAGCAGGAACCCGCGCCCGCGCGCGTCGCCGAACGCCCACACGAGGTCTCCGACGCGCTGGTAGCCGAACATCGAGTAGAAGATGTAGAACGGCACCATGGTCAGGCCGTGCGTGGCGTGGGCGGTCCCCGCCGCCGTGAACGTTGCCATGGAGCCGGCCTCGGTGATCCCCTCCTCGAGGATCTGCCCGTCCGTGGCCTCCCTGTAGCGCAGCATCAGGTTGTGGTCCACAGGCTCGTAGAGCTGCCCCTTGGCGGCGTAGATCCCGAGGTCCTTGAACAGCGATTCCATCCCGAAGGTGCGCGCCTCGTCCGGGATGATCGGCACGATGCGCGGGCCCAGCTCCTTCGTGCGTATGAGCTTCCGAAGCAGCTGCACGAACGCCATGGTGGTGGAGACCTCGCGCTTCTCCGGCGTGCCCTCGTGGAACTCCTCGTACAGGTCGTTGCCCGGGAGCACCGGCGCGCTCACCTGGGTCCTGCGCCGCGGCAGAGTGCCGCCGAGGGCGCGGCGCCGCTCCAGCAGGTAGGCAACCTCCGGACTGTCCATGCCCGGGTGGTAGTAGGGCGGCTCCTCGACCAGGTCCTCGTCCCGGATCGGGAGGTGCAGCACGTCGCGGAACGAGCGCATCTGCGCGGCGTTGAGCTTCTTGAGCTGATGCGTGGTGTAGCGTCCCTCGAAGTCCCGGCCAAGGGCCCATCCCTTGACCGTCTTGACCAGCAGCGCGGTCGGTCGGCCGGTCGACTCGGTGGCGAGCTTGTATGCCGCGTACACCTTCCGGTAGTCGTGCCCGCCGAACCTCAGGTTCCAGAGCTCGAAATCCGACAGGTGCTCGACGAGCCTCGCGAGGCGCGGGTCGGCGCCGAAGAAGTGCTGGCGCATGAACGCGCCGCCCTCCACGTGGTAGCGCTGCCACCAACCGTCCACCACCGTGTTCAGGCGCTCGAGCAGGACTCCCGAGATGTCGCGGGCCAGGAGATCGTCCCACTCGCGCCCCAGGATCACCTTGATGACGTTCCACCCCGAGCCGCGGAAGACGGCCTCGAGCTCCTGGATGATCTTGCCGTTGCCGCGCACCGGGCCGTCGAGACGCTGCAGGTTGCAGTTGACGACGAAGATGAGGTTGTCGAGCCCCTCGTCGGCAGCCACGTGCAGGGCGCCGAGGGCCTCGGGCTCGTCGGTCTCGCCATCCCCGAGGAACGCCCACACGCGGGAGGCCGATGTGTCCTGCAACCCGCGGTTGTGGAGGTAGCGGTTGAAGCGGGCCTGGTAGATCGCGTTGAGCGGCCCGAGACCCATGGATACGGTGGGGAACTCCCAGAACTCCGGCATCGAGCGCGGGTGCGGGTACGAGGAAAGGCCGTGACCGGTCGTCTCGCGGCGGAACGCGTCGAGGTGCTCCTCCCCGAGCCGACCCTCGAGGAACGCGCGGGCGTAGATCCCCGGGGCCGCATGTCCCTGGTAGTAGACCTGGTCGCCGCCGCCGTCCGTGCTGCCGCGGAAGAAGTGGTTGAACCCGACCTCGTACAGCGCTGCGGCCGACGCGTACGTCGAGAGGTGCCCCCCAATCCCCGGGTACCGGTGGTTGGCACGGGCCACCATGGCCATCGCGTTCCAGCGCACGATGCGGCGGATGCGCTTCTCCATATCCTCGTCGCCGGGGAACGCCGGTTCCTGCTCCGGCGAGATCGTGTTGATATACGGGGTCTGGATCACCTCGATCCCGAGATGCTGCATGCGCGCCCGCTTGAGCACCTTGCGCAGGAGGAACCGGGCGCGCTCGGGCCCACCCGTCTCGAGGACACGGTCGAGCGACTCGACCCACTCCGCGGTTTCCCTGGGGTCGGTGTCGTACAGCTGTTGCTTGAACATAGTGTCGTTCATCCTGACAACCCCCGCTTCCCGCCTCCGCCGGACGCAGCCGGACGCCCGCGACCGTGTATTCCCCGGCGCGCGTGGCGGCGATCGGCACTTGGAGGGCGGCGTTGAACGGCTCGGCGAGGGTCGCCTCGAGGCCACGCCTCGCCCATACGTGGAACGCCACCAACGGCGCCCGTCTTCCCCGGTGCTGCCCCGGCGGATACACCGTCCGGCCCCATTGTGCGCCAGGGTTGTTTTCCGGGGAACCTACCCCGCCGGCCATGCTCGGACGTTCGGGGAAAGAGTGCGAACATTGCGTCCGGAGAAGTGGCGATGAAGGTGCTCGTGACCGGCGCGACGGGGTACATCGGTGGCCGCCTGGTGCCTCGCCTTCTGGAGCGGGGCCACGAGGTGCGCGTGCTGGTGCGGGACGCGGGGCGCATCGCGGGGAGGGGATGGGCAGGAGGCGTCGAGGTCGCCGAGGCCGACCTGCTGAATCCACCCACGCTGGCTCCCGCGCTCGAGGGGATCGAAGCCGCTTTCTATCTGGTCCATTCGATGAGCGCGGGGCGCGACTTCGCGGCCATGGATGCCCGGGCGGCCCGGGCCTTTGCGGGTGCCGCAGCCGGAGTGCGGCTCGCGGTCTACCTGGGTGGGCTCATGCCCAAGGGTGGGCAGGCCTCGGCCCATCTCAACAGCCGAGCCACCGTGGGCGAGATCCTGCGGGAGGGGCTCCCCACCACGGAGTTGCGCGCCGGTCCGATCATCGGAGCGGGCTCTGCGTCCTTCGAGATGGTCCGTTACCTCACCGAGAGGCTCCCGGTGATGGTGGCACCGCGTTGGGTCTCCAACCCAGTGCAGCCGATCGCGGTGCGCGACGTCCTCGACTACTTGCTTGCCGCCCTGGATCAGGGGCCGCTGGGGGTGGTCGAGGTGGGGGCCGACCCGCTCAGCTTCAAGCGCATGATGCAGGTGTACGCCGAGGTGCGCGGTCTCAAGCGCGTGATCATCCCGGTGCCCGTGCTGGCTCCAGGGCTCGCGGCGCGCTGGGTGGGCCTGGTGACGCCGATCCCCAACCGGCTCGCGGTTCCCATCATCGAGGGCGTCATTCACCCGCTCCTCGCCGACACCGCCAGGGCAAGATCACTGTTTCCTGCGGTCCGGCCGATTCCCTACCGGCGTGCCGTCGAGCAGGCGCTGGAGGCGATCGGGCACGAGGAGGTGGAGACGCGCTGGAGCGGAGCGCTCGGCAGCGGCTCGACGGTGGAGCTCTCCGACCGGGAGGGGCTGATCCGGGAGGTCCGGACGCTGCGGGTCGGAACGAGCCCACGGGCGGTCTTCGAGACCTTCTCGGGCCTCGGCGGCGAGCGGGGATGGCTGGTATGGAACTGGGCGTGGTGGCTGCGTGGCCTGGTGGATCGGGTGACCGGCGGTCCCGGCCTTCGTCGCGGCCGCCGGCACCCCCGTGAGCTGCTGCCCGGGGAGGCGCTCGATTTCTGGCGTGTCGAAGCGGTGGAACCCCCTCGCCTGCTCCGCTTGCGCGCCGAGATGCGGCTCCCGGGGCGGGCCTGGCTGCAGTGGGAGGCACTGCCCGACGGTGACGGCACCCGCCTCGTCCAAACCGCGCTGTTCGCGCCGGTCGGCCTCGCGGGCGCGCTCTACTGGAACCTCCTGTACCCCGCTCACAGGATGATCTTCTCGGGTCTGGTGCGGGCGATCGCGCGGGAGGCTACGGCCGAGGCGCGGCGCGGGGCACCAACGCCAAGACAACCGTAGCCGCGAGCGCGAGGCCGGCGCCGGTGAGGAACGCGACCGGTGCCCCGAAGCGCTGCCAGAGCAGGCCGAACAGCAGGCTCGCCGGCAGCGCAGCCAGGCCGACGACGCCGTGGTACAGCCCGAACGCGGTGCCGCGCAGCTGCTCGGGCGCGAGGTCGGCCACCCATGCCCGCTCCACCGGCTCGGTGAGGCCGTAGTAGAGGCCGTAGGCGAGGAACGTCGTGATCACGGCTTCCCGCGAATGGATCACGGCAAACGCGAGGTAGACGGCGGCGTACAGCCCCCAACCCACCGTCACCAGGGGGCGACGGCCGAGCCGGTCCGACACGCGGCCGGCCGCGTAGGCGGAGAGCATCTTCACCACGTGGAACGCCGACCACAGCAGCGCAACGCCGGCAACCGAGACCCCGACGCCCGACAGCCTGAGCAGGAGGAACGCATCGGTCGAGTTGCCGAGCGTGAAAAGCAGCAGCGCCGCGAGGACCGTGTGCAGGGGACGGCCGAGCTCACACCACGCCCCCATTACCTTTGACGGGGCCGCCGACGCCCCGCGCGGCTGCTCCCGGACCCAACCGACCAGCACGACCACGACTGCCACAGCCGGAACCACGGACAGCAGGAACACGCTTCGCAGCGAGATACCCGCGAACGTGAGCAGCCCCGCGGCGACCAGAGGTCCCGCGACCGCACCCGCATGGTCCATCGACCGCTGCAGCCCGAACGCCTCGCCCCGCCGGGATGGTGTTGTGGCGTCGGTGATGAGCGCGTCGCGCGGCGAGGTGCGCAGCCCCTTGCCGATCCGGTCGGCGAAGCGGAACAGCAGGACGGCGGGCCAGGTCGTCGCGAGCCCGATGAGCGGGCGCACGGCGCCTGCCAGGGAGTAGCCTGCCACCACCAGCGGCTTGCGGCGCCTGGCGCGGTCGGACCACCTCCCGGAGACCACCTTGAGCAGCGAGGCGGTGGACTCCGCGACACCCTCGATGAGCCCGAGCGCCTGCGGCCCGGCGCCGAGGACGGTGGTCAGGAACACCGGCAGCAGCGGATAGATCATCTCGCTCGAGAGGTCGGTGAGAAGGCTCACCACCCCGAGGGCGATGACCGTTGCCGGGAGCCCAACTCGTGGTGCAGGCAAACGGTGCGGAGGTGTGTCGGTCGCCATCGCCTCGCGGCTACTCCTTCTTCGGCGGGCGCGCCGGGCGGATCTCGATCCGGCTGGGGAGGGCGCGGTCGGGGAAGGCGAGCAGGTCAATGACGACCTGGGCGACATCCTCCGCGTGGAGCTTCCACTCGCCTCCGCCCCCGCCCGAGAAATCCGTGGCGACGCTGCCCGGCATCACGCAGCAGACACGCACGCCTTCGTGGCGCACCTCCAGCATCAGCGCCTCGGAAAAACCGAGCAGCCCGAACTTGGTGGCGTTGTAGGCGGCGCCTCCCGCAAACGCATTCTTGCCCGCCAGGCTTCCGATGTTGATGATCCAGCCCCGGGTCCGTTTGAGATGGGGCAGGGCGGCGCGGCAGCAGTAGAACACCCCGTCGAGGTTGGTCTCGATCTGGCGGTGCCAGTCCTCAAGACTCATCGCCTCCACCGGGGCAAAGACGCCGAGGCCGGCGTTGTTGACCAGGATGTCCAGGCGGCCAAACGCCTCCACTGTCCGGGCCACCAACCGGTCGCACTCCTCAAGGCGCCGGACATCGCAAGTGACGCCCAGGGCGCGGGAGCCCAACTCGCTCGCGACGCGCTCGACGTCGCCTTGCCGGCGCGCGGCGACCACGACCGCGGCCCCGGCGCGGCTGAGCGCCCCCGAAATGGCCAGGCCGATACCCCTGCTACCCCCGGTCACCACCGCGACCTTGTCGGCCAGATCCGTCATTCGCCACCTCCAACGAGCCAGCATCGTAGCGCGGGTGGCGCGCGTTGGGTTGCAGGCCGGCTCGGGTTATCCTTCGACCCGTGACTGCACATCGGCGATCCGAAACGGGGCCTCGTCATGCCGCTTGAGCCGGGGGCCCGGCTGGGCGTCTACCACGTCGAGGGCTTGCTGGCCAGCGGCGGTATGGGCGAGGTGTATCGGGGCCGGGACGAGCGTCTGGAGCGCGACGTGGCGATCAAGATCATCGCCGAGGGGCTCGCCTCGGAGGACAAGGAGCTGGCGCGCTTCCAGCGGGAGGCCCGTATCCTCGCCTCGCTGTCACACCCGAACATCCTGAACATCTTCGACGTCGGCGAGCACGAGGGGACCCACTACGCGGTCATGGAGCTGCTGCGGGGCGAAACCCTGCGCGAGCGCATGGCCAAGAGGGCGCTGCCGTGGCGGACCGCGACGGCGATCGCAGTCGCCGTGGCCAGGGGGTTGGCGGCCGCACACGCCGCGGGCATCATCCACCGCGACCTCAAGCCGGAGAACGTCTTCCTGCTGGCGGACGGAGGCGTGAAGGTGCTGGACTTCGGCCTCGCCCACCAGGAGGTACCGCCGAGCGACGCGGAGGCGCCCACCGGGAAGCCGGAGACGTTCGTGGGCACGGCGCTGTACATGGCCCCGGAGCAGATCTGCGGAGAGACCCCCGACCCGCGCACCGACATCTTCGGGCTCGGAGTGCTGCTGTACGAGATGCTCGCGGGGACGAGGCCGTTCGGGCGACTGACGGTCGGCGAGACGATGTCGGCGATACTGCACGCCGAGACTCCGCCGATGTCCGCGTTCGGGACCAGCGTGCCTCCGGTCCTGGAGCGCATCGTTCGGCGCTGCCTCGAGAAGGAACGGGACAAGCGCGTGCAGGCGGCCTACGACCTCGCCTTCGAGCTGAGCGAGATCGTTTCGTCACCGCCCGCCCAGTCCCCCGCGGCGATGCCGTGGCGTGCGCGGATCGCCTGGCTTCTGGCGGGGGCGGTCCTGGGCGCGGCGGTCACTCTGCTGCTGATGTCTCTCCGGTAGGCACGACCAGAAAAGCCAGACGGGGAAGTGGCTCCGCAGGAGGGGCTCGAACCCCCAACCCTCCGGTAGATGCTCAAGTAACCGGACCGGATGCCTCGTGCACGCCCTGTCAGAACGCCAGATCGAGGTGCGCGTACACGCCGCTGAAGGAATATCTCACGAACAGGTCGCCACCCCTCGACCCGCTCGTGGTCACCTTGAACACGTTGGACGCGAACCCTCCGCCCAGTCCAACGTTCCTGGTGAAGTAGTAGTCCAGCGAGGTGTTGAGGATGGTGAGGTTGCCGTTGTAGCCCGCGATGCTGGCCGCGAAGAAGTTGCCCTCGGCCCGCCAGAACAGCCTCTTCAAAAGCGTCATCTCGAAGTGCGCCCCGATTACCGGGATTGGGAGAATCTGGCTCTTGCTCTCCACCACCCTTCCGGAGACCGGGGAGCCCGAGACGCTGGCCTGACCGGAGAGCTTGAAATCCAACCAGAGCGAACTGATGCCCCCGTTGAGGCCGAAGTTCACCTTGCCGTTGTTGAAGAACGCGTATTTGTAGATGATATTGAACAGCTTTGTGTCGAGACTGCTGTCGAGGCTGGCATGGGCGTGGTAGATCGTGTCACCCCACTGGATGTCCCGATCGAGCGTTTTCGAGTGCGATCGGTTCCAGGCGGTGTAGATGACGTCGATGCGGTGGCGGTCGCCGAGGCGGTAGAAGAGGGCCAGCTCGAAGTCGGTCCGGTTCTTGTCCATGCCGAGGTCGTGCTCCCAGTTGATGTCGGTGCCGGTTCGGGTTTGTCCGTCAAGGCGTACCGTGGTGTCGAACGTCTGCCAGAAGCTCCCGAGCGCGACGCCCCACTTGTCGGGCACGCCTCGAACCGCCTCGCGCTCCGTCTCGCTCACCACCGCCTGGGCCATCGCCGACCCCGCGGCGGCCATCGCGAGAACTACGGACAAAAGGATGAGCTTCTTCATTTCAGTACTCTCCTTCCTCGGCCACGGGTTGCAGCTCTCGTAAAGTCTCCGGGTTGCCCTGTGGGCATGATACACGAGAGGAAACGGGTGGCCTTCCGGCGGAAAGCGGCCAGTGTGCGGGTTGGCCGTGACCTGCCCCCGGTAGCGGTACCAGTTGTTACGATACTCCTCCCACCTCTGTCATCCGCTTCGGCACTTGGCTCGTC
>DATKMD010000230.1:0-7783 GCA_035542075.1 Thermoanaerobaculaceae bacterium
TGGGAGCAGAGATCGGCGAACATGCTCTCCGCACGTCCCGGCGAGTTCTCCAGCGAGCGCTCCTCACTGTCGTCCCAGGCGGGCGCGACGCTCGGGGCATCGTGCAGGTAGTTGGCGAAGAGGGCGTCGAGCTCGACCTCGCCGAACGCGTCGGCCGAGGCGACTCCCTCGGTGGCCGCCGGCTCCTCGAAGGTCGCAGCCTCCTCGGCCCTGGCGACTTCCTCGGCCGTTGCGGTGTCCCCTGCCCGTTCGTCTTCGGCGGCCTCCTCGGCCCGTGCGGCGGCCTCTTCGCCCTGGGCAGCCTCCCCGGCGTCTCCGGGCGCCTCGGCGGCGCTGGCCTCTTCCTCGCTGGGGTTCTCTTCCGCCATCTCGAGCAGCGGGTTCGCCTGAATCTCCTGGGCGAGGGCCTGTTCCAGCTCGAGGCGCGACAGCTGCAGCAGCTTGATCGCCTGCTGCAGCGTCGGCGTCATCACCAGCTTTTGCGCCAGCTTGAGGTGGAGCTTTTGTTCGAGTGCCATCGCCTAGAGCTGAAACTCTTCTCCCAGATAGACTTGCCGCACAAGTGGGTCTCTCGCCAGGGTTTCTGGATCCCCGCTTGCAAAAACCTTGCCGTCCTTGATGATAGAGGCCCGATCGGTGATTTTCAAGGTGTCACGCACGTTGTGATCGGTGATCAGGATCCCGTAGCCCTTGTGGCGGAGGTGGCGAATCAGGCGCTGAACGTCAAGCACCGTAATCGGGTCGATGCCGGCGAATGGCTCGTCGAGGAGCAGGAAACGGGGCTCGGTGACCAGCGCCCTCGCGATTTCGAGCCGTCGCCGCTCGCCACCCGAAAGCGTCTCCGCCCGCTGCGTCCGCAGCTTCTCGAGGCCGAACTCTTCCAGGAGCTGGGACACGGTGGCCGTTGCATTCTGCCAGGGCACACCGAGCAATTCGAGGACCCCGAAGAGATTGTCCTCGACCGAGAGGCGGCGGAACACCGAGGCCTCTTGCGGCAGGTACGAGATGCCGAGCCGCGCGCGCCGGTACATCGGAAGGTTCGTGACGTCTTTCTCGCCCACCCACACGGTTCCTGCATCGGGCTGAACCAGGCCGACCAGCATGTAGAAGGTCGTGGTCTTCCCGGCTCCGTTCGGGCCCAGCAGCCCGACCACCTCGCCTCCCCGCAGGTCGAGTGAGACACCGTCCACGACCGGGCGCTTTCGGTAGCGCTTGACGAGCCCTCTGGCCTCGAGACGCGGCGTTTCTATGGCGGCCCCCTCTTCGGTGGCTTCGGTGTCGGCACTTTGACCGGTTTCGGCGCGGCCACCGCCCTGGTGGGATGGTAGAGCGTCTCGCTTGGGTTGTCCTCCGCCCCGAGGACGACGACGGTGTTGGACACGCGCTGCCACTGCAGGCGGTTGGCCTTCACCTGGTTCCCCGAAGGTTCCTTCACCAGCACCGGGTTCCCCCAGATTTCGAAGAACCCCTCCTCCACCGTCAGGCGGGCCTTCTGACCATTCATCACCCTTGCGGTGACGCGGTCGCGGATCGTCACCCCGCCGTCCAGGTCCGCGAGCACGAGGTTGCCCTTGTCGTCCAACGTGGCCACGAGCCTCTGGCACGACGCGTCCGCCTGCGGGTCCTCGAGCGTGACGTCCCCCTCGTACGTTGCAACACCGGCGTTGCGGTCGTAGCGGAGCTGCCTGGCGCGGACCTCGTACTTCGGCCCGGGACCCGTGGCCTCGACGGTGCGCCCCGTGGTCAGGACGTCGCCGCGGCCGGTGACGACCTCCTGCGCCCGTTCATAATCCAGCCTGTCGGCACGCACGAGACGGTCACCCTGCCACAGCCTCGCGTCCCCTTCGAGCCAGACGTGGGCACCACCTTCCCTTGCGCTCGCGGCAGCCGCCGCGAACCGCACCGGGGCCTTGTCCTGGCCCATCAGCCCTGAGCGCTGCAGCAGACCAATCACCTGCCCGTGCGCCACCACCGCGCCCTCTGCGTCGCCCTGCAGGCGGTCGCACCATGCGGTGGAGTCCGGACCCCCGAGCAGCACCCTCTTGCCCCCGGCGGGCAGCATCGTGAAGCTCCGCGACCCCATCGAGTACTCGAGCGCGCCACCGTCGGCCCACTGGTCGCCGGTCTCGACACGAACGTTCTCGCTTGCACGCACGACCCTGGGCTGCCCTCCATCGAAGACGAGACGCATGGTAGCAGCCTGCACCCTGCGCGGGTCCTCGCCTTTTTGCACCTCCTCGCCGCACGCCAGACCCTGGCCCTCAAGCCATTCCCACTCTGTCCGGGTTCTCTCGCCCGCTACCCGCCACGCTTGAAACTCGCGCCACCCGGTGGCCGGGTCCGCGATCCTCGCCGCCACCCAGCCCGTCGATGAGGCGGGCTCGACGGTCAGCCG
Organism: Thermoanaerobaculaceae bacterium; assembly: GCA_035542075.1. GTDB lineage: Bacteria > Acidobacteriota > Thermoanaerobaculia > Thermoanaerobaculales > Thermoanaerobaculaceae > RBG-13-68-16. The sequence goes on from DATKMD010000230.1 coordinate 2,396, forward strand.
GTAGCGCCCATCGGCAATCGCCTCCAGTTCGGTCCTCCCCAACCGGGCTTGGACGTCGGTGCCGTCATCGAGCGTGCCGTCGAGGAGCACAGGGCCTTCAAGCGAGAGCTTACGAAGCGTGCCCTCCGGTCCAGAGAGCTGGACCTCCGCCTGCGTCGCTTTCGTCTCCATGCTGCCGCGAAGCACGGTCAGGCCGTCGGGGAACCGAGCGAGCGAGCTGTTACGGTCATACACGAGGCGAGGTGCCAGTAGGATGGTCGAGGTCGTGGCCTTCTCGTCGCGCCATGTGACGGAGATTGCGTCCCGCAGCTCCATCGTGTTCTTCTCGAGTGAGCTCCGGGCGCTGCCCGCGAGCCCGCCCCAGCCGGGCCCGGCAAAGGTGACCGGACCCTCGCTCTGGAGGATCCGTTCGGCCCCTCCAAGCGAGAAGCCGGTCGCCCTCATCGCGATCCCCCCCTGAAGGGAGACCTCGGCGTGGCCCACGGTGTGCGCCTCGTGCCGCTCCGGGTTGAATCGGAGGCCATCCGAGAGCAAACCGTACGCTACGCGCCCCTCGTGGTAGAGCGAGACCTGGGCGTCGTGAAACTCGTACCACCCCGAGCTGAACTCCACCGCCTCCCGCGCGGCGATGCGGAAGTTGGGCTCGATGCCGAGAGTGTCCGAGTAGACGAAGCCCTTGTGGACCCTGACCGGCTGCTCCTGTCCCTCCGCAGCCGTTGCCTCGACCTCTACCGGCTCGCTCTGGGGTTGGCGCCGGAAGTGGCGCTGGAGGTACGTTCCGACGAGAACTGCGACCCACAGGAGGAGGAGGACAAGGGAGAGACGCCGGAGGGCGGAGAGGCGGGGGTTCACCGTTCGATGAACTGGCCCAGGGTGCGGAACTTTGCGAAGCGGCGCCGGGGCAGTTCGTCCCGCTTGATACGACGCAGTTCGACGAGAGCCTTGCGAATCGCGCTGCCCACGGTCCTGATGGCCTGGTTCGGGTCCATGTGGGCGCCCCCCAGCGGCTCCGGAATGATCTCGTCGATGACCCCGAGCTGCAGGAGGTTCTGCGCCGTCAGTCGCAGGGCGCTCGCTGCCTTTTGCACCTCCGCCTGGTCCTTCCAGAGTATCGCTGCGCACCCCTCGGGCGAGATCACGGAGTAGATGGCGTGCTCCATCATGAGGATTCGATCGCCAATCCCGATCGCCAGCGCGCCGCCGGAGCCGCCCTCCCCGGTGACCACCACGACGATGGGCACGGTGAGGGACGCCATCTCCCTGAGGTTGTGCGCGATCGCCTCGGCCTGACCGCGCTCCTCCGCGTCGATCCCGGGGGATGCACCCTGGGTGTCCACCAGGCTGACGATCGGGCGCCCGAACTTCTCGGCCATTCGCATCACCCTCAACGCCTTGCGGTAGCCCTCGGGGCGAGGCTGGCCGAAGTTCCGGTAAAGCCGCTCGCGCGTGTCGCGTCCTTTCTGGTGCCCCACCAGCGCGATGCTCTCTCCGTCCAGGCGCGCCAGGCCCGCGACGATCGCCGGGTCGTCCGCGAACCTGCGGTCGCCGTGAATCTCGACCCAATCGGTGAAGAGGCCTCGGATGTAGTCGAGGCAGTAGGGACGGTCCGTGTGCCGGGCGAGCTGACACTGCTGCCACGGGGTCAGGTTCTCGGTCACGCGCCTGGCCTCTTCCTCCAGCTGGGCCCTCAAGCGCGCGATCTCGACCCGGCTCCCCGCACCGCCGCCGCGCTCAGCCTCTGCGAGCCGCTGGCGCAGCTCTTCGAGGGGAGCGAGGAACGAAGGCCCTGGGGTCCCGGCCATGGCCCACGACTGTAGTGAGATTGACTGCGGATGGCAAGGCCGGGCCGGGCAGATGCGGCCCCGACATTTCACCCGCCTTGCGCCTCCGAAAGCCTCGTCAGCAGGCTCCTGAGCCACTCCGCCCTGTCCATTCGGCGGAGGATGGTGGAGCGACGGAAGCGCCACCGTCGTGTCTCCGTCGAAGGGTTGTCGCGGCCCGGCGCAGGGATTGCGGCCGCCAATCCGGCCGCCTGCGCCGCGTCGAGCTCTCTCGCTGGCGTCCCGAAGTAATGCCTCGACGCAGCCTCCGCACCCAGCAGTCCGGGCCCGAACTCGACGACGTTGAGGTAGAGCTCGAGGATTCGACGCTTTCCCAGGCGCCGCTCCATCCACCAGGCAAGCTTCGCTTCTCTGAGCTTGCGCCAGAGCGTTCGCTCTCCGGAGAGGAATAGGTTCTTCGCGAGCTGCTGGGTGATCGTCGAGGCGCCTCGCAGCCGCGCTCCGGGTTTGCGCGTCTCGACGGCCTCCAGGATTGCGTCGAGGTCGACCGGCCCGTGACCGAAGAAGTCGATGTCCTCGCCGACCAGCGCTGCCAGCTGGAGCTCGACCGAGATTGAGGCGAGGGGAACGTATGTGTGCTCGACCCGCCGTTGACTCCCCTCCTCCCGCCAGAGCTCGTCCTGCCTCTGCCAGGTCGCCCAGGGTCGGGGTGGCGGGCCTTCCCGCCATCGGGCGAGGTCCTCGCCAGGGATGGCGAGCCAGACCCCCGCGGAAGCCGCCACGATCACTGCCGCGGCCAGGCCGACGACCAGCAACCGGCGGAGCGTTCGCGTCATGCTAGAAGCGGCCTCCCTCCCGGGCCGCGTGAATGCGGACCAGGATCCGCGCTCTGCGGGGAAGTGGCATCTACCGCCATTTTAGGCTCGCCTGCCCCCGGCCCCGGCCGGGCTGAACCTTTTCAAGCGGTTTCTCGTACTGGCTGTGGGGAGTGTATCTGCCATGCTGACCTTATTTACGCTCGCTGCCGTGCTCCTGGCGATCGGGTTCGCGCTGGCGGTCGTCATGGTCCTGATCAAGCTGATCCTGCTTCCGTTCAGGCTGATGTTCGTCTTCCTCAAGGTGGCGATCGGGCTGGCGTTCGGCGCCGTGGTCTTGCTGCTGGGACTGCCCATACTCCTCGTCCTCGCGCTGCCGGTCCTTGTTCTCGGGGCGCTGGCCTGGGGAATGGTGCGGCTGGTGCTGGCTTGAGCTACGGCTTGCCGCGCAGGGGGAACGAGCCAACCTCCGCGAGGAAGCCATCCGCCGTCAGCGCGAGCAGCCGGTAGGCGGCCACTTCGTCCGACGCTTCATCCACGAAGGCGTACCCGAAAGAGGTTTCACCGTTTTCCCCGACGGGCACGACCGTGCGTCGGAGGACGCTCCAAGAGGCGCTCGCGTCGGCCTGCAGGGCCTCGACGACGAAAGCCCTCAGACCGTCGTGGTGCTCTGTCTCCCAGGTCAGCGTGACCGTCTGGTCTCCGGCCAGGAAGTCCCACCGCTTGATTCGCACGGGGTAGTCGGCCAGCGGGCGCACCGCGAGCGACATCGAGGATTCGTCGTCCAGGGCGACGACGACAACGCCCGCCCAGGCGAGACCCCTGAGCGGCACCGCGACTTCGGCTCGGGGGCTCAGCGGCACCGCGTCAAAGCCGCCGGTGAGCGCGTAGCGCACCGCCACCCACGCCTCTGCCCGTTCGCTCTGGATGGGAAGGACGGCAACCGCGCTGACATCCGCCGGGAAGGCGACGATGCGGAGTCCGGCGCTGGGGAACCTGACGGTGGACTCGCGTTGCGTGATCGACGTTGCGAGATCGGCGGCAGCGGACCCATGGAAACCGAGGTTTTCAGGATCGAGCAGCCCGGCAAGGGCGATCTCACCGACGACCCGTAACGGCTCCTCCACCCCGTATGCGGCGAGTGCCTCCATCCCCGAGTCCGGCCAGCCTCCCTGCAAAGCCAGGCGCACCGCCGCATCGGCGCCGGTCCGCCAGAGGGCCTCGGGAAGTGCCGTGGTCACGATCTCACCCTGGCCCAGCCGTGCCAGCCACGACAGCTCCCAGCGCAAGCGGCTAGCGGTGCCGGGCGGGCTTAAGTGGGCGGCAACGGACTGCGCGAGAACGCGCGCCGTTGAGGGGTCAGCGTTGCGCCTGAGCTGCCGCTCGACGATGGCTGTCGCGAGGACGAACGCGCTGTCATCGCTCGGCTCCCCTGCGCCGAGGATGACATCCGCCGGCGATGCCGTTGCATCGAACGGGTTGCTCTGGATCCTCACGCGGACGCGCCCAGTGTCCCAACCGCGCTGAGCGAGGGCCCGGATGACTTCCGCGCACGCGGCATAGGTCGCCTGCGCGGCAGGGGAGCGCTCCACTTCGAACGCAACCTCCCGCACTCGCTCGCGCATCGGCGCGGCACCGAGCTGCATGGGAGCGGCGGAAAGCGCAAGTGCGCCGACGACCGTCGCGACCCGGATACGGCCTACCCTCATGGGATCACAATACTTTGCGAAGAGACACGCGTCAAGGCCGAACGCGGACAAGGATGACCGTGATGTTATCCACGCCACCCTTCCGGTTGGCCTCCCGGATCATCCGACTTGCAATCTCCCTGAGATCCGTGGCGCGGCCGAGCACGGTATTGATCTCCGCGTCCGACAGCATCGTGTTGAGGCCATCCGAGCAGAGCAGCAGGAGGTCGTCAACGGCGAGGGGGCGCTCCACGATGTCCACGGCGGGCTCCTGAGCTCCGCCCAGCGCCCGCGTCACCACGTTCTTCAAAGGGTGGTTGCGGGCCGCTTCTTCGCTCAGCAGTCCGGCGAGGACCTGCTCGTGGACCCACGAGTGGTCGGATGTGATCAACTCAGTAGCGTGATCGCGGTAGAGATAGGCACGACTGTCCCCAACGTGCGCAACCGTGAGCTGCTCGTACTCCGCGTTGAGCAGGGCCGCCACGATCGTGGCGCCCATGCCCTTGAGCGCTGTGTCCTCACCAACGGCGCCCGTGATCCTTCGGTGAGCCGACACGATCGCGTGAACGAGGCGATTGGCGTTCACGGTGAGGTTCGGATCCCAGTCCTCGGGCCACGTCGCGTCCTCGAAGTCCCGGGTGGCCTCGACCGCTCGCTCCACCTCCCGGATCGCGAGGTCTGCCGCGACCTCACCCGCGGCGTGACCGCCCATTCCGTCCACGACCGCGTACAGAGTCAGCTCATCGCGGACGAGGAACTGATCCTCGTTGTGGTGGCGACGCACGCCGCGGTCCGTCACCCCGAGCGACTCAAAGATCACGGCGCGGCGCCTCCCGGAGAGCCATGCTAGCGGGCCCCCCCACCCTCGGCCCCGCTGGCGAGCTGCTCCATCCACTTTTCGACCGCGGGATCGCCCGGAGCCAGTTGCGAAGCCTGTTGCGCAAAGCGCGTGGCACGGGCGAACATCCTGGCGCGGGCGAAAGCCTTGGACGCATCGAGCAGGATCTTCACGTCGTTGGGCTCGAGCCTCACGGCCTGGTCGAGGTGCCGTAACCCCTCCTCGAGGCCACCCACTTGCCTGGAGAGGAATACTCCGTAGAGGTG
>DATKMD010000231.1:0-6460 GCA_035542075.1 Thermoanaerobaculaceae bacterium
GCCGAGCACCTGTGGCCTATGTTCCCCGAGGCCGTGGCCAACCAGCGGGTCGATACCCTCGAGGAACTGGAGGAACTGCTCAGTGAAGGCTGCCGCCAACCCACCGCGGACCCCGAGCTGATCCGCTCGAGCACCCTCTTCCGCTGCTGGCCCCTCGACTATGCCAGCTTTGGATCAACCAACGGGGATGTCATGTGAGAGCTGGGCCTCGATGGCCGCCTTGTCGATGACCGACCACACCTGCACGATCTTCCCGTTCCGGTATTCGTAGAACACGTTCTCGGCGAAGGCTAGCCTCCGCCCATTCACCGGAAGGCCTAGGAACATCCCGGCCGGCGTGCAAGCGAACGACAACCGGGCCGCGAGACAGGGCGGGTCGGCGATCAGCAGCTCAATGTCGAAGTGGAGGTCGGGGATCTCGCGGAAGTCCTGCTCCAGCTGCTGCCGGTAGCCCGCGAGCCCGAGCCGCCTGCCGTTGCGCTGGACATCGTCGTGGACGAACTCGCCCAGCCGCGCCCAGTCCTGCGCGTTCAGGCATTCGATGTAGGCGCGGTAGGCTTCGCGGAGGTTGGTCTCGGTCAATGGGCGCCTCCCGCACGCCGGGCCTCGGCTGGGCCCGATGGGCAGGCGGGATGATACCAACTCCGACGCCGAAATCGGCCCCGCCGCTCATTTGTCCGCAAGGAGTGGGCGCGGTCGCGATCTGCGATCATGACGACGACCGAGGTGGCGAACCCGTCGGTGCAAGGGGTGTCCGCGTCCCTCGGCCATCCTCGTCGCTCTGTTCGCCTCCCTTCGCGCTGCCTTCCGAACGCGGGCCGCCCGGAGCTCGATGTCCTCGCCTCGCGCCAAGATCTCGCGCGGACGGAGCTCGTGAGCCGGGGGGGGAGCACCCTCCGGACGCGGATTGTCCCCTGTGGGGGATGGTGCTGATGCCTGGAGCGGTTCCCCCAAGCCGATCGCTTCCACGACCTTCGACGAACGACCGCCACTCCCTCACACTTCCACCCTCAATTCCTCTTGGGGTGACCCCGCGGCCTCCCGCCGCGTGGCCCTGCGCTGATGGGCCGCGCCTCGGTGACATTCGTGTGCGCTTTGCTTGCATTCGTCGCCGGTCGGCGCCCCCCCGGGGTTGGCCGAGATGCAAAGATAACCCGTCGTTATCGATCTTCCGCCCTCGATGTATTGGACGAGGGGCCGCCTCGGCAGCACATTCGTCGCGTGGGTCCAAAGACGTGCAGGGCCCGGGAGAAGAAGGGACGTCACCAAGTTGGAGCCATCCGCAGTGTTGGCTGGTCTCAGGAACCTTCTCGTGAAGGAGTTCACCCCCGTGCTACCGGAGCCGGAGCTCAAGCCGTTCAAGCCCGAAAGCACCTCCGTCGAGGCGACGCCGCTCGCCCTCGCTGCGCGTACCCTGCAAGGGCTGGGCGTCGATCGATCCCTTGCCACGGAGATGGAACTCGTGCTCCGCCTCCTCGGTCACGCCAATGGAGAAGAGGTGGTCGCATACCTGTTGCGCACGCCGGACGGTAGGCCACACACTGTCAAGCTCAGCGCTGTCCCCGCGGAAGCGTCCTCGGGGCGCGCCGCTTGACCCCCCTTCCCATGGTCCTCTCGTGCCCTCTCTTGTCTGCCCCGCCCACCTGGCAGGCCGGTGAGAGGATGTGGACCTGCAATGGCTACGGCGTGTCGGGAAGCTCGACGGCGTAGTGGCGGGCCGCCCGACGTTCGGTCCGCCTGACGTGTTCAACCCTTTCGCCGCTCCGCGGCGAGGCCATGCGCTCGCCTCGGTCTCTCTGTCTGCGTCAGCCGACCATCGCTACGTTCCTCCGCGCCGCCAACCCGCGGACCAGCTTGTTTTGGTCGAGGCCCAGGCCGTGTCGAGCGCGCTCGCCGCAGGTGGACGTTGTGCCGGCTGCCCTTCGCAGCGCCGGTCGAGAGGTCACGATGCTGGCTCCTCCGCGGTGAGACCTTGGCCGAGCGTCCTACCAAGGGGTCCGTCCCTTTGCGCGAGGCCCACCGCGCCGCAGCGGAGGTGGCTCGGGAGATCGCCCTCGCCCCCACCCAGGGGATGCTCCTCCGCGACCTCAAGCCGGGCAACGTCTTCCTTTGCCGGGACGAACAGGTGAGGGCGCTCGGCCTCGGCATGGTGACCACCGAGGACGGCGCGGGAGGGTTCGCCTCCTCAGGGGTTTGGGTGCGCGTGGGCTCAAGGCCGCCGAGTTGGTGATCATCGACCAAGGAGGGGGGTGGCACGACAGGTGATCGGGGTCCGGAGCGACGAACCGGCCGACCCCCCCAGAGACGCGCCCTCTGCCGACGATTCGAGCCGGCGGACTACGCGTGGGACGCCTCCGCCACCGCCTCGAACACCGCGGCGATGTTGGCCTCCGGCACCCCCGGCGGCGTGTCGCAGCCGGAGGAGAGGATGAAGTTCGGATAGCCGGCGGTAGCCCCGAGCAGGCCCGCGGCCGCGGCCTTCACCTCCGCGGCGGTCCCCATCTTCAGAAGGCCCGCTGGGTCGAGGTTCCCCATGACCAGCCGGTCGGGAGGAACCTCCTCCAGCGCCTGCAGCATGTCCGCTTGGTTGCCGAAGTGCAGCCCCTTCGCGCCGGTCGAGACCATGGACCCGGTCACCTGCCCGCGGTTGCCGCAGTTGTGGAGGACGAAGAGGAAACCCGGGTCCTGGACGGCCTCCACCACCCGCCGCACGTACGCCGAGGAGAGCTCGTCGCACTGCTCCGCGGAGAGCAATCCGGCGGCGGGCTCGGCCATGATGAGGCCGTCGCAGCCCGCCGCCTTGAGAAGGCGCGCGTGCTCGACGAGCAGGGCAGTGCACTTCTCGAGGAGCAGGTGGATGGTCTCCGGCTCGAGCAGGCAGGCGGTCATGATCTCGGTCATCCCGAAGAGCCGTCCCGCCAGCGAGAACGGGCCGATGCACCCGGCCAGCACCGGCCTGTCGGTGATGGCTGCCGCCGCCTCCCGGGCCACGCGCTGTACCATTTCCAGCCGGCGGGCGGTGGGGGCCGGGACCCGCAGCGCCTGCACCGAGGCGAGGTCGCCCACCAGGCTGCCGCTCACGGTGGGGATCTCGTGGTCGGAGAAGACGATACGGGCCCCGAAGGCCTCGGCCTCGAGCGTCAGGTCCATCACCGATGTCGCAGCCGCGGTGGGGTAGGCGCGCGCCAGCTCGACGATGGCCGCCACCTGGACGGCGCCGTCGGTCACGCAGTCGATGACCTGCTTCCCGATCCGGTCGATGCCGGGGTGGGTCATGATGGGGATCGCCAGCCGCCTTGCGGGGTGGAAGAGGGGGGCGAGACCTGCGACCGACATGAGTTCTCCTTGCGCTGGCGCGCCGGTCGGCGAGGAGGTCCGCCCCTGCCCGGCGCGAGCGCCGGCGGGGTGCGGGGCCGACTCCTTCTTCATTCCCTACATGACCTGCTTGCCGCCGTCGGTGCGAGCGTGCCTGGGCTTGTCCTGGAGGTTGACCGTCTCGATGACGATCTCTCGCGGCAGAAGCCGCATGACAGGTAAACCGTTCGGGGTAGCCTCTCGCAGGTCCGACGGGCTCTTGCCGTAACTTGCCGGATGATCGCCGACTCTCTGAGAATACAGGCTTGTGCGTTGGCTGCCAGGAAAGAGCACCCCCCACTTCCTGTCCGCGATCAGCTGCCCTAGTTGCCTCCGAAGGGTGGAACCTGCGCGGATCCGCGCATGCCTGGCTGGGGTAGCGCAGCTCTCTACCTTCACGCCATTCAGCCTGTCAGGGAGCGAGCCGCGCGACGAGGAGGTTCGTGCTGAGGAAGCCGGGGCAGCGGCCATCGTCGCCATGCTGGTCCTCGCGCCGAAAGGCCGCCGCTTCTCCGGCTTCGATCGCCTTGAAGGAACGAGTGTGGCATGAACGCCCACAGTCAGGGGTGGGTCACTTGGATGGCCGAAATCTCGACCCAGGGTGGCTGAAGACACGGGTCTCACTGCAGAGATCCGGACGAAGGGGCTAAAGGAACAAGCCTTTGCAAGGGCCGCAAGGAATCGGCCTCGCCTGGCTAGGTACGGCATCTGCATAGGGGGACGATGCGGACCCATCCGCCAGAGTGCAGCTCTCGAAGCGCGGGGATCGCATGAGGACCCGGATCGCCACCAAGTTCGAGTGGGCCAAGGCCCTACCCGCCCCATCCCCGGAGGTCACCCTCGCTGCGAAGGGGGAGGGGACCGCCCGCAAGGTGTCGGGGTTTGCAAACCTCCACGCCACGGGGTTCATCCATGAGGACCCGCGCCCCGAGGGCGCATTCAAGGTCGGCTTTTCGCCCGCTCTCCCCTCGGTTCTCGGAGGCAAGGTCTGCGGCTTCCCCAGCCGGTCCTCATGGAACGGCTCGATCCCGGTCGTGAAAGATAAGCCCGGCGACCCCGCCTCCTCACTCCCATGATGCAGCGTCGAGACCCACCGAGGTCGGCCCAACCGCTCGGCTGGGTGCGTTCCGGAATCGCGCTCGCGGCGGTGGGCTACACCGTGGTCTTCCTGCACGCCCTGTTCTTCCTGCCGTGGGACGCCTACGGCCGCCTCACCGAACTCGCCACGGCCCTCCTCACGAGCGTAGCCTTCGCCCTTACCCCGCGCCGCCAACGTCTAGCTGCGACGCTCACTCTAGGTGCCGTTTGGCTGGAGTGCAGCTTTACCATGTCGTTCGGCGTCGGAGGGCTGCGCTCCGCGTCCGCGCTCGTCTACCCGGTCCTTGCGGTGGCGGCCGGGCTCATGGTCGGCTCGATGGCTGCGCTCGGCTTTGCTGCCGCCACGGGAGCCCTGCTCGTGGGCGTAGCCACCCTCCGCCAGTCATGGGCTCCGGACCAGTTCGGCAGCACCACCCACTGGGTACTGGTCGCCGTCCTAACGACGCTCGGCGGTGCCGTGTTGGGGAGGGCAGCTCGCCGGTCCTACGGCCTGCTGCTCAAGGAGTCGGAGCTTGAGCGGCAGCGGTACGCCCACCTCTTCGAATCGGCTCCGGATGGCCTGGTGGCGCTCGACCAGACCAGCCGCATCGCGATGGCGAATGCGAAAGCCGCCGTGCTTCTCGGCGCGAGCTCCGAGACGCTGATCGGCATTCCTTTCGAGACCGCGTTGCTCCAAGCCGGTGCAACGGGGGCCGTGGACCTCGACGCGGCCGCACGACCGGGGGCACCGCTGCTCCTCGTCCTCTCCTCCGTGGAGGGGACGCCCAGGAGCCTTGAGATCTCGGCGCGCGCCGGCGAGGCCGCGGCCGCCGACGGTCGCTCGCTGGTCGTCCTGCGGGACGTGACTCAACGTCGCCTCGTGGAGGAGCGGCTCGGTCACGCGCAGCGACTCGAGATGATCGGACAGCTGGCCGGCGGAGTGGCCCACGACTTCAACAACCTGCTTACTGCGGTGGCTGGCAACGCCACCCTGCTCGCAGAGCACGCCGACCCTGGTGTCCGAGAGCTGGCGGAGGAAATCCAGGGTGCACGCCGTAGTGGCTCCGCGCTCACGCAGCAGTTGTTGGCGTTCGCTCGTCGAGACGTCCATCGAAGCGAGGCTCTGGACCTCGCGGAGGTGGTGTCCGGCACCTCCCGCCTCCTCACGCGCCTCCTCGGCGAGCATCATCTGCTGGCCTTGGACGCCACCCAGGCCACGCCAGTCCTTGCCGACCGTGCCCAACTCGAGCAGGTGCTGTTGAACCTCGTGGGCAACGCCCGCGACGCCATGCCGGACGGGGGCACGGTCTCGGTTCAGATCCGCACCCTCGACCAGGCGGATGCCGCGGCGCTCGGTTCTTCGCTCGCGGCAAGTCGCCAGGCGCTCCTCGAGGTGGCCGATACCGGCACAGGAATGAGCCCCGAAGTGCAGGCCCGCATCTTCGAGCCCTTTTTCACCACCAAGCCGCGCGGACGCGGGACGGGCCTTGGGCTAGCCACCGTGCACGGCATCGCCGCGCAGAGCGGCGGCCAAGTGGCGGTGGAGAGCTCACCGGGCAAGGGTGCTCGCTTCCGGGTCTTCCTGCCTGCCGGTGAGGATTTGCATTCGGCCGCCCCAGCCGTCGGGGAGGGCGCCGCGCCTGGGGGAGGAGAACGTGTCCTTCTCGTGGAGGACGACCCCAGCGTGCGTTCACTCGTGGAGCGGCTCCTCTCGCGGGCGGGCTATAAGGTGGCGGCCTGCGCGGACAGCGACCAGGCCCTGGCCGCAGCAGATCAAGAGCCGCGACTCGACCTCTTGGTGAGCGACATCGGCATGCCCGGCCGCAACGGGCCCGAGCTTGCGGCTCTGCTGAGACGGACACGCCCCGCATTACCGGTCCTCTTCATCAGCGGCTACCCTTTGAACGCGGAGTCGGTCCAGGAGGCGCCCGAGAACCAACTCGACGTGCTGCAAAAACCGTTCGAGCCCAGCGAGTTCCTTCGCAGGGTTCGCAAGGCTCTGGAGAGGGCGCCTCGCGCGGGCGTGGAT
>DATKMD010000232.1:0-48121 GCA_035542075.1 Thermoanaerobaculaceae bacterium
GTCGGTCTGCACGTAGACCATCATGTCGTCGGGGCTGACCTCGCGCGCGACCGCGCTCACCACACCCATGGTCACGGTGTTCCCAAGGCCGAGCGGCGAGCCGAACGCGAGGACAACCTGCCCCTGTCTTAATGCGTCGGAATCGCCGAGCTCCAGGGCGGGCAAGTCGGTTGCCGGTATCTTGAGGAGCGCCAGGTCCGTCGTTATGTCGATCCCGACGAGCTGAGCCTCGACCCTTCCGCCCTGGGGGCGCACGACCGGACGTTGCGACCCCAGCGGTTCCACCCGTTGCGCGAGCTGCACCTGTATACGCCTCGCGGTGTGCACGACGTGAGCGTTGGTGACGATGTAGCCTGCCGGGTCAATCAAGACACCCGACGCCTCGCCGGCACGCCTCATCACCACACCCCACGGTCCCGAACCGACCGAGTAGCCGGAGGTGAAGATCTGGACCACCGAGGGCGAGACGCGCTCCGCTATGTGCTCGAACGATGCCGACAGTTCCTCAAGTGTGCGGGCGTCTGGGTGCGCAGAAGGCGGCTGCACGGGCTGCGCAATCGCTGCCGACGTCAGCCAGAGTGAGAGGCACAGTGTCGTTAGGGTTCTCATCATGGAATACTCCTTGCCAGCACAGCTCTGCTGGCGGGCCGGTCATTATCATGCCTTTTCTCGGAAACCGCACTGTGCTGTCCGCTGGCGGCAGCTCGGCGCTCCCGGACCAGGATCTCAAACGCTCCGGGGAGGATGCTCGGGCGTGGCCACGGGTTCTCCGGGGCTCGCTGCCCCACATCGTAACGGGGAGCGGCACCAGAGCACTCCAGCGGCGCCGGGCGACCTGGTGTCGGGCGTTCGCCACGGTCGCGCACGCCCGCTCACCGCGCACAGCGTCCTCTTCCGTCCCTTGGAGTGGACGCCAGGGGCGCGCCGGGGCACCCGTCCGTTCGGAACGGTCGAGCGCTACCGTGTGCTGCGGGGCCAACAGACACACGCCGTGACATTCCTGTGATCGAGGGTACCTGGCACGCCCTATGCACTATGCGAGGGTGGCGCAGCGCCACACGCGCCGCACCGAGCCGGGCGACGGTCGGCATCGCGTCCGGCGTGGAGGACACCATGAGAAACACTTACTTCAATCGCTGGGCAACCCTGGCCGCGGCCGCGGGGAGTCTGTTGTTCGGCGGCACTCTCTGGGCCAACGCCAAACCGGATCAACAGGTACGCCAGGTCGGCGCCACGTCGATTGTGTATCACGGCCCGCAGGTGGACATCGCGCTCTCCTACCGCTACCCCAAGTTCAACCCGGAGGGGCACTGGCTGATGCTCGACACGGTGATGGCAGCAGCAAGGGACCCCATCGAGGTGCCAAGGAACGCAATTTCCCTGCGGACGCCGTCCGGTCTGGTAATCCCGCTCGCCACCCCCAGGGAGTTCAACAACGGCTATCGCGAGCTTGCCTGGAGCATCACCAAGGACAACGCAACCAGGGAACCGCTGGGCCTCCTGCTTCCGCTCCGCTACAGGCTCCTCCGCTTCTTTCCCCCGAGCGGGATCGGCCTGATGTTCGACTCGGAGTGGCTCGACGACTTCCACAACAGCTACGGCCGCCTGTTTTTCAAGCTCCCCGGCACCATCCACAAGGGCACCTACGAGCTGCTGATCCATCTGCCAGAGAGCAATGTGGTGATCCCGTTCACTATCTAACCGCTCTGTCGCGGCGAGGCCGGCAACCTTCCGTTTGAGGCCTCGGCGCTCGCCGCCGGCCTCATGGGTATGAAGCTCGTGGAGGCAAACGGGCCGGCGGATCCTTGAACGCCACCCGCCAAGAAGGACCCCGGGGTCAGGAGCGACCAGAGTTGTGGGCCACGGCTGCGGAGCCCGTCCGTAACCTCACTCGGAGGATTTCGCTCGGGCGCCAAAGGCGCATGCGCGGTCCCCACGTCCCGGTGCCCCGGCAAACGATGACCGACATGCCGTCGACCTCGTACCGTCCACCCAGCAGCGGGTAGACGGCACGCGTGAGGTAGTCAAACGGCCAGATCTGCCCGCCATGGGTGTGGCCGCAGAGCATCAGGCCCACCCCCGCAGCGGCCGCCTTCTCGGCCTCCCAGGGCGTGTGCGAGAGCAGGATCGTGGCCCCGGGAGGATGACCGGTCAGCGCCTGCCGGATGGGGTCGCCTCCCACGCCGGCCCGGCGGCGTGAGGTGAGGTCGTCCACGCCGGCGATCACGAGACCCGGCCGGACTTCGGCCCAGCGATCGTGCAGTACCCGGAAGCCCGTCGCCTCCAGCAGGCGCGCGCTCGATGTGCGCCCCCCGTGTGACTCGTGGTTGCCCGTCACGGCCCACACGCCGAGCGGTGCGGAGAGGCGCTGAAAGTCCGCGAGGAGGTCGCCTTCGGCCTGGCCATGGCCCTCGAGGAGATCGCCCAGCAGCACAACGATGTCCGGCCGCAGCGCCTTAACCTGCGCCACCCGTGCGGCGAGCCAGCGCTCGCCCAGCAGGCTTCCGAGGTGGAGGTCGGAGAGGGCGACCAGGACCGTGCCGTCCAGATTCGTGGGAAGGCCGGCAAACCGGACCTGATAGTCGCGCACGATCGGTGGTCGCATCCCCTGAAGCAGCGCAAACACCGAGAGCGCACCCGCAGCGAGCAGGACCCAGCCTCGCAATCGGGGCGCCAGCTTGGGCAAGAGGAACCCGAACCCCGTGATGACGTCCGTCACGAGGAGCGCGACGGATGCAAGGAACAGCACCGCCAGCCACGTCATACCGAACAACTCAAACAGCCGGGCGAGCGCCCCTGAACCGCCGTGCCCGAGCTCAAAAGATAGGAAGAGACTCACCCACAGCACCACACCCAGGCCAAACAGCACCCGCCGTGGGACGCACCTCTTGATCACGGGCACCGACGCCGCACGCCAGAAGACGTACGCCTGGAGCAGCGTACCGGCGGTAACCAGGATCGTGAAAAACACTCAAGCCTCCCGACGAACCCCGCGCCTTCGCGTGTGCGAGGCACTGTTTTCGTTTACTACCATGGATTCTGCCTGAAGAGTAGGCCCTTCGGGGTCGGGCCCAACTCACGACCGGACGAGCTAGCGACCACCCACCTGGTGTTCACTGGAAGACCCGCATCCGTGCACAGCCCAGATTTACTGCTACGATGACCGGAGAACTGGGCCGAAGGATCGGCATCCGGCTCACGGAGGAATCGAATGCCAACACGTGGACTCCTCGCAGTCGTACTGGCGACCTTGTCGGGGATCACGCTCGCATGCAGTTCGAGCATCGAGATCGGCGGCATGTCCGATAGCGGCGTGGACTTCTCCCAGTACCACACTTTTGGCTTCCGCAAGGACCGTCAGTTGGGCGAGGAGTACCGCCAGGCTCTGGCCGAGAGAACCATCGCCGATGTTCTGAGTCCCAAGGGCTTCACGTTTGACCCCGCCAAGCCCGACCTGCTGGTCGGGCTCACGCCCTTCGCGGACCCCACCATGAGCGGGGACAACGCCCCCGCTGGCACGCTCGCGTGGGCCCCCTGGGGCATGCCCGTGGGTGCGAGCATCTCGACAGGTGGGTCCGTTTCTGTGGCGGCGGAAATAACGATCACGTTCAAAGACGCGCACACCGGGAACATCGTGTGGCGCGGCATGGCCAAGGGACGCGCGCAAGTGGACAACCCGGAAAAGACCAGCGACCGGGTTGTCAGGGCGATCAAGATGCTGCTCGCGAAGTTCCCGCCCGAGCCCAAATAGGGACCGATCTCCCGACAACCACCGTCGGTATCCGCGTCGTGTCCACGCTGCGGCGTGCTACGCTTCCGCAGCCATGATCGGAGCCGCGAGCGGACCGGTCGGCAAGCGGAGCGCCGTGGCGCGGGAGGTGCGCGCCAGGCGGGCGCGTGCGGAGCGAAAGACCTACGGCAGCGTGCGGCGCGACTTCCACCTCGGCGACGTCCTCCTCTTCCGTGGCCGTGGGTTGGCGAGCCAGGCGATCCGGATCTTCACTCACAGCCCCTACTCCCACGTCGGCCTCGTGTTCCCCTACCAGGGGCGGGTCTACTGCGTCGAGGCTGTCGGGGTCGGCGTGCGCCTCATCCTCATGTCCGAGGTGATGCGCCGGTTTCACGGCGGCATCGACTACTACGAGGTCCCCGGCGCCGCGCCGGAGCAGCGGAACGGCGCCATCTCGTTCTGCTTTCAGCAGCTCGGCAAGCTCTACGACCGGCCGGGGATCTTCCGCCTCGTGGTCGCCGTCATCCTCAACCGGAAGCCGGCCGTGCGAGAGGACCAGGCGTGGTTCTGCTCGGAGCTGGTGGCCGCCGCGTACCGATCCCAGGGACTCTCCCTCGTGCCCGTGAGCGCGGCGTACACCTCGCCCGCAGACCTCGCCCTCAGCCCCGAGCTGAAGCTGCGGTACGTGCTCAAGCGCGAGTGACCGCCGCGTCGAAGGCGGCCACCGGCGCAGCGGTACTACGTGAAAGCCCTGCCGTCGAATCGGAGCCGGCGGATCCGGATGCCCTCGTCAAACTCGATGACATGAACCGTGTGGCTGGCCGCGCCGGCCTGCGACGAGGTTCCGGCGCGCGAGATCCGCACCGAATCGGTCCGCAGCGTGCCCTCGCGCGCCAGCGCCCCCCGCTGGCGCTTGTCGAGCCTGCCGGGACCGAAGAGCTTGTACTCTCGGTCGTCCGGGGCGTGGATGTGACCGCACGCGAGAAGGTGGATCGGGGTAGCGGCCATGAGCTTGAGCAGCCTGGTGGCGCTTGTGCGGTCCATGGCGTGGAATGCCGCCTTCGCGCCCAGATCATGGTGCATCAACAGAATGTTGCGGGACCTCCGCAGGCTGTCCGGAGTCACCGGCTCGCCGTCAAACTCGCCGCCCTTTCGGGCCACGGACCTCCAATGATCGACGACGGCCAGGTCGTCGCGATGAATCCTGCCGGCCGCAAGTTGGAGCGAGTCGCCCACATTGATCCCGCTCGACGAGTCAATCCGGAAGATGAAGAAGTCGGTCCCCCGGATGCGGAGGTGATGAACGCTCGGGGCCGCATCGTTGAAAGTGCGAGTGTATGCGGCGCCGGCCCTGAGGTAGGCGGCGGCCCTGCCCACGACCGAGTAGTGGTCGTGGTTCCCCGGGACGCACAGAACCGGTATCCCGGTGGTGTGGGTCCGAACGGCCCCCGGCACCCGCCTCGCGGGGGCGAGCACCCCGTTGGCGAGCGCGTACGCGTCGCGGCTCTGCGCTGTGGCGACATCGCCGCTCCACAGGATCGCGTCCGGCTTCTCCCGTTCGACCAAGTTCCAGATCGCGGCCCACGGAGCGGGGTCGTGGCCCTTGAGCGGGACGACGACCACAATCGGAAGGGACTCGCCCCCTGGCCAGAGGTGGGTGTCCGTGATGTGCAGGAACTTCGCGATCGCGCGCTCACCGACCATGTGCCGGACAAGCGTGCCTTGCCCCGCTGGCAGCCGTCAACCCGCCGAATGCTCGCGGCTGGTCGCTGCCCTCAGTTCCAGCTGTCCGGATCGTCCTCTTGCCTCGGCGGCGGGTTGGCGGAGAGTGCATGGCGCTCCTCCTCCGCCCACGCCTCGCGGATCGCCGCGTCGCGCTCCCGCCGCCGCTTGATCGCGAGCAGCGCGAGCAGAGTGATCAGCATCCACAGCGCGGTGGTGCTCGTGATGAAAGGCACCCACGTGCTCCAGAGCGTCTCCCGCCCGAAGTATCCGCGTGCGAATTCGCTAAGCGCCTCGCCGGTCCCGCGCTCGAACGCCTCATCGAAGTTGGCGCCACGGGACAGTCGGGCGAGGATTCTCCCCACGACGTCCTCACCGAAACGCCTCAGGAGCGAGCGCACGAGGGCCGCCGACACGGCGTAGCCTCGCGCGGCGGTCGCCCCGTCTCCGGAGAACGCCGCGTTCACCTCGGAGAGCGAGCGCGGCCCGCGCCCGATCGTCGCCAGCGCCGCCCGCGCCCCGTCCTCGATTCCCCACTCACGCGCCGCGACCGTAGCCGTTCCTTCATTGAACCAGCGCGGCACCGCCTTGCCGCCGGCGGCGCGAGCGAGCAACACATGGGCGATCTCGTGGCGAAGCAGCGTCTCCAGGTTCCGGTCGGGGTAGGACGGAACCCGCCCCGGAAAAAGCACCACGGTGTCCAGTTCCGGGACGGCGTAGCCGCTGACCCAGGAGGGAGCGTTGTGCGCGAGCTGCGAGCCCTCGGGCGCCAGCACGATCCTGATCGGCGAACCCGGATCCGGCAGATCCACGAGGCGAAGCAGCGAGCTCCAGTCCTCTGCCTCGAGGGCACGCACCGCCGCCGCCTGGCGCGCGAGCTCAGGCGGCGCCTCGATGTGCAGCCACGGAACCTGTTGGCCGACGACCACGCGGGCCAGCAGGGAGCCGAGCGTGATCGCCGCGCCGCCCAGGAACCGCAAGACACGCCTTTCGCCTCGCACCCGTTCCACCGGCGCTCAGGCTAGCAGAGGAACCGCAGGCAACGTACAGACCCGTTCCTGAGGAGAGGGCGGTATGTCACCGTCCCACCCACGGGACGGTCACCGGTCACGCCGCGCTGACGCATTCTCCTTCAGCGCGAGCAGCGCCGCGGGGTCGCGCCGAATTCGCGGCTGCTCAACGACCCGGAGCCCTGCCTTCTCCGCCAGCGCCAGCGACACGGCGAACGCATCCCTGGAGACGTGGCCACGCGGCTCGACGAAGAGCACCCTGCCCTCCGGCCTGAGCGTTGCCGCGACCTCGGCGAAGAAAGCGGCGACATCCGGTACCTCGTGGACGACGTGGAGCGCGAAGGCGACATCAACCCGCCCTGCCAGGTCAGCGACACCCAGGCGGCCGGCCTGGGCGAGCCGTGCGTCGATGCGGTCCAGCAAGCCTGCTCTCCCGGCCCGTCGCCTGAGGCCGGCGAGCATCCTTTCCTGCAGATCCACGGCTACCACGCGGCCCTCGGGGCCGACCATGCGGGCCAGGTCGAGGGTGAAGAACCCCATACCGCACCCCGGTTCGAGCACCAGCATCCGCTCGCGGACGAACGGCGCAAGGATGGTTTCCGGACGCTGCCACAGTCGCCGCAACGGGCTGACGAGGACGTATCCGAGCCACCAGGGGCAGATGTGACTGGCCATGCATCACCTCGGCCGCTGAGAACCCCGGCGGCCACATGTCATTCTGCCAGATCGCGGCGCGCGAGCACACGGCGGTGCCGGTCGCACCGGCTCGGATCGTCCACGGGTCACTCGAATGGGTCTAGCCATCGGCCGGTTCTTCCGCGACACTGGCTCATGCGCGCTGCGGGCAGCCCCCACTCCCACCTCACCCGCGGGTACGCGATCGCCCTCGCCGCCGCGGCCATCCTCTCCACAACCGCGATCTTCATCCGCCACCTGACCCTGACTTACCACATCCCCGCGCTCGTGCTGGCGTTCTGGCGGGACGGCTTCGTGTGCGTCACGCTGCTGCCGGTGCTGGGGCTCCTCAGCCCGAGGTTGCTGGCGGTCAAGCGCCGACATCTGCCCTACCTCGTCGGCTGGGGTCTCCTGCTCGCCACCTTCAACGCGACGTGGACGCTCTCGGTCGCCCTCAACGGCGCTGCGGTAGCCACCGTGCTCGTCTACAGCTCCGCCGGGTTCACAGTCCTCCTCGGCTGGTTGATCCTCGACGAGCACCTTGGCTGGGGCAAGCTGCTGGCCGTCGCCGTCAGCCTGGGCGGGTGCGTCCTGGTGTCGGGCGCACTCGATGCGGCCGCCTGGCGCACTAACGTGGCCGGGATCGTGACCGGGATCCTCTCCGGCCTGTGCTACGCGATCTACAGTCTGATGGGCCGCTCGGCCTCGAACCGCGGCCTGAACCCGTGGACAACGGTGCTCTACACATTCGCCTTTGCGACCGTGGCTCTCCTGCTCTTCAACCTGGTCCCGGGCGGCGTGGTGCCCGGCGCGGCTGCGCGTCCGGCCGAGCTCCTCTGGCTGGGCGACGCGGTCGCAGGGTGGGTCGTCCTCTTCCTACTGGCGGCGGGGCCTACCGTCGCGGGCTTCGGCCTGTACAACGTCAGCCTCGGCTACCTGCCATCCGGCGTCGCGAACCTCGTCGTCTCCCTCGAACCGGTCTTCACGGCGGTGACGGCCTACCTCGTGTTCGGGGAGCTCCTGACCGTCGTGCAGCTCGGCGGGAGCGCGATGATCCTGGCCGGAGTGATCTTCCTGCGGCTGCACGAAGGGTGGCTGCAGGGTCGGACGCGGCCCGCGGCGGGGGAAGCTGCCCGACCCACCGCCGCGCACTGAGAGCGGGAACGCCTCGCTACAATGCGGTGGTGCAGGCAACTGCTCGGCTGCGGACGAGGTCGCCAGGGGTCACCGCCCTGCTCTTCGCCTCGGTGTGGCTCGCCGGGGCGGGACCCGTGCGGGCGTCGGAGATCGAGCCGTTGCTCCTCCTCCTGCGCCAGGAAGGCACCGAAGCGGGTGCCAGCGCGAACAGCCTTCAGATCTATCGCATCCCGCTCGCGGCGACGCTACTCGCGGTGGGCGACCGCCCCTGGGGGCTCGATCTCACGTTCCCGGTCTCGCTCGGCTTCTACGACCTCAACACTGCTTCCAGCGTGGGCGACGTCGTCGGGCGGATCTCGACCGTGTCCGTCGCCCCGGGGGTCGAGTTCCTGGTCCCCGTCAGCCAGCGCTGGAGGCTCAAGCCCTACGGCGAGGTCAGCCTCGGGATGACCACCGCGGGCGAGACAACCGAGGTGCAGTACGCAGCCGGGTTGAGGGCCCGAGGTGATTACAGGAGCGGCCCCTACCAGCTCGCGGCGGGGCTCGGGGCACACTACGCAAGCACTCGGGCAAGCCATGTCGACGTCTCGGACTACACGACTCTCGAGCTTGGTGTGGACGTCCAGCGCTCGCTCGGGTTCCGCCTTGCCGGTCGTGAGGCGAGCGGCGGAGTGTACGGCATCGGGCGCTGGTTCCCGGACCTCCGAATCGAGGGGGCGGGCGACCGTATCCTCAACGTGAAGCGGGTGCTGGAGCTGGGGCTAAGCTTCTCGACCGCGCCTCAGATGTCGCTTTTGGGGATCAAGCTGCCGTGGATCGCCCTGGGCTACCGGTTCGGTGACATGTTCCAGGGCATCCGGCTCAGCTTCTCGTTCCCGTTCTGAACCCTTGCGAAACGTGCGTGACCGGCGGACCCGCCCGCCATCGCCGCCCCGCGACCGTGTGGCCACCGGACGACGATGCGTATACAGTTCCGCTTCGAGGAGGAACCATGCAACCGCGATTCCGGATCTGCCTCACACTTGTCACGCTCGCTCTGCTGTCAGGCTGGGCGGCCGCACAGGAACTCGCGCCGATTCAGCTACCCGTTCCGCAGACCGAGGGGGGCAAGCCTCTCATGCAGGCGCTCAAGCTGCGGGCCACCAGCCGTTCGTTCGCCCCCGACCCGCTGCCGCCGCAAACCCTCTCCAACCTTCTCTGGGCGGCGTGGGGCATCAACCGCCCGGACTCCGGCAAGCGCACCGCGCCATCTGCGCGTAACTGGCAGGAGACGGATGTCTACGTCGTGACCGCAAAGGGTGCTTACCTCTACGACGCGGCCGCGAACACCCTGAAACCGGTCGCCGCCGGCGATCTGCGTGCCCTCACCGGCTCCCAGGATTTCGTCAAGGACGCGCCCGTGACGCTGGTGTTCGTCGCCGACACCGCCCGCATGAAGGGGGCCCAGGCCGACATGCAGCAGGCGTACGCCTGGGGGGATACGGCGTTCGTCAGCCAGAACGTCTACCTCTTCTGCGCCTCGGAAGGGCTCGCCACCGGCGTGCGCGCCATGGTGGACCGGCCGCCGCTCGCCAAGGCTCTCAAGCTCGCGCCCACCCAAATCATCTCCTTCGCACAGTGCGTGGGCTACCCGAAGAAGTAGGGCGGGCCGAAAGCTCGCTGAGACGCGAGGGGCGGTGATGGAGGCGAGGATCCTGCTCTGGATCCACGGCCTTGCGGGGCTTGCCCTCGACCGTCTCTTCCTCTTCTCGAACCTCTTCGGTCTGCTGCCGGTCTGCGTGATCGTGGTGGCACTCATGATCACCTATCACCTGCTCCGGAAGGAGCGGAGGGAAGCCCTCCTGTGGCTGGCGCTTGGTCTGGCCACGTACGCTATCCCCGAACTCATCAAGCACGTGACGGCGCGGCCGAGGCCCGCGCTGTGGGAGACCCTGATCCACCCGTCGGGTTTCGCGTTTCCAAGCGGGCATGCGGTGGCGTCGGCAACCTTCTACCCCCTCCTTGCCTGGGTGCTCGCGCGAGGTCGCGGTGCCGCGGCCGGGATCGCCTACGCCATCGGGGCGCTCTCTGCACTCTTCGTCGGCTTTGGTCGCCTCTACCTCGGGGTGCACTGGCCGTCCGACGTCCTCGCCGGCTGGGTACTCGGTTTCGGTCAGAGCGCCCTGGCGATCGCCTGGCTCAAGGGGCGCACCTCCGGAGATCGGACGGCGGGCGGGTGAGCAGCGCCGCACGCGCGGTGGCCCCGTCATCGCTCCGTTGATCAGTACCGATGTGCCGCGACGCTAGCGCAGGTCGATCGGCTGGCCAGTCGACGCGACCACGCTGCTCCAGATCCAGCCGTGCGGATCGAGCTTCTTGCGGGCTCGCACGGCTAGCGGGATCGGCACGTGGGTGAACTCCGCCTTCCAGGTGCCGATCACGAGGTCGGTGCGCCCCGCCATGCCGGCGTGAGCCGCGTTGTGGCCGAGCAGCAAGCAGAACGCCGAGTCGTGGGCGTTGGCCGGCACGCTGCGGATCGTGTAGGAGGGGTCGATGTACTTGAGGTTTATGGTGACGCCGAGCGACGCAAAGTGAGCCTTGATCGCGTCGCGCAGAAAAATCCCGATGTCGCCGCGGTGGATGTTGCCGGAGGCATCGCGCTCCTCGGCGTCGGGCAGCAGGTCCGCGCCGGCGCCCTCGGCGACCACGATCACCGCATGTCCGCGACGGGCCAGGCGCTCCTCGAGCGCGGCCAGCAGCGCCGGCAGCGTGAACGGCACCTCGGGCACCAGGCAAAAGTTGACCTGGCTGTCGGCGAGCACCGCCCAGGCGGCAATGAAACCGGAGTCGCGTCCCATCAGCTTGACGAGGCCGATGCCGTTGCGCGCACCCGCCGCCTCGCTGTGCGCGGCGTAGGTCGCGCGGCGGGCCTCGGTTCCCGCGGTCTCGAAACCGAAGGACTGCTGGACGAACGATATGTCGTTGTCGATCGTCTTCGGGATCCCAACCACGGCGATCGGTTGCTTGCGCCGCGCCGCCTCCTCGCTGATCGCATGGGCGCCACGCAAAGTGCCGTCGCCGCCGATCGTGAACAGCACGTTGATGCGCTCGCGCTCCAGGGTGTCCACCATCTCGCCGATGGCCTGGTTGCCGCGTGAAGAGCCGAGTACCGTGCCGCCCATCTCGTGAATGTGGCTGACGCGCTCCGGCGTCAGCTCGACCGGTGCATGGCCGTGGCGCGCCACCAGCCCTTCGTAGCCGTACTGAAAGCCGACCACGCGCGGCACGCCGTAGTGGTGGTGGAGGCTCATGACGATGGCGCGGATCACGTCGTTGAGGCCCGGGCACAGCCCACCGCAAGTGACGATGCCCGCGCTCGTGCGCCCTGGGTCGAAGAAGATGCGCTCGCGTGGGCCGGCCAGCTCGAAGGCGGGCGGCAGTTCGTTGGTCGCGAGGCGGCGCCGGGCGGCCTCGAGACTGGGGTCGAGCAGCACGCCCTCGCGGTCGTCGACAAAGCGCAAACCGCGCATCGGCGAGTTGATCTGGCACTCACCCAGGCGTGTCACGACGAGGTCGCTCTGGCTGACTTCCGGGGCGCTTGGATCGCTCATTGGACCTCCACCGGCACCGGCACGACCCGCCAGATCGACTCGGCGTACTCGCGAATCGCCCGGTCAGATGAGAAGCAACCGGTCCGCGCCGTGTTGACGATCGACATCCTCGTCCAGTGGTCAGGATCGAGAAAGGCACGGGCGACCCCGTCCTGGGTGTCGACGTAGTCACGGTAATCGGCGAGCACCAGGAACGGGTCGTGGTCGAGCAGGTTGTCGACCAGCGGCCGGAAGAGTTCCGTGTCGCCGCGCGAGAACGTGCCGGCGGCAAGCTGGTTGATCGCCTCTTGCAACTCGGCATCGCTCTCCCAGATCGCTCGTGGGCGGTAGCCGCGCGCCCATGTCTCGCGGACCTGATCGAGGGTCAGCCCGAACAGGAAAAAGTTCTCGGCGCCGACCGCGTCGCGGATCTCGACGTTGGCGCCGTCGAGCGTGCCGATCGTGAGCGCACCGTTCATGGCGAACTTCATGTTTCCGGTCCCCGACGCCTCCTTGCCGGCGGTCGAGATCTGCTCGGAGAGGTCCGCGGCGGGGTAGATCGGCTGGGCGTTGGTGACGTTGAAGTCGGGCAGGAAGACGACCTTGAGGCGACCGGCAAGCAGCGGGTCGGCGTTGACCACCTCGGCGATGGAGTTGATCAGCTTGACGATCAGCTTTGCCATGCGGTAGCCGGGCGCCGCCTTGCCGCCGAAGATGACGGTGCGCGGCACGATGTCAGCGCCGGGATTACGGCGGATCCGGTTGTACAGCGTGACCACGTGTAGCGCGTTGAGGTGCTGCCGCTTGTACTCGTGGATGCGTTTGACCTGGATGTCGAACAGCGACGAAGGGTCAACCTCGACATCGGTTCGACTCAGGATCACCCCGGCGAGGTCGCGTTTGGCGGCAAGCTTGACCTCGCGCCACGCCTCGCGGAAGACGGGGTCATCGGCGCGGGTCTCGATGCCCCGCACCAACTCGAGGTTCTTCACCCAGTCGTCGCCGACCGCCTCTGTGAGCAGCGCGGCGAGGCGCGGGTTGGCGACTCGCAGGAAACGCCGCGGTGTGACGCCGTTGGTGACGTTGTGGAACAGGTACGGGTCGAGATCGGCAAAATCCGGGAGCACCTCGCGGCGCAGCAGCTCGGTGTGGAGAGCGGTGACGCCGTTGACGGCGTGGCTGCCGACGGTCGCCAGGTGGGCCATGCGCACGAAGCGCTCGCCGTCCTTCTCGATCAGCGACATCCGCGCCGCGCGCGCCTCGTCGGCCGGCCAGCGCACGCGCACCTCGTCGAGGAAGCAGCGGTTGATCTCGTAGATGATCTCGAGGTGACGCGGCAGCAAGCGAGCGAACAGCGGCACCGGCCAGCGCTCGAGCGCCTCGGGCAGCAGCGTGTGGTTGGTGTAGGCGAGCGCCCGACGACTCACCTCCCAGGCACGCTCCCACGGCAGGCCGTGCTCATCGACGAGAAGACGCATCAGCTCGGCGACCGCGATCGCCGGGTGGGTGTCGTTGAGCTGCACCGCGAAGCGGTGGTGAGAGGTGTCCGCCGAGTGCCCCTGCAGGAGGTGCAGTCGTAGCAGATCCTGGAGCGAGCACGAGACGAAAAAGTGCTGCTGTTCGAGGCGCAGTTGCCGACCCTGCGACCATGCGTCGTTCGGGTAGAGGACCTTGGAGATGTTCTCAGAGACGACCTTCTGGTCCACCGCACCCAGGTAGTCGCCGAGGTTGAACGCCTGGAAGTCGAAGCTCTCGACGGCCTCCGCTCTCCACAGGCGGAGCAGCAGGCAGGTCCCGACGCGGTAGCCGGCGACCGGCGTGTCATGGGCTACGCCGCGTACGACACGGTCGGGTATCCAACGGACGCGCCAGTGGCCTGCGACGTCCTCGAACGCTTCGGTCCGTCCGCCGAACCCGACGCGGTAGGCAATTTCTGGGCGCGGGATCTCCCACGGGTTGCCGTGCTGCAGCCATTTGTCGGTGACCTCGACCTGCCAACCGTCGCGGATCTCCTGGTCGAAGATGCCGAACTCATAGCGGATGCCGTAGCCGATCGCCGGGATCTCGAGGGTGGCCAGGGAGTCCAGGTAGCAGGCGGCGAGCCGGCCGAGGCCGCCGTTGCCCAGGCCCGGCTCCTCCTCGCGGGCGGCCAGCTCTGCGAGGTCGATGCCGAGACCGGCGAGCGCCTCCCGGGTCTCGGCCTCGATGCCCAGGGCGACGAGGTTGTTGAGGAGTTGCGGGCCCAGCAGGAACTCGGCGGACAGGTAGCAGGCGACACGTACGTTTGGTCTGGTGACCACCTGCGCCGTCGACATCCAGCGGTGGATCAGGCGATCGCGCACCGTGGCGGCGAGCGCCAGGTAGAGCTCGGTGACCGTGGCGCGTTCGGGCACGCGCGCCTGTGTGAACAGCAGGTTGGCCAGGAAGGCGGAGCGGATTGCTTCGACGCTATTGTCGGTTCGGCCCTTGATCAGGGCGCGGTCGGGACGCGCAGCAGGGAATGGACGATGCGTCATGTGATGCCTCCCGATGCGTCGCGGGTAAGGTTGATGATATCCATCTCTCACCCCGAAAGGCCGAGGGCCGCGTCGGCCCGCTCATAGTACCTCCCCCCGGACCCTCGGTTTGGGGCACGGGCGTCGCCGACCGGCGCCGGGCGTAGCTTCCCTACTGTTCGCGAGGTGGCAACGTTGAGGGGCGGGTGTACGATCCGACACCAGGAGCGCTCGAATGAAGACGATCCGAATGGAACAGATGACCTGGCCGGCGATCAGGGCCGCCATCGAGTCCGGGTTCACGACCGCAGTCGTCGGGGTCGGCTCGACCGAGCAGCACGGCCCGCACCTGCCGACAATGACCGACGCCCGGATTGGCGACGAACTGGCGTTCCGAGTCGCCCTCAAGCTGGGCAATGCGCTCCAGGCGAGGACGATCCACGTCGGTATCTCCGAGCACCACCTCGCCTTCGCAGGCACGCTCTCGCTCAAGCCCGAGACTTTGCGGATGATCCTGCTCGACTACGTGGACAGCCTCGTTCGCCACGGCTTCAAGCGGATCGTGTTTCTCCCCAGCCACGGGGGCAACTTCGCGACGGTTCAGAGCGCGATCGAACAGGCCAGCACGACCCACCCCGGCGTCGAGATCACGGGCTACACCGATCTCTTCGGGCTCACCGGCTTCCTCAACGAGGCGTCCGCCGCGTACGGGGTCTCCGCCGAGGCGTCGGGTGCGCACGCGGGCGAGAGCGAAACCTCGATCATGATGGCCCTCGAACACGAACTCGTCGCGACCGGCCGGATGGCCGTCGGCTACCTCGGCCCCACGGGCGAGAAAGAGTTCTCGATCATTCTCGAGAAAGGCATGCCGGCCCTCACCCCGAACGGCGTGCTCGGCGACCCGCGCACCGCCTCGCCCGAGAAGGGCGAGGTCTACATGGAGCGCCTCGCCGACTTCATGGCCGCGAGGATCGGCAAGCCGGACCCTGCTCACCCGCCGACCCCATAAGGGACTAGCGGTTTCCACACGACAGGCCTGCAGTAACGGTTGGGGCGGCCGCGACGGCCGCCCCAAGTGCTCACCGACGCGAGAGCTGTGCCTTATTTGAGGCCGCGCTTTTCGAGCAGGGCGTCCACCTGCGGGTCGCGACCGCGGAAGCGCCGGTACAGCACCGCGGGGTCCTCACTGCCCTCCTTGGACAGCAGCTGTCGGAACGCGGTGGCAGTTCCCTGATCCAAGACGTCGCCCTTCTCCTTGAAGGCCTGGAACGCATCGGAGTCCAGCACCGCGCTCCAGATGTAGCTGTAGTAGCCGGCGGAGTACTCGTTGGCCGCGTGCGCGAAGTAGGCGGTGCGGTAGCGTGGCAGGATCTCCGGGATCAGCCCCCACTTGGCCATGCTCGCCTTCTCGAACTCGTCCGCATCCTGGAGCTTCGCCTCGGTCAAGGTGTGCCAGTCCATATCCAGAAACGAGGCCGCCAGGTACTCCGTGTTCGCGAACCCCTGGTTGAACGTCGCAGCGTTGCGGATCTTGGCCACCAGCGCCTCGGGCATCACCTCGCCGGTCTTGTAGTGACGCGCATAGAGCTCGAGGAGCTCCGGCTCGAACACCCAGTTCTCCATGATCTGACTCGGCAGCTCGACGAAATCCTGGGCGATGTAGAAACCGCTTCCCCGGAACCTGCAGTTCGAGAAGAGGCCGTGGAGCGCATGGCCGAACTCGTGGAAGAGCGTCTCCGCCTCGTCAACCGTCAGCAGCGCCGGCGTGTCCCCCGTCGGCCTCGTGAAGTTGAAGACGTTGTATACGATTGGCGTGATGAACCGACCCTGCTTGACCCACTGGTCGCGGATCGTCGAGCACCAGGCGCCTCCCTGCTTGCCCGGCCGCGGGTAGAAGTCCATGTACAGGACACCGATGAACTTGCCGTCCTTCTCCTTGGCCTCGAAAACCTTCACCTCGGGGTTGTACACGGGGACGTTCTTGAGCTCCGTGAAGGTGATGCCGTAGAGCCGGTTCGCGAGCGTGAACGCACCCTCGCGCACCTCGTCGATCGGGAGGTACGGCTTGATCGCCTCCTCGTCAAGGTCGAACTTTGCCTGCTTGACCTTCTCCGAGTAGTAACGCCAGTCGTACGACTCGAGCTTGAAGCCGCCGTTTTCAGCGTCAATCATGCGCTGCATGTCGGCCACTTCTTCTTTCGCGCGGGCCAGCGCCGGTTTCCACAGCTGCTCGAGAAGCTTGTAAACGTTCTCGGGGTTCTTGGCCATGTACTCGTCCAGGATGAAGTTCGCCCAGGTCTTGTACCCCAGAAGCTGCGCCTTTTCCACGCGCAGCTTGGCGATCGTCGCAAAGACCACGGTGTTGTCCGTCGCGCCGGTCTTGTCGCAGCGGCTCGCGTAGGCGGTCAGGATCTTCTTGCGCAGTTCGCGGTTCGAGGCGCTCTGCAGGAACGGCCAGATGCTGGGCGCCTTCAGGGTGAAAACCCACTTGCCGGAAAGCCCGGCCTTCGCGGCGGTCTCCGCGGCAGCCGAAATCTGACTCTCGGGCAACCCCGCGAGCTGGTCCTTCGAGTCCACGACGAGTTGGTACTGGTTTGTCTCCTTGAGCAGGTTGTTGGAGAACTTCACGATCAGGCCCGAAAGCTCGCTGTTGATTGCGCGCAGCCGATCCTTTTGGGCGGGCGTGAGCTCCGCGCCACCACGCACGAAACGCCGGTAGATGTTGCGAAGGAGGGTCGCCTGCTCCCTGTCGAGCGTGAGCGAATCGCGCTGGTCGTGCACCGCCTTCACACGCTTGAAGAGCTCCTCGTTCAGGTAGATGTCGTCGTTGTGCGCGGCGAGCATCGGCCTGACCCTGGCTTCGATCTCCTGCAACC
The DNA here is from genome assembly GCA_035542075.1 of Thermoanaerobaculaceae bacterium. Lineage (GTDB taxonomy): Bacteria > Acidobacteriota > Thermoanaerobaculia > Thermoanaerobaculales > Thermoanaerobaculaceae > RBG-13-68-16. Next base: position 17,215 of record DATKMD010000232.1, read on the forward strand.
GGTCGTTGGTCTCCGCGCCGACCAAGAGGTCGAAGACGTTCTTGACCCTGGCGAGGGCTTCTCCCGAGTCGTCGAGCGCGGCCACGGTGTTGTCGAAGGTGGGTGGCTTGGCGTCATTCACGATTGCCGTCACATCCGCGTTGTGCTGTCGGATCGCCTCCTCGAACGCCGGCATGAAGTCATCCGGCCCGATCCGGTCGAACGGCGGTACCCCGAATGGCGTTTGCCACTCGCCAAAGAACGGGTTGGGGGTCGTGGCCGGGGCGTGCGCGCAGGCGGTCATCAGCGCGATCAGGGCCAGACAGACGGCGGTTGCGCGGGTCAATCGCATGTCCTCTCCTTTGTCTTTCAGCTTGCTCGATCTTGCTTCAGTGCGGGACGGTTTCGGGTTGCGGTCACGTCGCACCACATTCTACACGGCCGGGTGACTTGCTCAGGGTTCGGGACTTCTCGACCCATTGATCCCTCCTACGCGCAACGCGTGCCACGAGTTTCGGTTTTGCGCCAGCGTCGCCTGGACACCCGAGGGCACCTGCGCTGACGCGGCCCAAGGCGTGGGGGGATCCTGCCCGCAGGGCCTGCCAGGTCCCCAACCCGGCCGCAAATCGACTAGCATGCCTCAATGCCCAAGGAATCCGCTGCCCTGCCCCAGGAGGCTCACAGGCTCTTCGCTGAGTACTTCGGCAAGATCGAGCGGTGTGTCGGCCTGCTCTCCACCGAGCAGCTCTGGTGGCGGCCGAACCCGCGCTGCACCAGCGTCGGCAACATCCTCCTTCACCTGTGCGGGAACCTGTCGCAGTGGGTACTCGCGGGGCTCGGCGGCGCGCCGTTCGAGCGCCACCGGCACGAGGAGTTCGCCGCCGTGGGCGGACAGAGCGGTGCGACGCTCCTGGGCCGCCTCGGCGAGGTGGTGGGTGCCTGCCGGGACGTCACCAGCGACCTCCCCGACGAGAAGCTCGGTCAGGTCTTCGTGATCCAGGGGATCACTCGCACCGGCTTCGGTGTCCTCCTCCACGCCGTCGAGCACATGGCCTACCACACCGGGCAGATCGTCTACATCGCCAAGCAGCTCGTCGGCGAACAGGTGGAGGTCGAGTTCTACCCCCACCTCAAGTAGCCACGGCCACTCCTCCCGATTCTTGGACGCCGGGGGATTCTTCGGGGCGCCCCCGGGTGCCCCACAGAATGACACTCAGGTTTGGGCTGTCATCTTGAGCCCGTTCCGCGGGAACGGGTCGGGCGAAGGATCCCACCGCAGTCGGATACTGGAGTCTTTGCTGTGTAGTATGCGTTCAGCGCAGTGGAAGGAGTCTCCGTGACCAAGCGCGATCTCGTCCTCGGCCTGCTGGATCCAAGCGCGCCCCAGACCACCACTCCGGCGGCGTTCTTCCTGCATTTCGACCCCTCCTGTCACTTCGGCCAGCCAGCGGTGGCGAAACATCTGGAGTTCTTTCGCGCCACGGGAATGGATTTCGTGAAGATCCAGTACGAGCGCGGTTTCCCGCCGCTGGCCGACATCCTGAGGCCCGACGACTGGCCCGGGATACCTCTCTACGGCGAGGAGTTCTTCGCACCGCAACTCGAGGCTGTCGAGGGCATCGTGAACGCCGCCAAGCGCGAGGCGGTGGTTGTTGTCACCCTCTACTCGCCGTTCATGTGCGCCACGCACGCGGTGGGCGAGGAGAAGGTGCTGCGGCATATGCGCGAGAACCCCGAGCCGGTCAGGAAGGGCATGGAGGTGGTCACCGAGAGCCTGATGACGTTCGTCAGGGCGTGCATCCGACTCGGCGTCGACGGCTTCTACCACTCGACCCAGGGGGGCGAGAGGCACAGGCTTGCGGACCGCGCCCTTTTCGACACGTTAGTCCGTCCTTGCGACCTCGCCGTGATGAGGGAGGCCGAGCGCTCCTGCATCTTCAACATTCTTCACATCTGCGACTACGCCGGAGAGTACGACGACCTTGCGCGCTTCCAGGACTACCCGGGGCACGTGGTGAGCTGCCCGCTCAAGGTAGGCGGCCGTCCTCTTTCCCTGGCCGAGGCTTCCCGGCTTTTTGGTCGGCCGGTTATGGGCGGGCTCGACCGCCATGGTGCAATCGCCACGGGGAACGCCGCAAACATCCACGCCGAGGTCGACGCGGCCCTCAGAAGCGCGCCCGACCGTTTCATCCTCGGCGCTGACTGCACCGTCCCTGCCGAGACACCGTGGGAGAACCTCCGCACGGCCGTCCAGGCCGCCCACGCCTGGAGGCGTGCATAGACCCGCCGCGGCCCGCGGCGCCAAAGCCATGCATGACGGGCGTAGCCGTCCCCAGGTTCAATGGGATTCCTCGGGGCGCCTTCGGCGCCCCTCAGAAATGACAAGGAGGAAACCCTGTCATCCCGAGGGCACCGCAGGCGGCCGAAGGATCCCACCGGACTCCGCGGACGTGGAAGCGGGGCCGGTCCTGGTCGGCTTGAAGCGGCAGCCTGGACTACGGCTTCGCCTGGCTTGACGGAGGTACCTGGCCCTTGAGCCTCAGATAGGTGACGAGGTTCCCGTAGTGCTCCCAGTTGTGCGTCAAGTCCAGAAGCAGGCCGCTGAGACGGGTCTGCTCCTGCCCGAAGATCTTGATCTTCATGCCGGTGTCCTTATCCGGCAAGGAATAGGCCCGGCCGCAGTACTCGAACGAGCCTTTGAGCGCCGCGACCAGATCCGCCTTCGACGTCATGTTCTTCTCGACGCCCTTGGACGGGTTGGCCTCGCCGAGCACAGTTGAGCAGATTCCGTAGTTGGCGTCGGCGACGTGGCCGATGAGTTGGCCGAGGCTCCGCACCTCGGGCGTCGGTTTGAAGGCATAGTCGGCCTCGGGCATCTGCTCTGCGCTCTTGACGATGAAGTCGCTTACGTAGTTGAAGTTTCCCTGCATCGTCTTGACCACGCCGGCCCCTGCACCTGGCAGCATCTCCTGGGCGAGCGTTGGCGCGGCCGCGACAACGGCAACGAGCAACAGCACCATTCTCTTCATGTGAACCTCCAATCCTACGGGGGAAACCGCCCTTGCAGGCCGTTTGTTCCCGCGGGTCGCCGCCCCGACTCGCGCTTCGGTTCCTCGGCCACGTTCGGAATAGCGGACGTTCCGGGTCGTTGGACGTAACGGGATTCGATACCGGAAAACATGGCAAATCCGGGCATAAAATCCGGGCGATCGCCCAAAAGGAGATGGTCATGGTAGGACTCGGTTCTCTGTGGCTCCCCATCCTGGTGTCTTCGGTGCTCGTCTTCCTTGTCAGCTCGCTCATCCATATGGCGACGCCCTGGCACAAGAGCGACTACCGCAAGATGCCTGCCGAGGACAAGGTGATGGACGCGCTCCGCCCGCTCGAGATCCCGCCGGGCGACTACATGGTCCCCCGCCCGGCGAGCATGAAGGACATGAAATCACCGGAGTACATCGACAAGCTGAGAAAGGGCCCAGTCATGGTGGCCACGGTGCTCCCGAACGGGCCGGGTTCGGTGGGAAAGAGCATGGTTCTCTGGTTCTTCTACCTGGTGGTGATCGGCGTGTTCGCCGGCTACGTCACGGGGCGCGCGGTGCCTTCCGGCGGGGGGTACCTATCCGTTTTCAGGTTTTCCGGCGTCACCGCGTTCGTGGGTTACTCCCTTGCGCTTTGGCAGATGTCGATCTGGTATCGCCGCTCCCTGGGCACCACGTTCAGGGCGACGGTGGATGGGTTGATCTACGCGCTGGTTACGGCTGGGACGTTCGGCTGGCTCTGGCCTCACTAGCATCGGAATGAAGGGAGTAACTGACACCTCTCTGCCCACGCTGCCATCGTGAGCGAGACACAGTGTAGAACCTGCGGGCGTCCGTCGCCCGGTCAAATTATTGACTTTCAAGAATTTGCTGTATACTGCACGCCTCTGCCGGGCTTCGCGCCACCGGGCGCATCGCCGGCCTCGCCTCCGAGCGGCGGCTTCCGCACACCCGAGGTGGGTTCAGCAGTGCGGAAGAAGACCGGTCCTGGAACCTCCAGGGCCGAAAGGAGGCACATATGGGAAGCAAGCTATACGTCGGCGGCCTGTCGTACTCCACAACTTCGGACAACCTGCGCACGCATTTCGAGCAGTGCGGAACTGTTGTGTCGGCCGCGGTGGTTACCGAGCGCGACACCGCCCAGTCCCGCGGTTTCGGTTTCGTCGAGATGTCCACCGAGGCCGAGGCGGAGGGCGCGATTGCCAAGCTCAACCAGCAGCCCCTTGACGGCAAGCCGCTCACAGTCAACGTTGCCAAGTCGCGCATGGAGAAGTCCGGACCGCGGACGGACCGTACCCCGCGTCTGTAGGCGGCCGGCACCCGGGTGAAGTCACCCGGACAAGACAGCATTCGCAGTGAAATATGGGGCACGCCTACGGGCGTGCCCATTTTCTTGCGCGAAACTCGAAGAAAAGAGCACGCACGGATTACGTGCTCCTCACAGGAGGCACGCGGTCACATCTTCGCATCCGCGGTGAATTGTCGGGCTCCTGCTCCGCAGGAAAGAGCGCCCCGACCGGCGCGTCAGTCGAACTGGACCGACCGCTTTGTGAAGGCTCCGTCCATCCACCAGCCGGTAATCGGGAAAGTCGTCTTTGCAGGAGCGTCCGCAGCCGCTCCCGCCGCCACCAGTGCCGGCGCATAGTGTTCCCACGTCGGAAGCGCCATCTCGGCACCCGGGGCGCGGCGACGGAAGTCGAGCAGCGCGTCCACGTCGAAGCGCGACAGGGCGTCCTCCGCCCACGCGTCAAACTCCTTCGCCCACTCCGGGGTGCCCGGACGGAACGCGTACCTCATGTTGTGGGTGAGGAACCCGCTGCCGAACACCAGCACGCCCTCGTCTCGCAGCGGCCCGAGAGCCCGCCCGAGCTCGAACAGCTCCTGTGGGTCCAGGCGCGGCATCGAGATCTGGAGCACGGGCACGTCCGCGGCGGGGTACATCGCGACGAGCGGCACATAGGCGCCGTGATCCAGCCCTCGCTCCGGGTCGTCGGTGGTTTCGATGTTCTGCCGGCGTAGAAGCTCGCGCACGCGGGCGGCCGTCTCGGGCGCGCCAGGGGCGGCGTACTCGGTGCGGTAGTAGCGCTCGGGAAACCCGTAGAAGTCGTGGACGAGGGGCACGGTCCGGGTCGCGCCCAGCGCCGTCGGCCGCTCCACCCAGTGCGCCGAGACCATGAGGATGCTCTACGGTTTCGGCATCGCGCTCGCCCACGCTGCGAGCTCCCCCATCCACTTCGCGTCGTCGAGCAGGACCGGGGCGCCGTGCGCCGCGAAGATCACCGGCATGCGCCCGGCCAGCTTGTCACCGGCCGGTTCCGTCCCTTTCTCTGACATCGTCTCTCCCACTTTCACTTGATGAATGTCCCTTTGCGCAGTTCGTTGAACGCCTGCTCGAGCTCCTTCTGCGTGTTCATCACGATGGGACCGTACCAGGCCACCGGCTCCTCGAGCGGTTTGCCCGAGACGAGGAGGAACCGAATCCCTTCGTCCCCTCCCTGCACCACGATCTCGTCCCCGCGGTCGAAAAGCACCAGCGAGCGGTTGCCGGTCGTCTCGTACGCTGTCCCGCCGCTCGAGCCGACCTGCTCGGTCAGCACGGCACGCGGCTGCGACGCGTCGCGAAAGCTACCCGACCCCGCGAATACGTACGCGAAGACGTTGCGCGCCCGGTCCACGGGAATTCTCTTGCGCAGGCCCGGGGGCACCGAGACGTCCACGTAGCGCGGATCCGCGGCCACGCCCTCAACCGGCCCGACCTTGCCCCAGAACTCCCCGCAAATGATGCGGGCACGAGTACCGTCGTCGTCCACCACTTCGGGGATGTCGGCGGCGGCGATGTCCTGGTAGCGGGGCTCGGTCATCTTCAGGGATGAGGGGAGGTTGGCCCAGAGCTGGAAGCCGTGCATCCGCCCGCTCGGGTCGCCCTTGGGCATCTCTTGGTGCATGATCCCCCGGCCGGCGGTCATCCACTGGATGTCGCCCGCCCCCAGCTTGCCCTTGTTCCCGAGGCTGTCGCCGTGCTCGACCGTGCCCGCCAGCACGTAGGTGATCGTCTCGATGCCGCGGTGCGGGTGCCACGGAAATCCGGCGAGGTAGTCGTCCGGATTCTCGTTGCGGAAGTCGTCCAGCAGCAGGAACGGATCGAAGTCGCTCGTGCTGCCGAAACCGAAGGCGCGGCGCAGCCTGACACCGGCACCCTCGATCGTGGGTTTGCTTTGAACGATTCGTTTGATCGGTCGGATTGACATCGTCCCTCTCCCTTCAGATGCCTCGTCATGCCACCTTGCCGGCCGGGTCGGGGCGGCGGACCAGGAGATTTGCCACCGCCCCCGCGATGCCGAGGGCCAGCGCGGCCACTCTCGCCGCAGGGGTCCAGAACGCAGACAGGCCGAGCAGCCGGTCGAGCGAGTACGCCCCCGGCCCGGTGAGCGCCAGGGCGGAAACCCCGGTCGCATAGAGAAGCGGAACCTCGACGCCGTTGGACGCCGCGAACACCCCGTTGCGCCAATGCACGGTGCGCGCCGCCACGATCATCACCGCGAGGATCAAGGCGGAGCCGATCGGGCTGAGCAGACCCAAGGCGACCAGCAGGCCACCCGTGACCTCGGCGCCAGCCGCGCCTACCACGAACACTCGACCCGGCCGAAAGCCGAGCGTCTCGAAGAACCCAGCGGTGCCTGGGATCCCGTGCCCGCCGAACCAGGCGAAGAGCTTCTGAGCGCCGTGGGCCGCCATCATGGGGCCTAACACCAGCCTTGCAAGAAGTAGTCCGAAGTTCATGTTCCTCACCCCCGCGCCTTTACTATACAAAAGGAAGTGACTACTTGTCAAGTACCTACTTGCATAATGACACACTGCGTGCTAGTGTTGCATTGGAAGGGTTTATGCGAGTATCCAGAGAAACCCCGCAGCTGTGCGAGCGGTTTCACCGCGCGAGTGAGCTGATTGGGCGCCGATGGACCGGTGCAATCCTCTTTGTGCTCCTGAAGGCGCGCTGCCGCTTCGCGACGTTGCGGAGCGCCGTTCCCGGGATCACCGACCGGATGCTCAGCGAGCGGCTGCAGGAGCTCGAGCACGAGGGGATCGTGGAGCGCACCGTTGTGCCCGAGATGCCCGTAAGGGTGGAGTACGCCCTCACGGAAAAGGGCCGGGCGTTGACGTCGGCCATCGAGGCGATCGAGAAATGGGCACAGAGGTGGATCCCGCTCGAGGAACCAGCGGCCCATCTGTCCCGCAAGAGGCGCGCACGGCGAAACGTGCGGCAGTGATCTGAAAGAAACGCGCTGCGGGCGCTTCCGCCCAACCCAGTCCCCCGTTCAGGAGAAGGCAGGGGTGGGGGTGCAACCGGTGGCCGGCTTCAGCGGGTCTTGAGCCGCCCGGCATCCGCGTTGCGTGTGATACCCGGCACGATTCTCATCGCTCAGAACCTCACGCCCAGGATCAGGTGCAAGGCCCAGCCTGGCTGCTCTTGGAACGGCAAGGCGTCGGGCTCGGTGTCAGGGGGGCGTCGGGACGTGTAGCTGTAGGGGGCCCGGGAGAGCCGCAGCTCCACGTTGCCGACCTCCCACTGGTAGCCCGCACCGCCACCGAGCCAGAGGCCTGTGGTCGTGCACCCGGCATCCACGGTCATGACATCTTCCATACCGTCGCTGGACCACGCGACGTCCTCCAGGTAGACGCGGCTGAGCTGCACGCCGACGCCCCCGCTCAGGTAGGGACCCTTGTACCGCTCCCGGAAGTAGATGACACCGTCGAGGCCCAGCCGGTAGGTTCGGAAGACGACCCGCGTTTCCCAGTACTCCAGCCCCAGCAGCTCGGCGAGGATGCGCGAAGCGACGTTGTACTCGTTGACCCGGTAGCCGGTCCATTCGAACGCAGGCCGCAGCTGAAACCGGGAGCCGAGGGGAATGTAGCCCTGGATTGTGAGGCCGAAGCCGGGATGGCCGTTGAGGTCGGAGAACATGGGACCCAGACCCGTGGCCACCAGAAACCCCAAGCCCCCTCTGAAGCGCGGAGCGTCGGGCGCGGGGACCTCCCCGGCAAGTCCGAGAGATGCGGTGAGAGCCAGCAGACATGCACCGCGGAACACGGTTCTGGCGATCATCTTCACACCCTCCTCGCGATCATCTCGAAACCTCCGCGCGCTCGACCCGCGACTCGCTGGGGGTTTCCGTGCTCGATCGCGCCCTCGCGCGGGCGCCCGGCTCGCGCCGGCCCACTCCAGCCCTCCTTGTGCGCCCTGATTCCGGGGTGCTCGCAGACTATACGTCGGTCCCGACCAGCCGCACCGACTCCCGCTGGCCCCAGGTACATATTCATCCAGTTCAACGTAATCAAGCCGGCGATGCTAGCGGAGGCGACGAAGACCACAAGGTCCGCCGCTGCGCAGTTCGCTGCCGATAGCGGCAGCATCGTGTGCCCGATCCGGAGAGCGAGCCAGGGTCTGTTCTCGATCGCGGATCGCGACCAGGGTGCGCCGGGACAAGGCGAGGCTGCAGAGGGGCCCTCCGGAGGCGAGTCCGACCCGAACAAGCGGGTCCGTGTGGTGGTGACGGTGGACTACCTCCTGCTTCACTGAGGAGCCACCAGGGCCAGCGCGTCCCCGACCCATCGCATTCCGTGCAGGCGACTCCCAGATTGGCGCCTCGCGCGCAGATGCCGGTGTCTTCCTCTGGCGGCGCGTCACCGCCCGGGGTTGCGCTTCCGCCGCGTGCCCCCACCCTTCGCCGTCACCGCCGCGCGCAACCGCGCAATCTGCTTTGCGTGGTTGTGGGCGTGCACCACGTAGATCTCGAGCCACCGTTCGGTGCCGTACGCGCCATTCTCCGAGTGCCACGCCTGGCGCGCCCAGTCCTTGGCGGTCATCCTCTCCAGCAACTGCACGGTGGTCGAGCGCGCCGCGCGGAACGCCTCGAGCGCAGGCGCAATGTCCCGTTCGTTGTAGCGCAGGCGTGCGACGAAGGCGTCCTGGTCGTAGGCATGGATCACAGGCCCGTCCTCCGCGAGGAGAAGGCGCAACCGGACCGCTCCGGTCATCTCGCTGTCCGCGAGGTGGTGGACGATCTCGGCGGCGGTCCACTTGCCGCGGAACGGGCGCGCCGTGAGCTTGCGCGCCGGAAGCCCCTCGAGTGCCCGCGCTACCTCGTCGTAACCCGCCGCGTACTTCTTGATCAGCTTTGCGCGCTTCTGCTTTGTCATTGCTCTCCTCCATCCTTGGCCAGAACCGTCTCAGGCCGATACTAACTCCCCTACGCCGAGCGTTCAGCGTGGGTTGCCGCGGCCACCGCGCGAGGCGTAGACTCTCAGGTACCGTGAATCCCGAGACGTCAGTGGCCGCCGGTGCACTGGTCGGGCGGACGTTGGGCCACCACCTCGTTCTTGAAGTCCTCGGTGAGGGCGGGATGGGCGTCGTCTACAAAGCCAAGGACACCCGACTCGGGCGGCCAGTGGCCCTCAAGGTGATGCGTGCCGAGTGGATGGAAGACGCGGAGCGCCAGCGACGCCTGGTGCGCGAGGCCCAGGCCGCCTCCGCGCTCAACCATCCCAACATCCTGACGATCTACGAGATCGGGTCTGACGCAGGGGTCAGCTTCATCGCGATGGAGTACATCACGGGCGGGACCCTCGCCGACCTCCTCGCCTCCGGGCCACTGCCCGCCGACCGTGCGCTGCGAATGACCGCGCAGGTGGCGGACGCCCTGGTTGCCGCGCACGCTGCTGGCATCGTGCACCGCGACCTCAAACCTTCGAACATCATGCTGGCCACCGAGGACCGCATCAAGGTGGTTGACTTTGGGATCGCCAAGCTTGCGGGATCGGCCGTCCCCACGGGTGTGGGGGCGACCGCGCTCACCGCGAGCGGTGCGATCGTGGGCAGCGCGCCCTACATGTCCCCCGAGCAGGCGGCGGGACGCGGCATTGACGAGCGCAGCGACATCTTCAGCCTCGGTGCGGTCCTCTACGAGATGCTGGCCGGGCACCGGCCGTTCGCCGGCGCGGACGGAGCCGACACGCTCGCGGCGATTCTGCGCGACACCCCTCCTCCGATCCCGGGGGTCGCACCCCAGGTCGCGCGGGTCGTCGAGCGCTGCCTCGCCAAGGATCCCTCGCAACGGTTCCGGTCCGCGGGCGAGTTGAAGGCCGCGATCGAGGCCTGCCTCTCCGCACCGACCCGGCGAGAGGGAGCTTCGGTTGCGGTGCTTCCGTTTGCGAACATGAGCAGCGCGAAGGAAGACGACTATCTCTGCGAAGGCCTCGCCGAGGAGATCATCAACGCGCTCACGCGGATCTCTGGTCTCCGAGTGATCGCGCGAACGTCCTCGTTCCTGGTGGGGCGTCTTGGACTCGACGTCCGGGAGGCCGGAGCGCGGCTCGGAGTCGAGAGCATCCTCGAGGGGAGCGTCCGAAGGGCCGGAAACCGGGTGCGTGTGACGGCGCAGCTCGTTTCCACGCGCGACGGCTCCCACCTGTGGAGTGAGCGCTACGACCGCGAAATGACCGACCTGCTCGTCCTCGAGGACGAGGTGGCAGCGGCCATCGCCGAGCGCCTCCGGGGTGAGCTGGGGCGGCCCAGTGGAGAGCGAAAGCGCCCCGCCGTGGATCACGAGGCCTACGCCGCGTTTCTCGAGGGCCGGCACCACTTCGCGAGGGGGACACCGCAGGCACTGGCGAAAGCGGCAGAGTGCTACGGGCGGGCGATCGAGCGCGACCCGCGCTTCGCGCTGGCGTACGACTCGCTCGCGGAACTGCACTGGTTCCTGGGCTTCTTCGGCAACGTGCCCCCGCGAGAAGCATTCTCCACGAGCACCTGGTACGCGCTTCGCGCACTGGAGCTGGACGACACGCTGGCCGAGGCCCACGCCCTGCTCGGCATGCTGCGCAAGGAGCTCGACTACAACTGGGCCGAGGTGGACCGTGAGCTTCAAAGGGCCCTGGAGCTGAACCCCGAATCGCCGCTGGTCCGCCTGCGCTACGCGATCAGTGGCCTCATGCCCCGAGGTCGCGTCGTCGAGGCCATGAACGAAATCGAAGCCATCGTGCGGGTGGACCCGCTCTCGATCCTCGCACGCTGGTGGCTGGCCGTGATGGCCATGTTGGCCCGCCAATGGGATCGTGTGAACGAAGAGGCCCAACACGTCATCGCTCTGGCACCCGAACACTTTCTTGGTCACTGGGCGCTCGGCATGCAGCGCGACGGAACCGGAGCGGGAGATGAAGCCGTCGCCGCACTGGAAAGAGCGAACCAGCTCTCCGGGGGCGCGCCGTTCACGCTCGGGTACCTGGCGCTCGTGTGTGGTCGTGCCGGGGGTACCGAGAGGACCCGCGCGTTGCTGGAGCGAGCGGGCGAGGCTGCGAAGACCGGCTATGTCCCACCCTCGACGTTTGCGTTCGGATACATCGGCCTGGGCGATTGGGATCCGGCATTCGAGTGGCTGGACCGCGCCATCGAGGGGCGCGACCCGCTCGTGATGCCAATCAAGACCTACCAGTTCCTCGATCCGGTGCGCGACGACCCGCGTTACCGGGCCCTGCTGCGCAAGATGAACCTCGATTGATGGAGGCCGCCCCGGCCACCCTTCGCGAGCGCGTGACAGAGCGCGGGACTGACGCGCTGTGGCACACTTGGCTGCGGGGGGAAGGCGGCGATGATCCCGACCCTTTCTGATGCCCAGGTGGATGTCTACCTGCGGGCGCTTGGCGTCGCGAAGACGGCGCCGACACAGCGCGCTCTCGATGAACTCGTCCGGGCGCAGGCCACCCGCGTCCCTTTCGAAAACATCTCCAAGCTCTACCGCTTCAAGCATCAAGGCCTCGCCGGAATCCCCTCGATCGAGGACTACCTGGAGGGGATCGTGCGCTTCCACTTCGGGGGCACCTGCTACCCCAACAACTTCCACTTCTGTCGCCTGCTCCGCAGCCTGGGCTTCGACGCCGCGCTCTGCGGGGCGGACATGCCGTCGGGCGAGGATGTCCACGCCGCCATCACCGTGGCAATCGACGGCCGCGACCTGCTGGTGGACGTCGGGTACGGCGCGCCGTTCCTCGAGCCGCTGCCGCGCGATGCTGCGAACGATGTCGTGCTCCGGTACGGCAGGGACTTCTACGTGCTCAGACCACGCGACGGACAGGGGCGCTCGCGGCTCGACATGTACCGAGACGGCGAGTTGCTCCACGGGTACCTGCTCAAGCCCACGCCGCGTCCGATCGAACACTTCAGCAGGGCCGTGCGCGCGTCGTTCCGAGAGGATGCGACGTTCATGAACGCGGTCGACCTGATTCGGTTCTCGAATACCGATTCGGTCGTCATCTACAACCTCTCGATCATCCGGTCGTGGCCTGACCGGTTCTCGATCGAGCGCCTCCCTGACCGCGAGGCGCTCGTGCAGGCGATCGAGAGAGAGTTCGGGATCCCCGCCGAGATCGCGCGCGACGCCATCGCCGGGCTCGGCGCGCTGCGCGACGTCCACGGCTGAGGCCCGCGCGTTCCCAGGCGATGAGAGGTCGGCGCTCCGCGCGCGGACTGGTTCTCTTTCAAGACGATTAAGCGGGGAAGCGCACAAGCGCTGCAGTCACAGCTCGGCGTGGTCGAGGGCGTGGCGGCAGGGGCAGTCGGCGTGCTCAGGGAAATCGCGGACAAACACCTCGAAAAGGGCCCCGACGGTGTCACTGCATCTCCTGATGTTCTCGATGACCTCCGTTGCGGTCACGACGGACTGCATGCCGGCCGCGAAGTTGCTGACGATTCCAACCGTGGCGTAGCAGATGGCCAGCTCCCGGGCAAGGACGCACTCGGGGTAGTTGGTCTGCCCAAGCAGGTGGCCGCCCAGCCGGCTAACCATCTCGACCTCGGCGCGGGTCTCGAAGCGCGGCCCGTTCATGCAGACGTAGGTCGCACCCCTCTCGATCCGGAGGCGCAGCTTCGCCGCGGTGGCGGCCAGCTGTTCGTGGAGCGTCCGGCAGTAGGGATCGGTGACGTCCACGTGGGCGAGCTTGCCCTCCATCGGATAGAACGTCTCGGCGCGCCCGTCCGTGAAGTTGAGGAACTGGTCAACCAGGACCAGTGTTCCGGGTTCCCACGCGGGCACGAGCGAGCCTGACACGCTCGTTGCGAGAATGCGCTCGACGCCCAGCTCCTTCATGGCCCAGAGGTTGCCGCGAAAGTTGATCTCCCGCGGCGAGATCGTGTGTCGCTTCCCGTGACGCGGGATGAAAACGATCTCCTGCCCGCTGAGAGACGCCGCCTCGACGTAGACGTTCCCGAATGGGGTGCCGACCTGCTGCGGGCGGACGTTGGTCGCGCCCGGCAGCGTATAAAACCCCGTTCCCGTGATGAACCCGGTTCTCGTCGCCAATCGCGCCTCCCCGTCACTGTTTTTCGAACGGGCGGACCGCCCGAGCCGAGCAGGAGGCACTATATCGCCCTCCAAGGCTCCCGCCTAAACGCGCCACGGGTGGGAGAGACAGGTGGGTCTGCCACCGACAGGGCGCCCCCGTGAGGCCGGCGCGCGTCGGGCAGGCGCCTCCCGACTGCGCCGACGGCCCTCGCAGGCTATGCAGGCACGCACTGAGCACGCACCCTACAGAGGCCGAATCAGGCCTATCCTCCCGGCTGCTACTGGGCTCGGGCGTTCTCTATCAACAGCTTCAGGGCGGCGGGGCTGATGTTTGAACAGATGTCGTAAATGGATTTGGTAAGCGTGGCGTCGTGGCTGATCAGCGCGTGCTTGACCATCAAGACCGTGTAGTCTAGGTCCTCGGCTCCCTGGTAGGTTGCCAGCACGCACCCCACTGCACTGAGGCCGGCGAGAAAGACCGTATTGACGCCCTTCTCCCGCAGCACCTTGTCGAGGTCGGTCTTCTTGAAGGCGTTCGCGTAGTTCTTGACGATCTTCGGGTCGTCGTCTCTGATCGCAACCGTCTTGGGGAACTCGAACGCCTCGGTGCCCGGTGCGGGCCCCTGCCCCGGGTCGGTGTGGTAGACGCGGATGACCGGGAAGCCGTTGTCGCGGAACAGCGCGATGGCCCAGTTGATGTGCTCCATCGCGACCTTCTTGTCCTTCTCGTCCATATAGGGCAAGTAGGCGTTCTGGACGTCGATGACCACGAGCGCCGGCTTCATCTTGGGCGGCGCCGACTTCTCCGCGGCGGATGCGACGATGCCGGACAGAAAAGTCGCCGCAACCAGGGACAGCACGACGAACCTCCATCTCATGTCATTTCCTCCCCTTGTCTCGACGCACCTCTTCCGAAACCTGCAGCCGGACTGGTTGCTTGGAGAAACCTCATACCCGTTCATACGGCTGCCCGGGTCCGCAGTTTCACAGGATTCGCCCCGGCGAGTGCAGGCCCAAGGTCACAGCTTGAAGCTGCTTGGGCGCGGGTTTGCCGCTTTGGCCGAATAACCAGGCCACCGTTCGAGTTACCCGTCAGGAGGGAGTCCATGCCTGGCGACATCAAGTGGGTTCAGGTGCAACGCCACATTTCAGCACTGGTCCCCGAACGGGACGGGGAGATGCGGGCGATGGAGGTCCACGCCGAACAGACCTCGTTCCCGATCGTGGGGCCTGCCGCCGGACAGTTCTGCTACCAGATCGCGCGAATGGTCGGTGCGCGACGGGTGTTCGAGCTGGGTTCCGGGTTCGGCTACTCGACCGCGTGGTTCGCGCGCGCCGTCCGCGAGAACGGCGGCGGCGAGGTGCACCACGTCGTGTGGGACGAGGACCTTTCCGCCCGCGCCCGCGCATACCTCGGACGCCTCGGCTTCAACGGCATCGTGCGCTTCCACGTGAGCGAGGCCGTCGAGGCGCTCGCCCGCGCTGAGGGTATGTTCGACCTGATCTTCAACGACATCGAGAAACAGGAGTACCCGGACTCCCTGCCGGTGATCGCGGGGAAGCTCCAACCTGGTGGCGTTCTGATCGTGGACAACGCGCTGTGGCACGGACGGGTGTTCGACCGTGCCGACAGGTCAAAGGCCACGTGCGGCGTCAGAGACCTGACGAAGCGACTCGCCGGCGACCCCGGCTGGATCACCTCCCTTGTACCGATTCGCGACGGGCTGCTGGTGGCGATGAAGGCGTGACGCCGGAGAACCTGCGAGCCCAGAGAATGAGTACAGGCCCGACACCGGAACCATACAGAAAGTGAAGCGCCCGAATGCTGCGGGCGCCTACTGGTTAGCGGCCATCTTCCTGGCGAACTCCTCGCCTGCGCGCTGCATCTCTTCCTTTGTCATCTCCTTGACTCGGGTGGCGATCGTCCACTCGTAGCCGAACGGATCGCTCACCATGCCGCAGCGGTCGCCCCAGAACATGTCCTCCGGCGGCACCTTGGCCTTGGCGCCCGCGTCCAGCGCCCGTTTGTACGCTGCGTCGCAGTCCTTCACGTACAGCCACAGGCGCACGGGCGATGGACGACCCGGGCCTGGCGCCGGGGCCGTCATCCCCTGCATCTCGTCGCTCATGAAGACCACCGAGTCGCCGATCTTGAGCGCCGCGTGCCAGACGGATTTTCCATCCGGCGCCATGAACCGATCGAGCTCCTCGGCCCCGAGGGCGCGCTTGTAGAAATCAATGGCCTTTGCACACCCAGCAATCGTCATGCTCGGCATGACCGTCCGCATACCAGTGGGAATCGGTTTCACTTTGTTGGCCATGGACCCCTCCCGTGGGTTCTTAGCGCTCCACCCACCCTGCCATCAAGAAACGATCCACCCAAACCCGAATTCCCCTGCCGACTCTCCCTGCCCGCGAGGGGCCTGGGGACCATGCCCCCCGGACGGCAATCTCGACGCTTCAATCAGAGGGTCGACCGCTACTTCGTGAAGTTGGTCCTGCGCTGGAAGAGGGCGACAGTGAAGGCCATGACAGCCGCGTCCAGGGCGACGGTCAGCGCCACCCTGACGCCCATGCTCTCGATCGGCCCGAGCTGGACCAGGGCCACGAGGGCCACCGCGATGACCAGGGCCGCTTTCGCACCCAGCGCTCCGCTCCAGCTCGCGCGGTGCCGGAGCTCGATGACCTCGCGGACCGCGAGCGCCGCCTGGACCCAGAAGAGGAGCTGCAGGGCGTTGAAGTCCACGTTCAGGTGGCGCGGGGACAGTGGAGGCGAGCCCTCCACGGCCAGCATGACGGCGAACAGCGCGTGTGCCAGCACGAGCCCCATGAGCATGAGCGCCGTCGGCAGGAGGACGCGGGCGACAGCGACCTGGCGCCGAGGCACCGGGAGCATCATCTGGATCCGGACCCTGTTCTCGCCCCTCTCCGTTCCCGTCATGATGAAGCAGGCGATGACCGAGGCGATCAGGATGGGAAGCGGGACCTGAACCGCTACCCTCAGGAGCCCGCTGTGCTCCTGCACGGACCCAAAGATTGCCAGCAGGACGCTGATGAGAACGAAGATGCCAATGGCGAACGCCCACGAGATCAGCAGCACCGACCGGTAGAAGCGAACCCCTTCCCTAACGAGGCGCCACATGGCTTCCCCCTTTGAGGATCGCGACCGCGATCTCGTCGATGGTCATGCAGGATTGCTCGATCGCCTGTGCACCTAGCTCGCGGAGATGAGTGAGCGTCGCCTCGCCGTCGTCGCTCACGACCTGGTGCTCGGCGCGCACGCGCCTGTACTCGACGGCCGAGGCGACCGCGACGTCCGCGTCGGTGAGGCGGAACGATATGCGGCGCCAGCGCTCGGTGAGGGCGTCTTTCGGGCTGCGCAGAAGGACCCGGCCCTCGTACAGGAACACCAGGTCGTCGGCCAGCCGGCTGATGTCGGAGAGCACGTGGGTCGAGTAGAAGATCGCATGCTCGGCGTCCTCCAGCACCTCCCAAAGAACGTCGAGCACCTCGGCACGCACGACCGGGTCGAGCCCGGCGGTCGGCTCGTCCAGAAGGAGCAGCCGCGGACCGTGGCCGAGCGCCGCGACCATGGCGAGCTTCGCCAGGTGGCCCTTGGAGAGATCGCTCACCTTCTTGCCGAGCGGCAGCCCGAGACGGTCGGCCAGGCGCCGCGCGCGCTGGTCCGACCAACCGGGGTAGAACCGCGAGAGGAACCGCAGGTTCTCCTCCACCGTCCAGCCGCGGTAGAACCCGTGCGTCTCCCCGACCACGCCCAGGTCTTCCTTCCAGGCAGGCGTGCGGTCGTTCGTGCGGCGGCCGAATACCTCGACGGTGCCTGCCTCCGGGACCACGAGGCCGGCGATGCAGTTGAGGGTGGTCGTCTTTCCCGAGCCGTTGGGACCGACAAACCCCACCACGGTCCCCGCCTCGAGCGTCAGGTCCAGCGGACCGAGCGTGAAACCCGGGTAGCGCTTCACGACACCGTTGAGTGCGAACGCGGGCACGCTGTTCATTGCGCGCCTCCCTTCGTACGAAGCACCCGCTCGAACACCTCGCGGATCTGTGCCTCCTCGAGCCCCTCGGCCGCGCTCTCGGCGACCAGGTGCGCGAGGCCCTCTTTGAGCCTCTCCTCAGCCATGTCCTGCTTCCTTTCCCCGGGAATCGAAGCCACGAAGAACCCCTTGCCGGGGCGTGAGCGGATCAGGCCCTCCCGCTCCAGGTCCTCGTACGCTCGCTGCACCGTGATCACGCTCACCCTCTGGTCACGCGCAAGTGCGCGAATGGAGGGCAGCGGCTCGTCGCCCGAGAGGTGCTCCGCCAGGATCCGCGCGCGGATCTGACGCGAGATCTGGCCGTGAAGCGGCTCGGGCGAAAGCTCAGAAAGGTGCAGGAGCAGGTCCATCAGGTTTCCCCGCCTCCGTCGCGCTCCACAACCACTGCGGTCCAGTCGTCATCGAGGGTCGGACCCGTGGCGCGCTGCGCTTCCTCGAGGACTTCGTCAAGCCACCGCTCCGCCGGCAGCGGGCGGGCAGGGTGCGCGACCGAGCGAACCAGAATCCCGGCCAGTCCGTCGTATCCGAGGGGCTCGCCCGACGGACGTAGCGCCTCCGGCATACCGTCCGAGAACAGCAGCAGGCGCGAGTGATCGTCCAAGCGGTGTGTGAGCGACTCGTAGCGCACGTCCGCGCGGATGCCAAGCGGGAGTCGGGGACCGGGGACCTCGAGCGCGGTGACGGGGCCGGCGCGGCGGACAATGAACGGGTCGGGCATGCCCGCGTTGGCCAGCTCCACGAGCCCCAGGGCGGGCGCGATGCGGGCGTACGCCAGCGCCACGAACTGGCCTTTCCCGAGCTCCGAGCACAGGCGGCGGTTCAGCTCGCAGAGGGTGTCCGCAACCCCATGCTCGGCGGCAATGAACGGGGTCATCGCCTTCACCGAGGCCATGACCAGACTTGCTCCGAACCCCTTGCCAGCGACGTCCGCCACAACGACGCCCACGCCTCCGTCGGCGTGGCGCAGCACGTCGTGGAAGTCCCCGGCCACGAAGCGCGCCGGGAAGCTGCGGGACACGACCGTGAACCCCTCCCCTCGCACGCGAGGCGGGGGCAGCAGCCGGCGCTGGATGTCGCGCGCGAGCTCCAGCTCGCGCAACGACAGCTCCTGCTCGCGCAGGTCGTCGAGGAGGCGGCGCTCCGCGAGCGCCCGCCGTTTTTCGGTGGTCATCAGTGCCACGCGGAACGCGGCGTCTCCGTCTCGCTGCAGCAGCCCCTCGTCGGCCAATTCGACCAGGGCCTGCTTGACGTCGCGCGGGCTCACGTGGTGCTCGCGTGCAACCCGGTGGGTTTCCGGGAGCGGGCACCCCTCCTGGAGGTCCCCGGTGAGGATCTTGCCGCGCAGTTGCCGCGCAATTTGGCTCCTCATGGGTTCCGGCGAGTTTTCCGTTAGGTGGAGTAGCATGGTCACCGTCCTTCCTGTATATATACGCTATATACAGTCGAAGGTTTTGTCAAGCCCCCAGTAGGAGATGCCTCCCGACAGCCTCGGGTAGTCGAAGATTTTTAGAAACAATAACTTGCAGGCGTGACGACGACCTCCCCGGCCCGGGCAGCCGGTTCAGGACCGCACAGGCGGCGTCGCCTTCGGACGGGCAAACGCCGCGCCCACGGCACCGGCGAGCGCCACGCCGGCGAGGGTGCCCCACACCGGCGCCCAGGCGGGCGTAGCGTCCCGGACGGCCCCGGCAAGCGCCGGTCCGATCACCGCGCCGAGGTTCGACAGAGCGGTGATGAGACCGAACGCGAACCCCACCCGCTCGGCCGGCACCAGCCTCGCAGGCAGCGAGTAGAACGCGGGCGGCACCGCCGCGGCCACCGTGCCGAGAACAGCCATCGCGACGATCGTAGGAACGGCGCCCGTCGCCATCGACCCCAGCGTCGCCGCCATGAGCCCGACACTCACCGCCCCCCAGAGGTGTGGGCGCCCGACACGGTCGATGGCGGCGCCCGCCAGTGGCGTGCCGATCATCGCGATCCAGGTGATCACGCTCGTGACCAGCAGCCCGGATGGGCCGCCACCCGCCCACTCGGGCGCAAAGGTCAGGAGCGCGGAAAAGCCGACCCAATAGAGCATCCACGACACACCGAGCGCGACGAGCGGTGGAGGAAGAACCCGCACCGCCTCCTGCCGCGGTCTCCCCTGCCCGGCAGGCCGGCCGCGCGGCACGGCAAGCGCGTGCAGCGGGATCGCCACAAGGACAAGCACCGCCAGCGTGCTGAGCTCACCACGCCAGCCGAGGTGCGCCTCCAGCCAGGGGTGGAAAGAGAACAGCGCGATCATGCTGGCGTTGTAGACGCCGGTGAACAGCCCCATCGCGAGGGCGAGCTCCCGTCCCGCGAACGCCACCGAGATGAGGCGCGCGAGCAAGAGGTTCATGAGCAACCCGCCGGCGCCGAAGAGCAACCTCCCCGCGACCAGCCAGGCAAATCCCGGCGCAGCGGCGAACACCGCGGCCCCCACGAGCATCGCCGTGAGTCCGGCGAGGCCGGCGGCTCGGGGCGGCCAGCGGTCGAGCGCCGCGCCGATCGGGATTGAAAGGGCGATGGCGGGCACCGCGATCGCCCCCATCAGGAGACCGATCGAGAGGTTGGAGAGCGCAAACGTGACGCGCAGCGTGGGGATCAGCGGCGGGATCGCGAAGAACGTGATCCCGACCGCGAAGAAGCTGACCATGGCGCTCGCCAGCACGCGCCAGCGACGGGCCGCGACGTCGTCGCTGAGGGTCACGAGCTGATTCTAGCCCCCGCCACAGTGGCCGAGGGCGGCAGTTTGACACTTTTCCCCGCTGGCTCTACGTTTTGGGGAAGCACGGAGGTCTCATGACACCGAATCCGCAGTTGCACGTCGTCTTCGGCGCCGGTCAGGTCGGTCGGTTCCTTGCCGGGCGGCTCGTGGCCGCGGGAAAGAAGGTACGTGTGGTCCGGAGGTCCCCCACCTCCGTGAACGTGGAGGGCGTCGAGACTGTCCAGGCAGACGCCGGCGACGCAGCCGCTGTTGCGGAGGCCGTACGCGGCGCGACAGCGGTCTTCCACTGTTTGAACCCGGCGTACTCAACCGCCGTTTGGGCGGCGGAGCTGCCGCGGATCCAGACAAACCTCGTCGCGGCGTGCGCGAGAGCGGGCGCCCGTCTGGTTGTTCTAGATAACGTCTATGCGCTCGGGAAGCCCGGCGGCAGGCCCCTCAGCGAGGTAACACCGCCCGTGCCCTGCTCGAAGAAGGGCGAGATCCGCGCGCGTGTCCACCTTGACCTCGAGGACGCCGTCCGGCGCGGAGACGTCCGTGCCGTGACCGGCCGTGCCAGCGACTTCTATGGGCCGGGCGGTGCCTGGACGCAGTTCGCCGACCGTTTCTGGAAACCGGCACTCGCCGGCAGGCGGGTCGCCATGCTGCCGAATCTCGACCAGCCCCACACTTACCACTACATCCCCGACGTCGCCGCTGGCCTTGCCGCGCTCGGCGGGGACCCCGGCGCCGAAGGGACGTTCATGCTGCCCTGCCGACCCGCGGTGACGACGCGAGCGCTGGCAGAACGCCTCGCGGCCGCGCTCGGCCGCCCGATCGCCGTCTCGCAGATGTCGCCGCTGCTCGTCACGCTCCTCGCCCTCGGCATGCCCATCCTTCGTGAGATCAAGGAGATGGCCTACCAGTGGGAGGAGCCGTTCGTCATCGACGACGCGAAGTTCCGCGCGAGCTACGGCGACCTCTCGACTCCCGAGGAGGCCGCCGCGAAGGCGACCGTCGAGTGGGCCATGGTGACGTACGGCGCTGGGGCCATGAGAGAGTCCTGACGGCGGCGCCCGCGCCCCTCGTGCGTCCTTCGGCTCGAGCCAGCAGAAAGGCAAAACCTACGTCTTGAGGGCGGCCTTGATGCGGGCCGGATTCATCGGGAGCTGCGTCAGCCTCGCACCGACCGCGTCGAAGATGGCGTTTGCGATCACAGCGCCCATGCAGACGATCGGCGGCTCGCCGCAGCCGGAGGCCGGCACCCCGGGGTTCTCGATCAGGACCGCCTCGATCTTTGGAACCCAGGAGAACCTCGGGATCTCATACGTGTCGAAGTTCTTGGTGAGCACCTCGCCGCCCGAGAACCGCACCTCCTCCGTGAGCGCGTAGCCGAGGCCCATCGTGATGCCGCCCTCCATCTGCTGGCGGGATCCCTCGGGATTGACGATGACGCCTTCGTCCTGCGCCAGCACGACGCGTCTGACCTGCACGTGGCCGGTTGCCTTGTCCACCTCGACCTCGGCACACGCCGCCACGTAGGTGCCCAGGTAGATCGCGCACGCGACGCCGACGCCGCGCCCGCTCGGCGCACGCTTCGGCGTCCACCCGAACCTGTCGGTCGCGGCGCTGAGGACCCTCAGCATTCGCTGATCGGACAGGTTGCTCACACGGAACGCGACCGGGTCCACACCCGCCTCCGCCGCCATGATGTCGACGTGCGACTCCCGCGCGAAGGTGTTGGTGTTCACCGACGGCGCGCGCCAGGGTCCCACACCGAACGGGTGGAGCCCCGGTGGCTGCTGGCCCTGCCAGCCTCCCGATGAGGCGGTTCGCTGGTTCGGTGCGTCGTAGAACTGTTTGGCCTCGCGCTCCCCCGCGCAGTACACCTTGTAGTCCCAGAAGCAGATCTTGTTGGCGCTCGAGAGCCCGGATTGGATCCTCACCACCGCAGCCGGGCGGAAGGTATCGAAGAAGAACTCCTCCGCGCGGTCCCAGACGACCTGCACCGGGGTGCCCGTGATCTTCGCGAGGCGCGCCGCCTCGACCGCCTGCATGGCCCCGGTCTTGCCCCCGAAACCGGCACCAACGTAGGGCGTGATGACACGCACGTTGTCCGGGGGGAACCCCGCTCCCTCTGCGACCTGCGTCTTCACGATGAAGGGCGCCTGCGTCGAGACCCACACCGTCACCTTGCCGTCCTGGATCCTTGCGATCGCCGAGTGCGTCTCCACCGCCGCGTGGGAGACGTAGCTGTTCAGGTAGGTCCCGTCGAACACCGATGATGCGACCCTCATGCCCTCCTGCAGGTTTCCGCTCTCCGCGATCACGCGGCTTTCCGGCGCAGCCTTCACCAGGTGGTCGAAGATCGTCGTGTCGTTCACCGCGGCAACCGGGATGTCGAAGGATGCCGTCACGAGCGCGCGGGCCTGCTGGGCGACGTCCGGCCGCTCGTGCAGCACGGCGACCAGGTTGCCGTCCCGCACGACCCGCACGCCGGTGATTCGCTCGGCCGCGCCCGTATCCACCTCCTTCAGGGTTGCCCCGTGCGCAGGGGGCCGCACGATCCGCGCGTGCAGCGTGCCGGGAAACTGCATGTCGGCGGCATACTTCGCCCTTCCGGTCACCTTCTCGAGTGCATCTTTTCGCGCGACGGATTTTCCGACCACCGTATACTCCGTTACCTGCTTGACCGGGACGCCCTCGAGGTGCCGCTCGATGCGCTTGCCCTGCACGAGCTTTGCGTAGGTGACGCTCCTCGTCCGATTACCGGTGTCGGTCACGACTCCGTCCTTCACCGCGAGCCGATCCACCGGCACCTGAAGCTTCTCGGATGCGAGCTTCAGGAGGACGGCCCTTGCCTCGGCGACGGCCGCACGCAGCACCGGGCCGAACTGCCGCACCGTGAGTGAGCCGAAGGTGCCCATGTCCCAGGGGCAGACCTCCGTGTCCCCCATGACCATGTCCACGGTCTCGTAGGCGACGTCCAGCTCCTCGGCGCACAGCTGGGCGAGCGCTGTCTTCGACCCCTGCCCTAGCTCGACCTTGCCGACGAAACACATGGTGCGACCGTCCGCCCCGATGCGGAGGTAGGCGTTGAAGTCGCCGGGGTAGCTCGGGCGCGCAGGCAGCCTGCCCGGCTCCTGGAAGGGGAAAAGGGGATCCGCCCGGAAGAGCACCACGAGGCCGGACCCTGCCAGTGAGACGATGAAGTCGCGTCGGTTGAGGGAGGTGGCATCGCTCATCGCGCACCTCCGGCCGTTGCCGCCGCCGCAGTCTCGATCGCTTCGAGGATGCGCACGTGCGAGCCGCACCGGCAGAGATTGTCGTCCATGGCCCGGACGATCTCTGCGCGCGTCGGCCGCGGTTTCCTGAGCAGGAGCGCGTAGGCGTTCATGATCATGCCCGACGTACAGTAGCCGCACTGGAACGCGTTGACCTTGAGGAAGGCCTGCTGCAGCGGGTGGAGGTCGCCGTTGCGGCTCAGCCCTTCGATCGTGAGGACCCGCTTGCCGGCGACGTCCTTGATCGGCGTGGAGCACGATCGGACCGCATCCTTATCCACGATGACCGTGCAGGCGCCGCACAGCCCCTCGCCGCAGCCGAACCTGGTACCGGTCAGGCCAAGGTCGTAGCGCAACACCCACAGAAGCATCCGCTCGTCATCCACGGTGAGCTGCACGGGCTTGCCGTTTAGGGTGAACGAAACCTTTCGCAACATGGCGGACCCCCTTGGTGGTCCAATCATCCGTCGGGCGGGCCGAGGCGCCCGCTTCTGCTGTGGACTCGCGCCCCCCTGATACGCCTGGCGGTATCCGTTGTCAACGATGGCGCAATATCAGAAACGTGGTCTCAAATTTGGAAGGCGGTCAGCATGCCGGTGCCGGCTACCGCTGAGTTACGCCGTGCGTAACGCCCGTGGGGCGTCGGGCAAAGAGGGTGTCGGACGGGGGGTAGACTACATGTCACAGAAGACACAGAAGCCAAATCTGCGGAATTCTATGACGTTCCAAAGGATTGTCACGGACGTGAAGGCTTCGAGAGGCCTCGTGCTCGCGTCCGTGCTTGTGGTGGTGTTCGCCGGCGTGTACTTGACCGTGTCCCCCAACGGCCGCGTTACCGGTCCGGCCTCAACCGTTGCACTCGCTGAAGCATCAGGAGGGAGAGCCGCCATGAGCCCGAGATACTCCGAGTCCGGTTACGACGTCACGCCGCTCTCGCGCGAGCGGGTTGCCGCGCTGGCCGCGCGTCTCGATCCTGAGGCGTACCGCATCACGCAGAAGGCGGGAACGGAGCCCGCGTTCTGCGGCAACCTGCTCGATAACCACAAGGACGGCGTCTACGTCTGCGCCGTCTGCGGATTGCCCCTCTTCTCGAGCCAGCACAAGTTCAACTCCGGCACCGGTTGGCCCAGCTTCTATGACCCGTTCGACCCGGAGCACATCGTCAGGAAGGTGGACACGAGCCTCTTCATGGTGCGGACCGAGATCCTCTGCGCGCGCTGCGGCTCCCACCTCGGCCACGTGTTCGAGGACGGTCCGCCTCCGACCGGGGAGCGCTACTGCCTCAACTCGGCCGCGCTCAAGTTCTACGAGAAGGGCGAGTCGCTGCCGCCTGAGAGCCAGCCCGCCAACGCCGGTGGTGGCTCGCCGAAGACCGACTCGAGGTCCGCTACCAGCGAGGTGGCGTACTTCGCCGGGGGTTGCTTCTGGGGAGTTCAGCACTACTTCAAGAAGGGGCCGGGGGTGATCGACGCCATCAGCGGCTACATGCAGGGGCACGTGGACCATCCGACGTACAGGCAGGTGTGCACCGAAACCACCGGGCACGCCGAGACCGTGAAGGTCGTGTTCGACCCGAGCAAGATCACGTACCGGCGCCTGCTGGAGGCGTTCTTCGTGATGCACGATCCGACGCAGCTCAACCGGCAGGGGCCCGACGTCGGCGACCAGTACCGCTCGGGGATCTGGTACGTGAACGACGAGCAGAGGCGTGAGGCCGAGGCCTACATCAAGGATCTCCAGGCCGGCGATCGCTACGACGGCCGGAAGATCGTCACCGAGGTGGAGGCGGCAAAGACGTTCTGGCCGGCGGAGGAGTACCACCAGGACTTCATCGCCAAGAACGGCGCCGCCTGCCACGTCATGGACCCGTGGTAACCGGGGCGGGGGCTGCCGAGGAGCTTCCTGAATCTGTACGCCGCTTAGCCTTCACACCAACACGGTGGATTGGGGACTAGAGACCTAGGTCTTCGTGTGCCAAGGCCCACCCGACGCCCGATGATTTCACTCTCTTGTTCAGGACGTACACAAGACCAGAAGGCGACGACGTAATTGCCCGTCGCGCCAGCGCTGCTCTGGACTTGCTGGAACCTCGACTACAATCCCAACCAACATGGCAAACCGTTCAGCGCGATACCTCACCGGCCCTGGATCAGTCATTGTTCGTCCCCAACTCCGTTGGGCCTCCTTCGGTGCCGGCCGTTGGAAAGTGGGCGAGACATCGCCCACACAGGGGCAATGAACTCGGTTGCAAGAGTTTCGGTGCTGGTGACAGCGTGTGTCTCCTTGGTCGTTGGCGTACGCGACGGCGTCCGTTTACCCAGCCCCTCGGACCGCGAGCTGCGCTGGACCTCGATCTTTGCGCCGCTTTCAGACGCACCGATCCCCACGGGGAAAGACGTGGCGCTCCTAGCAGCCCCACTGCCTGGTCAGGAGACACCGGTTGAGCCGCTCTACGAGGCAGTCGCCAGGCGTCCCGACCTTGAATGGCGGATATTCGCCGGCGCAGCGATTCGACCGACACCCGACTTCATCGTCGTGATTGGGAAGGCATCGCCCCCAGCCGGGTGGAACCCGCTTTGGCAATCTGGCCATGTTGCTTTGCTCGCGAGGAACCCTTGATCTCCTGGTCTGGCGTCGTCATGGTCCTCGTCACGGGCTTCGCCCTACGGTCGCGAGTCGCCACTTCCCCGGCACCGGCTCCGACAGTCGCGGTCGTGCCCATGCTTGGAATCGCAGCCACGGTTGCATGGATGGTACTCCTGGACCTCCTTGATATCGCCTGGTCCCCCCTCGCACTCATGGTGCTCCCCACGGCTGTGGTCGCTTCATGCTTTTTTGGCGGACGGCACATGCCTCGCCTTAGCCGTCCAGACCCATGGCAGCTGGCTGCAGTCGCAGCTGCAGCGGCACACATGGTTCTTCTTGCCGCCGTCCCCAGCTTCGGATGGGACTTCCGTTACAACTGGGGGCTCAAAGCGCAGGTTTTTGCAGCTGCAGGCCGCCACGATGGCGCCTGGCTCGCCTCGACCGCCCACGCGTTCGTCCACCCAAGTTACCCCCCGCTCTGGAGCGATCTGCTGGCTCACGGTGTGCTCTTCGGTGGGACAGAGGCAGCTGTCGCTTCCGCGTGGCAGGCCGTGCTCGCTGGGGGTTTAGCTTCAGCCTGTTGGGCGCTGGCCCAGCCGGCGCCGCGCTGGGCCCGCACTCTCGCCGCTGCTTGCGGCGCGTGGCCAATGGTTTTGTTCTGGCCGCGCTATTCCGGTTCTGCGGAGCCTCTTGTCGCGTATCTCCTCGCTGTTGCCCTGATTGCCCTCAGGCGTTCAAATACAAGAGCGCAGGTTTGGATCGTTGCACCGACTGTGGCGTGTCTGGCCCTCTCAAAGCCCGAGGGAATGGCGCTGGGCCTCGGAATCGTGCTGGCCGCGTGGGTGGTGCTCTCTCGCCAGCTTGCCATTGTGGCGACCATTGGATGGACAGCGGTAGTGGCTGTTTGGCAGGTCTTTCTCGGATCACATGGCATTCACAGCCACGAATACGGCCTGGATTTCTCTCGCATCTTTGACCATGGCATTGCTCTCGGACCCAGCTTGATCGCGGCAAGCAAGCCGAAGTACCTCATCTTGGCCATTGTTTGGATTTTGGCGGGACTGGGCCTTCGAAGAGCGGCGACGTTGGGCCTGCGCCTCACCCTGACCGTGTGGGCGGTTGCTGTCGTGGGAGCGTACCTCACAACGACCGCGGATCTCACGTGGCACTTGTTCACCTCCCTCGACCGGGTGGTGGCGGTACCGCTGCCGGCGACCCTAGCGGTCCTTTTGGGGACCGTTTCAACTGGCAAGGACCCGGCTTCGGCGACCAGTACCGCTCGGGTATCTGGTACGTGAACGACGAGCAGAAGCGTGAGGCCGAGGCCTACATCAAGGATCTCCAGGCCGGCGATCGCTACGATGGCCGGAAGATCGTCACCGAGGTGGAGGCGGCAAAGACGTTCTGGCCGGCGGAGGAGTACCACCAGGACTTCATCGCCAAGAACGGCGCCGCCTGTCACGTCATGGACCCGTGGTAACGGCGCCTGCGGTTGCGTGAGAGGGTTCGGCCCCCTCCCCTCGGCAGAGGGCGAGGGGGCCGTCTCGGTCGATCCTCACTTCACCGGTTTGCCGGCCTCCAGGTCCTCGACCATCTTCTGCAGGTTCTTCCTGTTCGCATCATCGGGGGCCTGCTGCACGGCGAGCTTCGCGTACTTGAGGGCATCCTTGGTGCGGCCGACGGCCGCGTACCCACGAGCCAGCCCCACGTTGACCGGCCAGGCGTTGGGGTGCAACCGAGCGTTCGCCTCGAACACCGCGAGGGCTTTCTCCTTCTC
This sequence comes from Thermoanaerobaculaceae bacterium, assembly GCA_035542075.1. GTDB lineage: Bacteria > Acidobacteriota > Thermoanaerobaculia > Thermoanaerobaculales > Thermoanaerobaculaceae > RBG-13-68-16. Next base: position 44,993 of record DATKMD010000232.1, read on the forward strand.
GCCCGCGGCCAAGAGCTGACGGCCGTACTGGTGGAGATCGAAGGGGCTGGCGCCCGGGTAGCTGATCGCCTTCTGGAAGCTCTTCTCAGCCTCGGCGGTCAGCCCGTTGGCCGCCTGCAGGTTGGCCAGCGTCCGCAGGGTGAAGAAGTTCTCCTGGCCGATGAACGGGAGGCTTACCGCGTTCTGGGCCCACACCAGGCCTTCCTTGAGGTTGATCTTGTTGTTGAAGCAGAAGTCGGCCGCCTCCTGCCACCCCTCCCAGTTGAACCCGGGCGCATTGCGGAGTTGCAGACGCAGGCTCTCGAGGTAGAGTTCGTTGGCGTTCTCGACGGTGATCGTCCAGGGGACCTCAAGGTACTCCCACTTCAGCGCCACTGTTGCCCGATCAGGTTGGCGCTCGATGAACTCGTACGTCAGCCAGTGGTTGTACTCGCACTTCTTCGGCTTGACCTTGACGCGCAGCGCATCCTCGGCGACGTTGTAGAAGAAGCTCCCCCACGACGTGGAGTTCTTCGAGAAGATGATCGTCCACTCCTCCTGGCCGGGGATCATGTGGAGGCCGTAGGAGCCGGCCGGCAGCGGCTGCCCCTCGACCTTGACGTCGTGCGAGACGCGGAAGACCGTGTTCTCGTTGGCGCCTGCGCGCCACGGGCACTGGTCACCGCAGGTCCCGAAGCCCAGGTTGGCCATCCCGTACGGGACCAGCTGCCCCCAGATCTTGCCCGTTCGGTCCGTCCCGTCGGGGGCGGTGACCTTGGGGGCGTTGTAGGTCACGTTGACCTCGACGAGGCCGATCCACTGCGAGACCGACGCCTTCTGGTTCTTGCCGTCCGGGGGCAACGTCACGACCTGCGCCGATGCCCCCGCCGACACAACGATGAGGGCGACCGCGAGGACGCCCACGGTCCAGCAACGCTTGCGCTTCATGGGGGGTCTCCTTTCCTTGGTACCTCATTTGTACGCCAGGGTGCCAGCAAGGTTTGACCCCCATCGGCGGAACGCCTCGGTCAGTGCGGCGCGGGCGTCGGCGAGGAGGGTGTATCGGGGGAAGCCCAAACCGGCTTGATGGGCCGGCCCAGGAACTGTTCCAACGGATCCGGCGGAATGGCCATCGCCCGGCCACGGACGAGCGCGGTGTCGAGGGTGAGGCCGCCGTAGCGGACCAGGTACGCGGTCCAGAGGTAGCTCACCCGGCCTCCCGACCTGCAGTGCAGCAGGATGGGGCCGGGGCGGCGCTCCAGCACCTGCGCGAGCTCCTCCACGGCCTGTGGGCTGTAGGGGTAATCCGGGCCCCCCAAAGGGATGTTGACGTACTCCATGCCGAGCCCCGCCACCTCGGCCGCCTCGTCGAACGGGACCTGTTCCTTGTCGGCCATCTCGCGCGGCGTCCGGACGTTCACGACGGTCGTGACGCCGAGCGCCGCGAGGCTCGCCAGCGACTTCTGACCGGGCTGGCCGCCGACGTAGACCCGACCGTCCCGGAAGAGGCCCTTCTCCATTCCCTCGACGCCGGCCACGGCCTGCGGAGGCCGGCTGAGGTCCACCCCGGCCACCGGCGGCTTCTCTGGCGCCTTCTCGACCTTCACCGCACAGCCGCCGAGGAGCACACAGACGGCAAGCCCACCGACGAGGATCCTGTGCATCGCGTTCCTCCGTTTCCGCCCCGTCACGTTTCACGCACCAGGCAACGTTGCCGACGATGCTTGCTCGTTGAATGTGCAGGGCGGCCGGGTCGGGAACCCAACCCGTCCGCCCCTGTCCCGACTACCCGAGCCGCACGCCCTCGACGTCCAGCCCGCCGCCCGCAGGCAGTTTGCTCCAGCTCCGGCGTTGCCACTCTTCATTGAGCACTTGTGTCGCTGCCTTCTCCAGGAACTCCGGCGCCGCCCACTTGTCCACGTCGAAGTCGTGCTTGATGTACCCGTTGCGGAACATGAAATCCTTGCCGATTTTGATGCATTGCATGTTCTGCGCGCTCAGGCTCGGTACCATGTCGACGTCCATGATGCCCTTGTACGTGTCCTCGGCGTCCAGGTAGAACGTCTGCCGGTTGAGGATCGCTCCCGCAGCGTGCTTGTTCTCGTTGGCCCAGCGCCCGACCTTGATCATCGCCCGCATGTAGGCAAGGACGAGATCGGGGTGCTCCTTGGCCATCACGTCGGTGCAGGTGATGACCGCGGGGGTGTTGGCGACCTGGACCGTCCAGTCCGGGTACCTCGACAGGTCCTCGATCATCTTGATCTGACCCGTCGCCTCTTGAAGGTGTTGCAAGACCTTGCTCTGGGTGTAGATGGCGTCGACGGTGCCTTTCAACAGAGCCGTTTCCAGTGGACGGAAAGCCAAATCGTGCTTGTGGTCACGGCGCATCCATAGCTCAGACGGGTTGTTCATCGGCGGCACCAGCATCTCAGGCTTGTCGTACCAGTCATCCGGATAGGGGAATTCGACGATCTCCACATCCTTCATGGTCATGCCGTTCAGCCTCAGCATGTTCTCGATGCCCATGTGTTCCTGGATGCGCCACCAGTCGTTCTTGATCGTGTTCAGGCTCTTCGAGAGACCGACCTTCTTGCCCTTCAGGTCCTGCATCCGGAAGATCGGGTCCCGGGCACGCACCGCCATGCAGCCCCCCTCGTACACCCACGTCGCCCCCAGCAGCACGGTGCGGCGGATGTCGGCGTGGACGTGGATCGGAGGGTACAGGCCGCCGAAGCGGATCAGGTTGTCGAGGTTGTGGATGTAGTGCGGGTACCAGTTGTTCTCAGGTGCGTGCCGGAAGTAGGCATACTCGACGCCGATCTTCTTGTACTCCTCGCGGCACCACCCGAGCTCCTGGTCGATGTTGTTGGCGGACACCATCGGGCAGTTGGTGAACCACACCTCTTTCCAGTTCAACGGCACCGTGGTGGACACCCTGCCGGTCTGTGCGTGTGCTGACTTCCCCATGGAGAAGAGGGCCGCGCCGGCAGCGGCGATCCCGGCTGCCTCCAATACTCCACGTCGAGTCACCCCAGTTTCAGATTGCTCCACCGGTTTCATCTCCTCGTTCTCGGCCATGATCACGTTCCTCCTTTCCTTTCTTGGTAACGCATCATCAGAGCTCGCTCCCGAATCGCTCGAAGCGCTTGT
>DATKMD010000233.1:0-5594 GCA_035542075.1 Thermoanaerobaculaceae bacterium
CCTGAAAACCGGATCCTCGTGCTCGATGTGCACCGTGCCCTTCTCAATGGTGGCGAGCTGCTTGACGAGAGTGCTCTTCGCCTTGTTGAGCGCCCAGTCCCCGGAGAAGTCGGGCTTCTCCTGCGCGAGCGCCGTCAGCGCACCCACGGAAAGAGACAAGATTGCCACGATGTGGATCCTCGACACGGCGGACCTCCGTTCATGCCCGGAGCACGAGGCAAGGTAACACGGCACGGCGTGCCCACCGGGGAAACAGTCGTCATGCCCGCGAACGCGGGCATCCAGCGGTTACTAGTGGGCGGCCTCGAACCGCGCGACGCGCTCCCGGATCCAGGGCTCCAGCCCGTGCGCGAGGTAGAAGCGGGGCCGGAGGAGGTCGTCCTCGCTCGAGATCATCCCATCCCGAACGGCCCTGCGCGCCAGCGGCGTGCCGGGGTAGATTCGCACCCCGACCGTGATCTTCAGCATGTCCAGATGGAGCGACTCGGCGAAGGCGAGGCTCTCCTCCACCGTCTCGCGCGTCTCGCCGGGTCCGCCGAGCAGCAGGAACCCGATGCGCCGGATGCCGTGGGCGGCCAGCAGGTCCGAGGTCGCCCGCACGTCGTCCGGGGTGAAGCGCTTGTGCAGCTCGCGCAGGATCCGATCGCACCCGCTCTCGAAACCGAGGGAGACCTCCACGCACCCGGCCTCCGCCATGGCGCGGACGAGCGACTCCCCAACCAGGTGCGGGTAGAGGATGCACCGCCACTCCGCGCCGGGGGCGAGCGCCTTCATCCAGCGGCAGATCTCCTGGGCATGGCTTTCGGGGATGTTGAACGAGTTGTCCACGAAGTAAAACCGCCGGTAGCCGGCGTGCGCCAGCAGCGCCACCAACTCCACGACCTCGCGCGGCGAGCGCTTCCGGATCGTCCGCCCCTGGATGTTGGCGGTCGAGCAGTACGAACAGTCGTTTGGGCACCCCCGGCGGCTCTGGATCGGGATCCAGAGATCCGGCGAAGCCGGATCCGCGATCGAGGTCAGCGCCGCATCCCAGAGCGGGAACGCGTCCAGATCGTCGTGGAACGACGGCCCCGTCCCAAGCGAGTGGCCCGCGACGAGGACGCCGGGCAACGTGGATGGGTCACCGCCTGCCTGCAAAAGATCGAGCAGCTCCGGAAACACCGCCTCCCCGTCACCGCTCACGCCGAGGTCCGCGCCCAGGTACGCCAGCGTCGCCTCGGGGAAGATGCTGTAGCCCGCACCTCCCAGCACGATCGGGGCGTTCGTGCAGGCCCGGCACGCCTCCACCACCGGTTTTACCTGTTCGAGGAGGAAGCGCGGGTTGTCGCTGGTCTGGTCGTCGATGTTGCGCACCGAGATGCCGATGACATCGGGCGCTGCCTCCCCGACCGCGCGGCGGATTGCAGCGCCGGGGTCCTGCTCGTCCAGGAGGTCGAGGAACATCACGTCGTGGTCGGCCCGGCGCGCCGCCGCTGCCACGAGCCCCAACCCAAGCGGAATCGTGACCATGTTGATCCGTTCGGTGTTCGACGAGATCAGCAGGACTCTCATCGAATACCATGCTACGCCCGCCGCCGGTCTCGCTGCGCACACTACCGGGACCAGCCGTCATGCTCGCGCACGCGGGCATCCAGCTGTAGCGAGCGGGAGACTTCAGACCTGGATCCCCGCTTCCGCGGGGATGACAACAGTTGAGCTCCGTTCGCAGTGCTATGCTGCGCTTGCAAGTCTTCCCGGGGCACGATGTTGCAGTCATTCCCGCGCATGCGGGAATCCAGGAGGTTCGGCCCGATGGCGAGGCAACCAGCCGTCTACATCCTGGCCAGCCGCCGCAACGGTACCCTCTACGTCGGTGTGACGAGCAACTTGCCCACACGGATCTGGCAGCACAAGAACGACCTGGTCGAGGGGTTCACACGCAAATATGCTGTCCACACGCTCGTCTACTACGAACTCCACGCCGCGATGCCACAGGCCATCACGCGGGAGAAGCAGCTCAAGAAGTGGAAGCGGGCGTGGAAGCTCGCGCTCATCGAAAAGCGCAACCCCGAGTGGAAGGACCTCTGGGAGGAGATCCTCTAAATCTGGATCCCCGCTGGAGCCTGCCCCGGACACCGATCCGGGGCGGGATGACGGCGACAGACGGGATTACCGCTGGAGACTGCCCCCGACATTGATCGGGGGCGGGGATGACAGCGACGCGGGCACCACCTGCCGGCCCCACATCGCTCCCCTTTCGGTCATTCTGAGCGGCGCGCTTCGCGCGTCGCGAAGAATCCCAATGTGCTGGAAGGCCGGTGCCGAGGCCGCGGAATCCGGTCGGCAGGAGATTCTTCGCCCCTGCGGGGCTCAGAATGACAACCTGAAGGACCAAGACGGGCGCGGAGCGCGTGCTCAGTCCCTCTGGCACCTCGGAGAGCCGTACTGTTTGATCAAGGTTCAGAAGCGGGTAGGATGATCGAGGGCGTCTGGCCCCGAGCTTACGGTGCGCGATCCATCGAACAGTGAAGTGACGCTCAGCACTGGGGTCCCAATCGGGCCCGGATCGAGGACCGGTACGCCCTGGGCGGGCTCACCCAACGGGCAGCACCCATGGCTGGTCGCGCTGTCCGTCCTCGCCGGGACGTTCATGGTCGTGCTCGACACCACGGTCGTGAACGTCGCCCTTCCCCACATCGCGGGGTCGCTCTCCGCGTCGGTGGAGGAGTCCACGTGGGCGCTCACCTCGTACCTGGCAGCCAACGCGATCATCCTCCCGATGACCGCGTGGCTGGCGCGGATGGTGGGCCGGAAGCGTCTCCTCATTCTCGCGGTGGGCGGCTTCACCACCGCCTCCGCGCTCTGCGGGATGGCGCCGAGCCTGCTGATGTTGATCGTCTTCCGCGTGCTCCAGGGAACGACAGGCGGGGTCATGCAGCCGCTCTCCCAGGCGGTGATGCTCGAAGCGTTCTCTCCCCGCGACCGCGGGAAGGCGATGGGTCTCTGGAGCATCGGGATCATCGTGGCGCCGATCCTCGGGCCCGTACTGGGTGGGTGGCTCACGGACACCCTGACCTGGCGCTGGGTGTTCTACGTCAATGTCCCGGTCGGCCTCGTCGCGATGGTCATGATCCGCACCTTCATCGAGGACCCCCCGTACATCCGCCGTCCGGAGCGCATCGACGGTTACGGCCTCTTCTTGCTCGCGATCGGGATCGGCGCGCTGCAGATCGCACTCGACAAGGGCGAGGAGGGGGACTGGCTCGCCTCCGGTTGGATCCTCACCCTGCTCATCGTCGCGGTCGTGTTCCTCATCGCCCTCGTTGTCCGGGAGCTCATGGCACGCAACCCCATCGTCGACCTGCGGGCCTTCAAGGAGAGGACATTCGCGGTCGGGACGGGGCTCATCACCCTGATGGCGTTCACGCTCTTCGGCAGCCTGGTCATGCTGCCGGTCTTCCTCCAGGTGCTGCTCGGCTACCCCGCGCTGCAGGCGGGGATCGCGCTCATGCCCCGCGGCTACGCGTCGCTGTTCGCCACGCCGATCGTCGGCCTCATCGTCGGATACGTCGATCCGCGCAAGCTGATGACCCTCGGCTTCCTGATCGGCGCGGGCAGCCTCTTCTGGTTCTCGCACCTGAACCTCGAGGTCGGGTACTGGAACCTGTTCTGGCCGCAGTTCTTTCAGGGCATGTCGTTCAGCCTGCTGATGGTGCCGCTCACGGTGGTGACGATGGACCGCATCGCACCGGAGGCGATCGGCAACGCGGCCAGTATCTTCAATCTGCTGCGCAACCTCGGCGGATCCGTCGGCATCGCCGTGACGCAGACCCTCCTTGCCCGCTTCCGCCAGGGGCAGACCAACATCCTCGGCAGCCACGTCAGCCCCTACAGCCTGGGCACGCAGATCAGGCTCGAAGGGCTGAACCGGATGTTCGTGGCCCATGGGAGCGACCCGACGACCGCCGCAAGCCAGTCGAACGCTGTTCTCTGGGGCATGGTCCAGCGGCAGGCGGCGATGCTCTCCTACCTCGACGTGTTCCGGCTCATGACGTTCCTTCTCCTCCTCGCCATCCCGTTCGTGGCCCTCCTCAAGAAACCTGTGCACCAGATCAAGCCGGTGAAGACGGCGCTGGAGTAGTCGCCCCGCGGGCTGCCGGCGCGGCCGCGTGTCTTGAGCGCGCTCCGGTTGTTGCCGCTTACTGGATGGCCGTGGGGTAGAGCCGCGCCGCGACGGCAACGAGCACCAGCAGCACCCCAGTCGCCACCGCAAAGTCCGTCCCCAGGCCCATGGTGCTCTGCCCTCCGCGGATCATGAGCGCCCGTAGGGCGTCTACCTCGTACGTGAGGGGGTTGCCCTTGGAGAGGACCTGGAGCCAGCGCGGCATGAGGGTGAGCGGGTAGATGGCGTTGCTGGCGAAGAAGAGAGGCATGGTGAGCACCTGACCGATCCCCATGAAGCGCTCGCGGGTCTTCACCAGGCAGGCGATGGCAAGCGAGAAGGTGGAGAAGATTGCCGCACCGAGCACGATGAAGACAAGCGCTCCGGCCAGGGGCAGAGGCGAGAGCCGAAGGTCCGCGCCCATGACGAGAGCCAGGATCCCGACAATGACGGCTTGGGCCAGCGCCCGCACCCCGGCCGACGCGGCCTTTCCGCTCACCAGGGCGCTCCTGTAGGCAGGGCTCGCCAAGTACTTGTGCAGGATGCCCAGGTCGCGCTCCCATATGAGCGAGATGCCGTAGAAGATGGCGACGAAGAGCACGCTCTGGGCCAGGATCCCGGGAACCATGAAGTCCAGATAAGGGATGGCTCCCGTGGGAATGGCCCGGGCCCGGCTCATCACCACGCCGAAGACCCCGAGCCAGAGAACCGGCTGCACAGCCCGGGTGAACAGCTCCATGGGGTCGCGCCGGAGCTTGCGCGTCTCCGCCCACGCGACGGTAAAGACCTGGTGCACGAACGCTGCCACGCCGCGACCGAGCGCGGAACAGGCGCGCTTCAAGCCCGGGGGAAGGATCCCCGGCTTCAACGAGCCGGTCTCGCGCGGGGGCTCAGGCGAGCCGGCGGACAGTCCGTCGCGTGCGTGCGGCGTCACGATAAGACCCTCCCGTTTCGATGACGTTCCCCGTGAAGTGGACGAATGCATCCTCGAGCGTGGCGCCTTCTCCGGTCCGGGCCTTGAGGTCAGCGGGCGACCCCACCGCCACCAGGCGGCCCAGGTGGAGAATGGCCACGGCGTCGCAGAGCTCGTCGGCCTCCTCCAGATAGTGCGTCGTGAGCAGGAAGGTGGCGCCGAAGCGCTCGCGAAGCCGGCCGATGTCGTCCCACACGGCGCGCCGGGCCACCGGGTCGAGACCGACCGTGGGCTCGTCCAGGAAGAGAGCGGCGGGCCGGTGCAGGAAGGCCTGGGCGATCTCCAGCCGCCGGATCATGCCTCCCGAGTACCGCTTTACGGGCGTATCGGCTACCTCTTGCAGCCCCATCATTGCCAGAGCCTCGCGAATCCGCTCGCGTCGCTGCGGCCGCGGGACCTCGTAGAGCCTGGCGAACACCATGAGGTTTTCGAAGCCCGTGAGTCCCCCGTCCGCAGAAAGGAGCTGGGGCACGTATCCGA
>DATKMD010000234.1:0-26267 GCA_035542075.1 Thermoanaerobaculaceae bacterium
GTGCAGAGCTTGGAGTCCCTCCAGAACTTCTCAACCGGATAGTCCTTGATGTAGCCGTAACCTCCGTGAATCTGGACCGCCTCCTCGCACACGCGGACCGACACCTCAGAGGCGAACAGCTTTGCCTGCGAGGCGAGCAACGTCACCTTCTCGCCCGCATCCTTGGCCGCGGCGGCGCGTTCGGTGAGCAGACGTGCGGCGGCGACCGCGGTGCCCATGTCGGCGAGCTTGAGGCGGATCGCCTGGAACTCCGCGATCGGGCGGTTGAACTGCCGGCGCTCCTTCGCGTAGGCGATTGCTGCGTCCAGCGCCCCGCGCGCGATCCCGACACCCAACGCCGCGATCGAGATCCGACCGCCGTCCAGCACCGCCATCGCCTGAGTGAACCCGTCGCCCTCTCTGCCCAACAACGCGTCCGCGGGCAGGCGGCAGTCGTCGAGGATCAGGGAGGCCGTGTCCGAGACCCTCATGCCCAGCTTGTCCTCTTTCTTGCCCACCACGACGCCCGCGGCGTCAAGGGGGACGATGAACGCCGAGATCCCGCGATGATCCGTCCCGGGTGTGGTGCGGGCCATCAGCACGGCGACCCCGCCCACCGAGGCGTGGGTGGTGAAGTTCTTGCTCCCCCGCAATAGCCAGCCATCAGCCGTGCGGGTTGCGACGGTCTTCGTGCCGCCCGCGTCCGAGCCCGCCTCCGGCTCGGTCAGCCCCCAGGCCCCCAGAATCTCCCCACTGGCGAGCCGCGGAAGCCATCGCTTCTTCTGATCGTCGCTCCCAAAGAGAAAGATGTGATTGGTACAGAGCGAGTTGTGAGCCGCGACCGAGAGCGCCACACCGCCCTCCACAGCGGCGAGCTCCTCGATGATCGCGATGTATTCGCCGTAGGTCAGGCCTGCGCCGCCGTACTCCTCCGGCACCAGCACACCCAGGAAACCCAGCTCACCGAGCTTGCGGAAGACCTCGCGTGGAAAGTACGACCTCTCGTCCCACTCCCGCGCGTGGGGAGCAAGCTCGGCGCGGGCGAACTCCCCCGCCAACCGTCGCACCTCGCCCGTAGCGCCGCTCATGGTTTCCCCCCCTCCCATCGAGCGATCTCGACGCCAGTGTAGTAGGTCTTGAGGATCTCGGCATAGGTCGCGCCACCACGGGCGAGACCGTACGCCCCGTTCTGGCACATCCCGATACCGTGGCCCCAGCCCCGCCCCAGGAAGCGCAACGACGGCCCCGAGGGCGTGCGCGAGGGCACCGCCACGAAGAGCGTGTCGGGCAGATCGAGGGCGCGGCGAAACGCCATCCCTCCGAACTCTTTTGAGCCGGAGATGCTCACCGCTTCCACGGCGAGCGCGCGCCCCGAGACGCCCCGGCGGAGGACGTTCACCGTGCGCACGCCGGCGATCCCGAGCCGGCGCGAGATCTCGTCCAGCGTCAGCTCGCGCACCCACCAGGTCCACACCGACGCGTCGTCGGCTGCGTCAAGCGGCTCCACCTCCACCAGTGGGCAGACCGCCCCGGCGCACCAGAGGGTCGCGGAGGAGCCGGAAGCGAACGACAGTGCGCCGGTGCGCCGCCACCGCTCACCCCTCCGCTCCAGCACGACCTCCCGCCCGGTCAGCTCACGCGGCGCCTCGGCGCCATCGCTCACCAGACGGATCCCCTGCGGCCCCGGGACCAGGCGGCCCTGGACCGCCTGCACGCTTCCCGCGAGCTGCCCCAGGCGCACGACCAAGGCCAGCTCCCACGCCGTTCGCGAGCCGGTCGTCGGTGGCGGGGGCAACGGCAGGCGGAAGGTGCGCAGCATCTCGAGGGCGACCTCCTCGGCCGTCTTGCCGGTCTCCACGCGAAGCGTCTCGGCGTCCCTCTCGACGCCGAAAGCCCGCACGAGGCCGGGGATCCCCGCGCCGACGTGCGTCCCAGTGAGGTGGGCCGCGAGCGCCCGCGGTTCGCGCGGTACGCCCGACGCCGCCGCGACCGTCTCGGCGACCGCGCTCAGGCGTTCCACGGCACCGACCCATGGCCCCGTCGCCCCTCCGGCGCCGATGGCGAGCACGCGCTCCCCCCTGCAGGGGACACCCTTGAGGTACGGCTGTGCTCGGTCTGGGAAGAGCGCCACCGCGTCCTCGGTGTGGCCCGCGCACGTGGACTGGTACATCGCGTCGATCGGGCGCCCCTGAAACGTCACGATCTCGCTGGCCGTCTCCTGCACCGCGCGGTCCGTGAGCGCCTGTTCGGCACCGGCGCCCTCGTACACCTGGCACGCCTGTGAGTCGCAGAGGTCGTACCCGTCTACGGCGTGGTCGCCGAGGTGCGCGACGGCGTACGTGCGCGCCGCCACCGCCTGCGCCTTCAGCGCCTCCACGTTGGGGAAGGAGCGCGGGCCCATCTCTGCCGGGACCACTCCGCGCAGGTACACCTCCAGGTTGACCACGTTGATCACCGCGACCCCGGCGTTGCCCGGCCGCAACTCCAGCTCGCCCCGCACCGCCTTGTCCCCCACGCCTACCGGCTCCAGATCCATCGGGACCAGCCGCACGACCTCGCCGCGCACCGTAGCGCCGCCCTCCCCCACCACGATCAGGCTTCCCCCGTACCCGACGGCCAACCTTTTCTGCTCGGCAAAGCCGGCCTGGACGAGGCGTCGGGCCAGAGCCTCGTTGGCCTCGCCCTCGCCAGCGACCGCCACCACACGGCGAAGGTCGTCGCCCTGGCTCTCCACCCTCGCCTCGAAACCGGCTGCGCGCAGCCTGGTAACCATCACCTGGGCGTTGTCCTCCCGCCCATACGCCCCGACCTGGACGGCGGCACGCCCGGGCACGGGCCTTACGGCCAGCGGGCCGCGCAGGATCATCGTCGCCTCGCCCGTGACGCAGACGTAGCGCCGCCCGGGGTCCGGCAAGACGGGCTCGGCAAGAGCTTGCAGCAGCACCCGCACCAGAGGCGGCGCGCTGTCGTCGCGGCGGGGAACGCTTACCGGCTGAGCCGGCGTGGGCGTCGGAGTCGGCTGAGCCGTCGCGCCCTGCGGAGGCAGAGGGGGCGGGGCCGCACTCGGGCCCACCGCGCACGCGGCCACCGCCAGGCCCAGAGCTGGGCCGAGGATGACGCGCACGCCCCTCACCCGAGTCGCCGTCAAGCGCGCCTTCCGGCGCTCGAGTTGCCGCGACCACCGCCTCGCGCGCGGTAGTCCTCACCGCGCAGCTCGATCACGTCGCACATCTCGAACAGGCGCGAGCGCAGCCGCTCCGAGATCCGGTCGGCAAGCGTCTCCTGCCACCGGTCCTGGCTCGCCGCGTCGTGCGTCGGGGGTCGATACGCCCCTGACGCCTCGCCCCGTGGGGGTTGCGGCGAGTCCAGGTAGTTCGTGGTGAAGATGGTCACCTGCGTCGCCATGTAGCGCGAATTGATCACGTAGTAGAGGAGGTCCCGCGTCCACTCGGTGAGCCTCCCCGCGCCCAGTTCGTCGAGCACCAGGACATCGGCGTCCGTGACGGGCCCCAGGATCTCCTCGCGGCTGGACCCGCCGCCGTCGAACGACATCTGCAGCTGCTGCACGAGCTCGAGGAAGTTGACGTAGAGTCCCTGCGCCCCCTTCGTCGCGATCAGTTCCTTCAGCGCCGCCACGGCAAGATGGGTCTTGCCCGTACCCACGCTGCCCATGAACAGGAGGCCCTTCTCGAGGCGCGGGTAGCAGTCCACGAACTCCCGCGTACGGCGCTTGGCCTGCGACTGGAGGTTCCTGCTCCCCACGTCGGAGCTCCAGACCTCGAAACCCTCGACGGTGCAGTGCTGGTATCTGGGTGGGATTCGAGCCGCGGCGAGCAGTGCCTCGGGCCGGCCGTCGCGACGGCAGGTGCAGCGCACCGCCACCTCGAACCCTTCGCGCCGTTCGATGACGTAACCGGTTCCGCCGCAGATGGGGCAATCGTTCGCAGGCACCGGCCAATTCTAGCGCGCTACACTCCCGGCGTGCCGGAGCGTCTTGCGGGGCGCCTGTTGCGGTGGTTTCGGACGGGACGGAGGGATCTGCCCTGGCGCACGCCGTTCCCGCGCGATCCCTATGCGGTGCTGGTCTCCGAGGTCATGCTGCAGCAGACCCAGGTTGACCGGGTGATCGAGGCGTACCTGAGCTTCATGGAGCGCTTCCCGTCCCTGGAGGCGCTCGCCGCGGCCTCTGTCGAAGACGTCCTGCACGCCTTTTCGGGGCTCGGGTACTACCGCAGGGCCCGGCTCCTGCACGAATCGGCCAGGGCCATCGTCGCCCTCGGCTCCTGGCCGAAGGACGCAGGGGAACTCGCGAGGCTCCCGGGGTTCGGGCCATACACCAGCGCGGCGGTCGCTGCCTTCTCGTTCGGAGGCTCCGATCCCCCGGTGGACGGCAACGTTGCGCGCGTCACAGCCCGGCTGCGGGCGCTCCCGTTGCCGATGGGCAGCGTCGCCCTTCTCCGCGCCGGGCGGGAGTTTGCGGCCAGCCTGTACGCCGAGAGTCCGACCCCCGAGGTGTGGGAGGCGCTCATGGAGCTGGGAGCCACGGTGTGCGCGCCGGCCTCACCCCGCTGCCGTGCGTGCCCGGTCCGAGCCTCCTGCGCGGCCTTTGCCGCCGGCGATCCGGCGGCGTTTCCCCTCCCCCGCCCCCAGCGCTCGCGTGAAGCGCACCGCTGGGTTGCCCTCTGGGTCGAGCGGGACGACGGGCGCGTGCTGCTGCGGCGTGTGGACGACGGCCCGCTCCTGGTGGGCCTTTGGCTGCCCCCGCTCGCCGCTCTCTCCGACGGGATTGACCCATCCGTGGCGGCCGAGATTCTTGCCCGGGAGGCCGGCGTTGACGTGCCGCTCAGCGCAACCGACGTTGTCCGTCACAGCATCACGCACAGGGACATCCGTGTCGTTCCCTTCGCTGCAACGGTCGGCGCGAATCGCGTGGCCGAGGCGCAACCGGGGTGGAGCTGGCAGGACCCGGGGGCGCCCACGCTCCCGACGTCCTCGCTGCTCGCGAAGCTCGCCCGCGCATGCGGGGGACGCCAGGCGCAACCCACCAAGAATCGGGAGGCTTGAAGTGCCTGCTCCGAAAACACCAGCGCTTGCCGTGGATGCGCTAATAGTCGACCCGAGCCGCGGAGTGCTCCTCATCCGCCGCGCCAACGCTCCGTTCCAGGGGCACTGGGCGCTGCCTGGGGGTTTCGTGGAGGTCGGCGAGACCTGCGAGGCGGCCTGCGTGCGCGAGGCGCACGAGGAGACCGGTCTGGACGTGGAGCCGGTGGAACTGGTCGGCGTCTACTCCGTGCCAGAGCGTGACCCGCGGGGGCACACGGTTTCCCCCGTCTACCTCTGCAAGGTGATCGGTGGGAACGTTCGCGGGGGGGATGACGCCAGCGAGGCGAGGTGGTTCGCCGATCTCACCGGGCTCGAGTTGGCCTTCGATCACGCCAAGGTGATCGCCGACGCCTGCTTTCTGCCGCACCCGGCCACCCGGGGGCCAGGGATCAGAGGTCAGGGCTCAGGGGGACGATGAACCCAGGCCGCTTCTCCCTGCGCCCTGTCCCCTGACCCCCGTTCTTTACCGCTCGATGTTGTCTTCCAGCGTGACTTCGGGCTCCGGCTCGGCGAGGACGAGGCCCGTCTGGGCGATCGGCAGCAACACCGCGTGCAGCTTGCCCTGGCTGGTCAACCGCAGCTCGAAGCACCCCTCGGGTCGGATGTCCACCAGGGTCCCAGCGGTCCCGGACAGTCCCAGGATCTGGCTGTAGACCAAGACCTTGCTCGGCAGTTCCATGGTCGCTCCCTTGCCTGCAATTGTACCTACTCTTCGACCTCTTCCCCAGCCGGAACCGCGCCGTACTCCTTGAGCTTGCGCTGAAGAGTGCGCAGACCGATCCCCAGGAGCTGCGCCGCCCTTGCCCGATGGCCCTGGGTGGCCTCGACCGTGCGCAGGATCGCCTCCCTCTCGATCTCCGCCATCGAACGGGGCGCCCATTCTCCCCGGGCCGCGCCCACGTCGGCCGGGCGACCCTCCCGATACTCCGCCGGCAGATCGGCCAGCGTGAGCTCGTCGGTGCGACAGAAGAGGACCATGTTCTCCACGACGTTCCGCAGCTCGCGCACGTTGCCCGGCCAGGGATAGGTGCGCAGCGCCGCCAGCAGCTCCGGAGCGACGCGCGCGACGTTCCTCCCCAGCTGTTCGTTGAAACGCGAAACAAAGTGAGCCACGAGCAACGGGATGTCCTCGGTGCGCTGCCGCAGCGACGGCAGCGCGATCGTCACCACCTTCAGCCGGTAGTAGAGGTCCTGCCGGAAACGGCCCTTTGCCACCTCGCCCTCGAGGTCGCGGTTGGTCGCCGCCACCAGCCGGAAGTCCACCGGGATCTCATCGTTGCCGCCGACCCGCACGATGCGCCGTTCCTCGAGCACGCGCAGGAGCTTCACCTGGAGATCCGCGGAGAGCTCCGAGATCTCGTCCAGGAAGAACGTGCCTCCGCTGGCGGCCTCCAGCTTGCCGATGCGGCGCTGGTGCGCCCCTGTGAACGCCCCCCTCTCGTGCCCGAACAGCTCCGCCTCGAGGATCTCGCCGGGGATGGCGCCGCAGTTGAGGGCGACGAACCGCCCGACGGCACGGGGGGAGTGCTCGTGGATGGCGTTCGCGATGAGTTCCTTGCCGCTCCCGGACTCGCCCATGATCAGCACGGTACTGGGAGCCGGCGCCACGACCCGCACACGCTCGAGGACTTGCTGCATGGCGGGCGATCGCCCGATGATGTTGTCGAAGCCGACGAGCTTCTCCAGCCGCTCTTTCAGCTCGCGCTTGTCGCGCGTCAGGCTCGTCCTCTCGAGCTGCAGCTCGACGCGCTTGCGCAGCTCGACCAGGTTCACGGGCTTGGTCAGGTAGTCGTCTGCACCGCCCTGGAGGGCCTGCACCGCGCCGTCCACGTCGCCGAACGCCGTGACCATGAGGACTGCGATACCGGGACGCAGCGCACGCACCCGCCGTACCAATTCGTAGCCGTCCATGCCCGGCATCCGCACGTCGGTGATCAGCACGTCCGCGGGCTCCTCCGCCTCGAAGGCAGCGAGCGCAGGCTCGCCGGCGTCGAATTCGTCCACCTCGTAGCCGACGCGCCGCAGGCCGGTGGCCATGGCCGCTCGTGACCCGTCGTCGTCGTCCACCATCACAACCCGTGCCAAGCTCACCACGCGACTCCCTTCTCCTTCAGCAACCGCCTCAGCCCCGCCTCGTCGAGGACCTCTACGCCCAGCGTGCGGGCCTTCTCGAGCTTCGAGCCGGCGTCGGCCCCAGCCACCACGAACGACGTTTTGCGCGAAACGCTGTCCGTCACCCTCGCACCGGCGGCCTCCAGCAACGCCGCCACCTCTTCGCGCGACCGCGACAGGGTACCAGTGAGTACGAAGATCTGGCCTCCCAGGGGTCGAGCGCCGGTCGCCGGGGCAGTGACTTCCTCGCGCGGGTCCACACCGCGCTGGCGAAGCTTGCGCACTGTCTCGGCGTTCTCCGCGTCGGCGAAGAACGCCACGACGCTCGCGGCAATTGTCGGGCCGACCCCCTCAACCTGCTCCAGATCCTCCTCGCCCACGTTCGCGAGCGCCTGGAGCGAGCCGAAGCGCGCGGCCAGGACCTTGGCCGCCTTCTCGCCCACGTGCCGGATTCCGAGCGCGACCAGCAGGCGCCACAGCGGCCTCTCGCGCGCCGCCTCGAGCTCAGCTTGCAGGTTTGAGGCCGACTTCTCACCCCACTGGGGCAACTCCGCCAGGCGCCCGCGGTCGAGGTCCCAGAGCGAGGCCGCGTCCGAGATCATGCCCTCCGCCAGCAACTGCTCGATGAGTCGCCTTCCGAGTCCCTCGATGTCCATGCCCGAGCGCGAGACGAAGTGGAACAGCCTCTGCCGCTGCACCGCAGGGCATGCCCGGTTCGGGCAGCGCACCGCGACCTCGCCAGGCTCGCGGACCACCGGCGTCCGGCACTCCGGGCAGCGCTCGGGCATCCGGAACGGCCTCGTGCGCTCGGGACGCGCCGCCGGATCCACCGCCACGACCTTCGGGATCACGTCGCCACCCTTGGCGACCCACACCGTGTCGCCGACCCGCACGTCCAGCCGCGCGACCTCGTCGGCGTTGTGGAGGGTCGCTCGGGAGACCGTGCTGCCCGCCAGCAGAACGGGCTCCAGTTCGGCCACTGGAGTGAGCGTCCCGGTGCGCCCGACCTGCACGACGATGGCGTTGACGCGCGTGCGCTCCCCTTCCGGGGGGTACTTGTACGCTACCGCCCAACGAGGGGACTTCGCGGTGGTCCCCAGGAGCTTCTGCTCCTCAAGGGAGTCGACCTTGACCACCACACCGTCGATGTCGAAGTCGAGGTGCGAGCGCTTTTCTCCCCACTCGGCGACGAAGCCGTGCACCTCGTTCAGGGAGCCGCAACGCTTCCACCCGGGATTGACGGCAAACCCCCACTCGGCGAGACGCTCGAGCGCCTCGGATTGCCGTTCGAAGCCTGTCCCGATCGTCCTCGGTATCTGATAGGCGAAGAACGCGAGTCGCCGCCGTGCGCACTCGCGAGGGTCGAGGAGTCGGATCGAGCCTGCGGCCGCGTTGCGCGGGTTGGCGAACGGCTCCTCGCCCTCTTCGCGCCGAGCGCGGTTGAGGGATGAGAACACCTGGTGCGGGAGATACACCTCGCCGCGAACCTCGACGAGCGAGGGGGCCACCGGCAGCACCAGCGGCATCGAACGGATCGTGCGCGCGTTGCTCGTCACCTCGTCGCCTACCTCGCCGTTACCCCTTGTCACCGCGCGGGTCAGCACACCGCTCTCGTACGTGAGGGCGAGCGACACCCCGTCGATCTTCAACTCGGCGACAAGGCCTCGCGGCTCCCGCCCGAGACCACGGTTCACCCGCGCGTACCACTCCTCGAGCTCGCCCTCGTTGTAGGAGTTGTCGAGTGAGAGCATCGGCGTCGCGTGGCGCACCTGAGGCAGCTCATCCACCGGGGCGCCGCCCACGCGCTGCGTCGGCGAGTCCGGGGTGGCAAGGGCGGGGTTGGCGTCCTCGATCGCGCGGAGCTCTGCCATCAGTTGATCGAAGGCGTAGTCGCTGATCTCCGGCTTAGCCAGGACGTAGTAGAGATGCTCGTGGCGACGGATTTCGCGCCGCAACCACTGCGCCCGCTCCTCGGGGTCCTTCTTCACCCTTGTCCTCCCGGGGCCGCGGCCCTCCGCCGCGAACCGCCGCGGCGACGCCTCCGGCGCCTCCCGCGTTTCTCCCCCTCGGCGCGCGGCGGCGCAACCTCCGGACTCAGCCCGCCCCGAACGCGGGCCACCGCCTGCTCCCACGGGCCGAGCAGTGACCGGAAAGGCTGCGCCACCGTGCCCAGGAGGTGGGCGAGCTGCCACGCCACGGGGAACGCTTCGTGCTTTACCGTACGCAGGACGAACTTGCCAGAGCGCGGCGGCGAAAGGATACGCGAGAGCAACAGAAACGAGGCGCGCAGGAGGTGCGACCGGTAGTGGGAGAACGCGAGCCGCAGCGCCGCGGGGTCGAGCACCTCGCGCACGGTCTGCTCCAGTTCGCCAGGGGCCGGCGCTCTCTCGCCGTCACCAGTGAGGGCCTCCAGCAACGAGGGCAGGAACAGGAGGCCGAGCAGGGTCTCCTCGGCGAGCTTGTCGCCGCTCCTGACCCGCTCGTCGGCGCTGGCAAGCAACCGCCACAGGAGAGCGTCGCCCCGGCCGGCCGCTTCGTGTGCCTCCGTCACCGTGTGCTCCAGGAGGCTCGACTCCTCCAGACCCCGGAAGATCGCGAGCGCCTGACCACCCTTGAGACTCTCGACGAGTTCGTACGCGATACGCGCCGGGGCGGCCCGCCGGATCTCGGGGTGCATGGCAGCGATCGCCTCGGACAGCTCGTCCTCAAGGTTGAAGCCGAGACGGGCGCCGTACTCGACGGCTCGCATCATGCGCACGGGATCCTCGGCAAAGCGCAAGTGCGGCTCCCCGATGGTGCGGATGACCCCGGCACGCAGGTCCTCGAGACCGCCGACGTGGTCGATCACCGAGAAGTCTGCGATGTTGTAGAAGAGACCGTTGACGGTGAAGTCGCGGCGCCACGCATCTTCCTCCGGGGTACCGAACTCCTCCGCCTCGGGCGTCGGTGCCAGGACGTCGGCAGTCTCGCCTTCCTCGATCTCGGG
Source organism: Thermoanaerobaculaceae bacterium (assembly GCA_035542075.1). Lineage (GTDB taxonomy): Bacteria > Acidobacteriota > Thermoanaerobaculia > Thermoanaerobaculales > Thermoanaerobaculaceae > RBG-13-68-16. The sequence continues at coordinate 10,181 of DATKMD010000234.1, forward strand.
TGGCTCCGGCGACCGCCGAAAGGTCGCGACCTCGACCACCTCGTCGGCGAAACGCACCATCACCAGACGGAACCGCCGCCCGATCACCCTCGCGTTGCGGAAGAGCTGCCGCACCTGCTGAGGACGGGCGTTGGTGCCGATGTCGAAGTCCTTGGGCTTGCGGCCGAGCAGCAGGTCGCGCACGGCGCCCCCGACCAGGTAGGCCAGGAAACCGGCGCGGTGGAGGCGGTACAGCACCTTGATGGCGTTCGGAGAGACCGACGCCCGCGACACCGGGTGCTCGGCACGCGGCAGGACGCGCGGCTGCCGCTGCAGTTCCGCAGGCTCGCTCACGAGCCTTTCTGCCCCGGGGGCGACGACGCCCCCGCAACGTCCAGCACGATCTTACCGAACTGGTCGCCCGTGACCATGCGCTGGTAGGCGTCGCGGCCACGCTCGAGCGGCAAAACCGAGTCCAGCACGGGCCGGAGGTCCCATTCGTCGACCGCCCGGGACATCGCCCGCCAGTCGGCGAGGCTGCCCATCGTCGAGCCCAGGATCGAGATTTGGTTCCAGAAGACGAGCCGGATCTCCTCGGTGGGGTTCGGGCCCGAGGTTGCACCGCAGGTAACGATTCTGCCCCCCTTTGCTGCGCTTCGCAGCGAGGACATCCAGGTCGCTGCTCCGACGGTCTCGACGACCACGTCCACTCCGCGCTTGCCCGTCAGTGCGCGCACCTCGCGTCCCACATCGCAGGAAGTGTAGTCCAGCACCTGGTCCGCCCCCAGCGCCTTCGCGCGAGCGAGTTTCTCGGCGCTTGATGACGTGACGAACACGCTCGCCCCGACCCTCTTCGCGATCGCCAGCGCCGCGAGGGCCACGCCGCCCCCGATGCCGTGGATCAGGACGGTCTCCCCCGAGACGAGGCGGGCACGCGTCATCAGCATGCGCCAGGCCGTCAGGAAAGTGAGCCCGAACGCGGCCGCCTCCGGCCACGAGAGACGGGGCGGCTTGGGAGCCACGGAGACGGCGGGCACCTTCACGTACTCGGCGAAAGCGCCGTTCACGTGCTCACCCACGATCCCGTAGCTCACGCACATGGACTCCTCACCGCGCGCGCAGAACTCGCACCTGCCGCACCAGAGCCCGGGGTTGAGCACGACCTCGTCGCCCGGCTGCCAACCTTCGACTCCATGGCCGAGCTCGGCTACGGTGCCCGCGCCGTCGGCACCGCCGATGTGAGGAAGTTCGACCGGGACGCCCGGAAGCCCGCGCAGAACGAACAGGTCGAGGTGATTGAGGGATGCCGCGTGGACGCGTACGAGGACCTCGCCCTTGCCGGGGCTGGGTCTGGGCCGCTCCCCGACGATCAGGGCCGAGGGATCCCCGTGGTTTTCAAAGTAGAGCGCCCGCACGCTAAGGCTCCTCCCTGGCGAGCGATCGTAGCGTAGGGAGCGTCCAAAAAGAACCGCCCCGGGTTGCCCCGGGGCGACTTTGGTCCCGCGCAAAGGAAATCAGTTCGCGTTGTTGAAGACAAGGGCACGCTGCACGAAGTAATTGTGACTCGCGGTTTGGTCCACCGTTTCAAGCACAATCTGGTGGATACCGTCCACGTACTTGGTGGTGTCGAGGGTGTACTGGAATCCGCTGTAGGCCAGAAGGTTGTAGTAGAAGGGGTACTTCTTTGAAAGATCCGGCCTCGCCATGTGTAGGTTCGGGTTACTGCCCGTCAGGCTCCCATCCAGGACCCCGTCCACATAGACATTCAGTGTGACCACATAGTTGTCGTCGTAGACCCACCCCTTGAGCAACGCACTTCCCATCAACGGTTGCATGGTGGTCGGCTGCTCCAACTCACCAAAGCTCGCATACAACCCCACCGGGGGGCACTCAAGGATCACCGGGATCTGATCGATGATCACCGCTGGCCGCAAGGGATCCTGGCTCCCGGCCCGCACCTGAAGGTAATGCAGCCCAAGATGGACCCCGAGCGTGTTCACGAGGTAATCCACGTCCATCGCGAAGAAGTAGCCTGAATCCTTGGCTGCCGTGAACTGCGGATACTGGTAAAGAATGTCGGGGCGCTCATACCCGTAGCAGTTAACATTCATGCCGAACTGCGAAAGGTACACACAATCCGTCGAGGACCGCTTGAGGAGGACGCCATCCAGGAGCAATTCGACGTATTTCACGCCCTCGAAGCGCTGCTGGTCGTTCTGGTCGAGTACCCATCCCGACACCCACTCGATACGGTTCCCCTGGTTGTATTCGATCCCTGAAGGTAGGCCACCGACCGTGCACGTCGTCGCAAAAAGGTGGGCATTCGTCATCGGCCAGTCGATCCTGCCGAAGGGCCCGAGCGTGGCGTAGTTGTTCTCGAGCCACACATCGGTCGAGCCGATCACCGTGCTCATCCCGAGGGTATCCCAAACGCGCACCGAGATCGTGTGGACACCGTTGGTGAAACGGGTCGTGTCGAGGTTCATCTGAAACCCCGAGTTGAAGCCGGTGGCGACGTCGGGGTGAGCGATCGCCACATCCGGCCTCGGCAGCGGGTAGAGCGCCTGGCCGACGACCATGTCGTCCACCATGACCTCGATGTCGGCGAGCACCTTCCCGTCCGACGCGGTCGTACTGCGGATCCCATCCGCATCAATGACCCAGCCGGTCACCGGGTAGACGCCGGACACGTAGATGTTGCCGTCGCCCGGGTTGTCCAGGGCACCGATCGGCGCCTGGTTGATTTCGTTGTTGACGTTGACCGTGATTCCCGGAAGGGTTTCCACATCGCTGTTGGAGTAGGTCACCTGGATGGCAACCGTGTGAGTCCCGTCCGTGTAGTTGGACGCGAGGAAGGATGTGACGAAGCCGGGATCGTACGGAAATTCCTCGCCCTGGAACCGCGAGTACCTCCGCCGTACGTCCGGGAACGGCTGGTTGATGTCGGCGTCGTGAACGGGAGCTCCATCGATCAAAAGTGTGATGCGCGACACACCCCGATCGTCGAGCACGTACCCGTAGACCTCCACGATCCCGAAAACCGTCGCGTTGGTGAGCGGTGCGGCAAACCCGTAGATGGTCTGCAGCTTGGGCTGCACGACGCCGCGCCGAGTGATGTGGCCGGCCAGAGCAGCGCTGGCCACGAGCACGCACAACGCCAGAAGAGCTGTTCTCCCCAGTGTCTTGCGCATCGTCAGGCCTCCTGTTGGCTCCTAACGTCACACTCTTGTATTCAAAAATACTGGCGACTCACGGAAAAGTCAAGATGTAGCAGACCTTGCGAGCCCTGAAACGAACGCTTGCACCGATCGGCGCAGCGCTTCCAGGCTGTAGCCACCCTCGAGGACCGCAATCACAGGGCCTTCTCCCCGAGCCCTGTCCAGCATCTCCCCGATGGCAGCGTACCCTTCGTCTGAGACCTGCATCCCTCCGAGGGGGTCCTCGCGGTGGGCGTCGAACCCTGCGGAGACCAGCCAGGCCTTCGGCGTCATCACCTCGAGGATCTCCTCAATCCCGGCGGCAAGGGCGCCCACGTAAATCGCGTCGTCGGCACCTGAAGCCAGAGGGAAGTTCCGATTGAAGCCGCGCCCGCGCGCGCCGCCGACCTCGTCCGCCGCACCGCTTCCCGGGAAGAACGGGTAGCGGTGAACCGAGAGGTAGAACGCGTCGTCCCGATCCCAGAAGTGCGCCTGCGTGCCGTTGCCGTGGTGAACGTCGAAGTCGACGATCGCAACCGGGCCACCGGAGCGCGCGAGCAACTCCTCGGCGGCCACCGCGACGTTGTTGAAGAAGCAGAAGCCGATCGCCCTGTCGCGCAGTGCGTGGTGGCCCGGCGGCCGCACCGGCACGAAGACCCTCTCCGCCCCGTGCAGCACCGCATCCACCGCCGCGAGGGAGGACGCCACGGCGGCAATCGCAGCGCGGTAGCTGCCGGCGCTGATCGGGTTGTCCTGGCTGTCGAAGATGGAAGGAGCGTGGGCGCACGCGTCCTGCAGGCGTCGGGGCAGATCCGAGTCGTGGACCCTCTCGACCGCGGCGAGAACTTCGTCCTCATCAACTGCGACATCCAGCCTCACGGCGCCGGCCAGCTCCGCGCCCTCACGGGCGGCGTCGAGCCGCTCGGGGCGCTCAGGGTGACCGCCAAAGGGCCTGTGCTCCCCGCACCGCTCGTGAGTCGCCAAGAGCACCGGCGCGGTTGCTCTCATGTCGACTAAATACTACCCTTAGCGCCGTGCGTGGGAAGAATGGGGGTCACCTCTGGAAGGTGCTGGCGAGCATCGCGCTCGCTGTCATCCTCTTCGGGGTGTTTCTGTGGACCGCGCCGCTCGGCGAGGTCGGCGCGGCGCTTGCCCATGTGAAGGTCGCATGGGTGTTGGCCTCGGTGGCCGTGGCACTCGCCACCTACACGATCCGGGCGCTGCGCTGGGGGCTCATCCTGCGGCCGGTGGGTCGCGCCGGAAACGCCAACCTGCTCGGGTGCACCGCCGCCGGCTTTGCCACCTCGACCATCCTGCCGGCGCGCGCGGGCGAGATCGTGCGCCCCCTGCTTCTCACCGCCCGCACCGGCCTGCCCGCGGCCGGTACCCTTGCATCAATCCTCACCGAAAGGCTCCTGGACGGGGCCTCGGTCCTGGTGCTCTTTGCGGGCGGCGTGGTGTTCGCCCACTCGAGCCTCAACCCAGGCAGCCTCACCCTGCTGCGTGACGCCGCGATGCTGACGACCGCCGGGCTCGCGGTCGCCGTGGTCATCGTCTTCCTCCTGCTGAGCCACCGCGCCGGCACCGTGTCGCGGCTTGCCTCGCTCGCCCCGATCCGCTTCCGCGCCCGCGTCCAGAGCTTCCTCCACCACCTCCTCGACGGCCTCGAGGTGCTTCGGAGCCCGCTTCGCCTGGCGGAGATCACCCTGTGGAGCCTCGGCCTGTGGGTCGTCATCGCGTGGCAGCTCGTGCTGCTGGCCAAGGCGTTCGACCTCCCGATGAACATGGGCCAGGCGTTCGTTGTCCTGGCGGTTGCCGTCATCGGGCTGGCGGTCCCCGCGCCGGCCGGAGTCGGGGGTTTCCACTGGGCAATCCGGGTCGGGCTGACTCAGTTCATGAGCGTCGGCGTGCCGACGGCGACGGCATTCGCACTGTTGCACCACGCGATCTGCTTCTTCCCCATCACGGTGCTCGGCCTCGGTTACCTGGCCGGCGTGGGGCTGTCGCTCGGGCGCGTGCGCGCGCTCCAGGCCGACGCCGCGCCGGACGGGGAGGCCCCCTAGATGCGCTGCCCCTACTGCGGCCACATGGAGGACCGAGTCGTCGACTCCCGGGAGCTCGGAGAGGGCAGCCAGGTGAGGCGCCGGCGGGAGTGCCTCTCGTGCGCCAAGCGCTACACCACCTACGAGCGCATCGAGGAGGTGCCGGCGCTCGTCGTCAAGCGCGACGGGCAGCGCGAGCCGTACGACCGAGCCAAGGTGCTGGGCGGGCTGATCCGGGCCTGCGAGAAGCGGCCCATCGCGTCGCGGCAACTCGAGGCGATGGTCGATGCCGTCGAGGCCGCGTTGAACCGCAAGGACGACCGCGAGATCCGTTCCGATGAGATCGGCCAGATCCTGATGGCGAAGCTGCGCGCGCTCGACCAGGTGGCGTACGTGCGTTTCGCCAGCGTCTACCGCCGCTTCGAGGACATCGAGCAGTTCCTGGTCGAGCTGGAGCGCCTGCGCAAGGAGCGGGAGGTCGGCGCATGAGGCGACGCGTCACGTCCGGCTGGGAGCTCGAGCTCATCCAGCGCCACCTCGACGAGCTCCTCCGTCTCCTCGCCGCGCCGCGAACCGCCGCAGAGTCCGGTTTCGCCCCTGCCGTCGACCTGCAGCAAGAAGTCGAGCGCTACGTGGTCAGGGTCGATCTCCCCGGCGTTGCGTCCTCCGAGCTGGCCATCACGTTGCGCCAGCGGGAGCTGCGCATCGCGGGGCGCAAGCTCCCGGGCAACGAGCAGGCTGCCAAGGGCCACTGCCACCACATGGAGCGCGGCTTCGGCCCCTTCTCGGTCGAGGTGTTCCTGCCGGGCCCGGTCCGCCCCGACACCTCGACCGCGACCCTCCGCTCCGGAGTGCTCGAGATCATCCTGCCGAGAATCCGTGAGAGCCGCGGCACCCTGTACACGATTACCTTGACTGACGAGGAGCCATGAGCGAGGGAAACCACACACCACAGGAGCCACGCGAGGAAACGGTAGCGATCCCCGACGTTCTACCTGCGATGGCGCTCAAGGACGCGGTGATGTTCCCCTTCGTGATGGTGCCGCTTTCGATCGGTCGCGACCGGTCGGTGGCGGCGGTGGACCAGGCGCTCGCGGAGAACCGGCTCCTGCTCCTGCTCGCGCAGAAGGATCCCAACCAGGAGAACCCTGCGTCGACGGACCTGTACCAGGTGGGGACCGTGGCGGGGATCATGCGGATGATCAAGTTGCCGGACAACCGCATCCGGATCCTGGTTCAGGGGCTCGCGCGGGCGCGCGTCGAGTACTTCATGCAGGAGGAGCCCTTCCTGCGTGTGCGCATCACGCGGCTGGAGGAGCCCGCGACGCCTGGCGGCGATCTCGAGCTCGAGGCTTTCCTGCGCACGGTTCGCGCCAACCTGGAGAAGGTCGTCGAGCTGGGCAAGTCCGTCTCGCCGGAGGTCATGCTGATCGCCACTTCCCTGGAGGACGGCGCGCGTCTCGCGGACCTGGTAGCCTCCAACCTCACCCTCAAGCCGGAAGAGGCGCAGCGGGTGCTCGAGGCGACGGACCTCAAGGATCGCCTTCGGGCGGTCAACGAGTTCCTCGAACACGAGATCGCGCTCCTGGAGGTGCAGAAGCAGATCACCACGCAGGTGCAGGGCGAGCTGGACAAGTCACAGCGCGAGTACCTGCTGCGCCAGCAGCTCAAGGCGATTCAGAAGGAGCTCGGCGAGACCGACGACGTTGACCAGGACGTTCAGCGCTACCGCGATCTGATGCAGGCGAAGCAACTGCCCGAGGAGGCGCAGGCAGAGGCCGAGAAACAGCTCAAGCGCCTCCGCACGACGCACCCGGAGTCGGCAGAGGCATCGGTGATCAGGACCTACCTCGACTGGCTCACCGGGCTGCCGTGGAAGACGTTCTCCACCGACAACCTCGACCTCGCGCACGCGCGCGGTGTGCTCGATACGGATCACTACGACCTCGAGAAGATCAAGCAGCGCATCCTGGAGTTTCTCGCGGTCCGCAAGCTGAAGGCCGACAGCAAGGGCCCCATCCTTTGCTTCGTCGGGCCGCCCGGGGTGGGCAAGACGTCACTCGGACGCTCCGTCGCCCGCGCCCTGGAGCGCAAGTTCATACGGATCTCGCTCGGCGGCGTGCACGACGAGGCCGAGATCCGCGGCCACCGCCGGACCTACGTGGGGGCGCTCCCCGGCCGCATCATCCAAGGCATAAACCAGGCCGGCACCTCGAACCCCGTCTTCATGCTGGACGAGATCGACAAGATCGGCGCCGACTACCGCGGCGATCCTTCGGCGGCGCTTCTCGAGGTCCTCGACCCGGAGCAGAACTTCTCCTTCCGCGACCACTACCTGGACGTCGCCTACGACCTGTCGAAGGTCCTCTTCATCGCGACCGCCAACGTGACCGAGACCATCCACCCCGCGTTCCTGGACCGGATGGAGGTCATCCAGCTCTCCGGCTACACCGAGGAGGAGAAGGTCGAGATCGCGCGCCGGCACCTGATCCCGAAGCAGGTGCGCGAGAACGGCCTCGCTCCCGGCCAGATCCGCTTCTTCGACGCCGGGTTGCACTTCGTGATCGACCGCTACACGCGCGAGGCAGGGCTGCGCAACCTGGAGCGCGAGATCGGGTCCATCTGCCGCAAGGTCGCGGTGCGCCTGGCCGAGGGCACGAAGGGGGCCGTCACCGTCACCCCCAAGTCGGTGGAGCGCTTCCTGGGCCCGGTGCGTTTCCTGCCCGAGGAGCGTCGCGCGCAGGACCGGGTCGGCGTCGCCACCGGTCTGGCCTGGACGCCGGTCGGCGGCGACATTCTCCACGTCGAGGCGCTCGCCCTTCCCGGCAAGGGCGACCTCCGCCTCACCGGTCACCTCGGCGAGGTGATGAAGGAGTCGGCGCAAGCCGCGCTCTCGTACCTGAGGGCCAACGCCACGCGACTCGGCATCGCACCGAACTTCTTCGACGAGCACTCGTTCCACGTGCACGTTCCGGCAGGCGCGACCCCCAAGGACGGGCCGTCCGCCGGGATCACGATGCTGTGCGCGCTCGCCTCGACCGCAATGGGCAAGGCGGTTCGACACGACCTCGCGATGACCGGCGAGATCACGCTTCGCGGGCAGATCCTCCCGGTCGGCGGAATCAAGGAGAAGGTGCTGGCGGCGCTGCGGGCCGGCATCAACGAGGTCTGCCTGCCGCGCGAGAACCAGCGCGATCTCTCCGAGCTCCCCGTCTCTGCCCGCGGCAAGCTCCAGAGCCACCTGCTCACGCATGCAGAGGACGTGCTGCACCTCGCCCTCGTCGAGGCGCCGGCAGCCAGAGCGGCCAAGGCGTCGTGATAAAGCTGCTGCGTCACGCGAAGGCCCGATTCCTCGAGGTCGCCGGGGTCCACGACAGGCCGGAGCGGCTCGCGGCCGCCTGGGCCCTCGGCATAGGGATCGGCCTCTCGCCGCTGATCGGTCTGCACACCGTGATTGCCCTCGTGCTGGCAATCATCTTCCGCCTCAACAAGCTCGACGTCGTGCTGGGGACGTTCATCATCAACCCGTGGACCGTGGCGTTCTACTTTCCGGCGGCGGTCTACCTCGGCAGGTGGGTGACCGGGGTCAACGTGCCCCGCTTCGTCCGCTTCAACCCCGAGGCCCTGTTCCATCAGGCAATCTGGCGCGAAAACGCCCCCTGGTTGAGATCCACGCTGCTGGCGTGGGGGTTCGGCGCCGCGATCTTCTCACTGCTGCTCGGGTTCGGGACCTACTTCCTGCTGCGCCGGATCATCCGCGTGCACCGTGAGCACTACCTGCGGCGCCACTCGCACACCGACTCACCCACGCCAGAGAGCTAGACCTGCCGCGCCCGGCGCTCCCGGAAATACGCGATGGTGCGGCTAAGCCCGTCCTCCAGTTTGACCCGCGGTTCCCACCCCAGCCGCGTGCGGGCGAGCGTGATGTCGGGCTGGCGTACCTGCGGATCGTCCACCGGCAGCGGGCGAAATTCGATAGGAACGTGGTTGCCGACCAGGCGGCGGATCGTCTCCGCGAACTGCAGCACCGTCATCTCCGCCGGGTTGCCGATGTTCACGGGATCGCCGATCTCCGAGAACAGCACCCGCACGATCCCCTCGATCTCGTCGTCCACGTAGCAGAACGAGCGGGTCTGCGAGCCGTCACCGAACACCGTGAGCGGCTCACCGGCCAGCACCTGCGAGATGAACGCTGGGACGACCCGACCGTCGCGCGGCCGCATCCTTGGTCCGAAGGTGTTGAAGATCCGCACGATCCTGGTGGAGACCCGGTGAAAGCGCTGGTAGGCCATCGTCATCGCTTCGGCAAAGCGCTTGGCCTCGTCGTAGACACCCCGCGGCCCCACCGGGTTGACGTTCCCCCAGTAGCTCTCCGGTTGCGGGTGTACCAGCGGGTCGCCGTACACCTCGGACGTCGAGGCGAGGAGAAACCGAGCCCCCTTGGCCTTCGCCAGCCCGAGCGCCTTGTGCGTGCCGAGCGATCCCACCTTGAGGGTCTGGATCGGCAGCTCCAGGTAGTCGATGGGCGAGGCCGGCGAGGCGAAGTGGAGGACGAAGTCCACCTTCCCTGGCACGTGGATGTAGTTGGTCACGTCGTACTTCTCGAAGGTGAACCCTTCCACCCCGAACAGGTGCTCAACGTTGGCGAGGCTGCCGGTGAGGAGGTTGTCGATGCACACGACCTCCATCCCCTCCGCCAGCAAACGCTCGCACAGGTGGGAGCCGAGAAACCCGGCCCCGCCGGTCACCACCGCCCGGACACTTTCCATTGACGGCCTCCGACCGCATTATGCCTCGGAGCGGCAGCAAAGTCGCCGGCCCCTCAAAATGGCCGACGGCGCCCCTTGCATTCGGCTCCGGGGGTGACGAAAATGAACGGGCGTTCATTCAACGCAAGTGGGCTGGCGGGCTCACGAGGGAGGTCCGGTGGCATACCAGGCTGACGTCAGGGACATCAAGTTCCAGCTTTTCGAGTGGTTGCCGACCGAGGAACTTCTGAAGCGGGAGCGCTTCTCGCAGTTCGAGCGGGGCGACGTGGAGATGGTGCTCGATGAGGCCCTCAAGCTCGCCCAGGAGCAGCTCGCACCCACCAACAAGGAAGGCGACACCGTCGGTGCCCGCTTCGAGAACGGGCGCGTCCTCATGCCCGAGGCGTACCGCGCCGTCTACCAGAAGATGTGCGAGGGCGACTGGATCGGCTGCGTCAACACGCCCGAACTCGGGGGGATGGGGTTGCCGCACTCCGTGGGCACCGCCATCAACGAGCTCTTCTTCGGCGCCAACATGTCGCTCTCCCTCACCGTCCTCCTCACCCGCGGGGCATCGTACCTGATCGAGAAGTTCGGGACCGAGGAGATGATCAAGCTCTTCTGCGAGCGCATGTACAAGGGCGTCTGGGCCGGCACGATGTGCCTCACCGAGCCGCAGGCCGGCTCGGACGTGGGCGCCTCCAAGGCGCGGGCCGTCAAGCAGCCCAACGGACGCTACCTCATCCAGGGCGAGAAGATCTTCATCACCAGCGGCGACCAGGATCTCACCGACAACATCATTCACGCGGTCCTCGCGCGCGTTCCCGGCGCCCCGGAGGGCACGTCGGGACTCTCGCTTTTCATCATCCCGAAGATCCGCGTCAAGCCTGACGGCTCTCTCGGCGAGCCCAACGACGTCGTGTGCTCGCGCCTCGAGGAAAAGCTCGGGATCCACGGCTCCCCCACCTGCTCGCTGGTTTTCGGCGGCAACGACCGCTGCGAGGGGTTCCTGCTCGGCGAAGAGAACCAGGGCATGAAGCTGATGTTCCACATGATGAACCCGGCGCGCATCGAGGTGGGCCTGCAGGGCGAGGCCGTCGCCGCGGCGTCGTACCTGGCCGCCCTCGACTACGCCAAGACCCGCCTCCAGAGCCGGCACTGGAGCAAGCTGAGGGACCACAGCGCGCCGCAGGTCCCGATCATCGAGCACCCGGATGTGCGGCGCATGCTGTTCACCTCCGCCGCCTACGTCCAGGCGATGCGCGCGCTGCTCCTGCAGACCTCGTACTACATCGACATGACGCAGGTCACCACCGGCGAGGAGCAGGAGCGCTACCAGTCCTACGTCGAGGTCCTCACGCCCATCTGCAAGGCCTGGGCGTCGGACTGGGGTTTCCGGGTCACCGAGTGGTGCCTGCACGTCTACGGCGGGTACGGCTACACCAAGGACTACCCGGCGGAGCAGTACCTGCGCGACGCCAAGATCGCGGCCATCTACGAGGGGACCAACGGCATCCAGGCTCTCGACCTCGTGGCCCGCAAGCTCGCCGCGAAGGGGGGCAAGCCGATCCGGGAGTTGCTCGGGATGGCCGAGTCCACGTTCAAGAAGCTGCGCGGCGACCCGCAGTTCATGGAGCCGGCGTGGATGCTCGGCGCCGCGCTCAAGCAGATCGAGGACATCTCCAAGGGGTTGACCAAGCGCCCCGACGCCGTGCTCGTGGTGCTCCTCAACTCGGTGCCTTTCCTCGACATGATCGGCGACGTCCTGGGCGCCCACTTCCTTCTCGACCAGGCGATGCAGGCCCGCACCAAGCTCCACGCCATGCTGGCGGAAGCAGGGGTGAAGGCCGACGACAAGGATGCGGTCCGCAAGTACCTCGAGGGCAAGCCGGAGGCCGCCTTCTACCACAACAAGGTGCAGGCGGCGATCCACTTCGCCTACCGGGTGCTGCCGCAGGTCACCGCCCGTGCGGTGGCGATCCGCGCGGGGGAGATGGGCCCGATCGAGGCGGTTCTGTAGGCGACCCGGCGTTCGCAGACTGTCAGCCAGGGGGGCGCGACGCGCCCCCTTTTCCGTCTCAGCGGTCCCGACGCTCCCGTGTATCATTGATTGGAGAGCAATCGCGCGCTGGAGGTGGCATGACGATGCGGCTCCGCATCACCCCGGACGGCCGGCTCCGGGCCCTGGCGCTGGCCGCAGCGCTCCTGCCGGTGGCCGCGGCTGCCCAGATCACCAACGGCGGCTTCGAGACCGGCACCCTGACCGGGTGGACAGTCGGGGGCACAGGCCACGTGGAGGCGCTCCGGGCCACCAACTTCACTCCCAACATCACCCCGCCTCAAGGCACCTGGTTCGCCCTCCTTTCGACCGGCCCTGGCACAATCGGCGGCGCGGTCGGCGACCTCGACGGCAACGGCACCAGCGACTACGACGCTGCCACGCTCAGCACCACGATCAATGTCACGAGCGTGCCGCAGGCGGTGAGTTTCAGCTGGGCGATGCTTACCGCCGAGGTCGGCCGGGCGGCCCAGTACGACGACTTCTTCAAGGTAACGCTCAACGGCAGCGTTGCCCTGGCGTACAGCGTCAACAAGCCCGGCGGTGGCTCGGCGTACAGCGACTCGCCCGCCTACAGCGGCACCAGCACGACCGTCTCGAGCACGGGCGTCACCAACGGCAGCCTGTTCTCCAACGGCACGACCGGGTTCCAGCAGGCGTGCGTCGTGATCAACAGCACAGGAACGTATACGCTCCAGTTCCTGGTCGCCGACCAGGCCAACGCCACCTATGACACGGGCCTTCTGATCGACAACGTCCAGTTCCCATCCACCTGCCTGTCCAGCCTCAGTCAAGTGACCAGCACGACGGGCCTGAACCTCGAGGCCAAGGCCGGCGGCCTGACCTTCACCCCGACCGAGACCCGCGACTTCGCCACCAGCAACACCGGAACGGTCGCGGCGCTGGTCTCAAACGGCAACCTGACCGGCGACAACCCGAACGTCCAGACGCAGCTTTTCACGTGGTCCGGCGGCATCTTCAGGCGTATCACCTCGATCGTCGGCGGCGACGTCGGGCGCCCTTCGCTGACGAGCAATGGCCGGTGGATCGCGTTCGCCTCGACCGGCGACCTGACGCCCGGAAACCCCGGCAATGCGGACCGCAACTGGGAGATCTTTCGGTATGACAGCACGAACAAGGTCCTGCTGCAGGTGACCAATACGACCAACTGCGCAAACACGGCGCCGACCATTGCCAACGACAGCACCGGCCGCTGGATCGCCTTCGAGACCACCTGCCCGGGCCAGGTCAGCGTTGGGTACAATACGGTGACCCCGAACCGCGAGGTCATCGTGTACGACGGCAACGCCGGCACGTTCGCGGGTCGCGAGACGACCGGCTGCTCGAGTGCGGCGCCGTCGATCTCCAGCACCCTCACCAACGGCCGCTACATCTTCATGGTCACCAACTGCCTCTACCCCGGCATCAGCAACGCCGACGGCAACAACGAGATCGTGCGCTGGGACCGGGTGAACAGCGTCTACCTCCAGGTCACCAACACCGGCGCCACGGTGGTCAACGACGTCCCCTCCGCGAACGGCGACGGCACCGCAGTCGGGTTCCTCTCGAGCGGCAACTTCACCGGCGGCAACGCCGACGGCAGCCTCGAGGTGTTCCGCTGGACCAACACCCCGGCGTACCTCCAGCTCACCACCAGCGCCGCGACAATCGCACACACCTGGGTCACCGCCGAGGACTCGGCGCGCTACTTCGCCGCCGAGCGGCTCGACACGACCACGTTCGACATCGACACCATCCTGATCGATGCCAACGGCCCCACGACGTCGGTCATCGCGACCGCACCGAGCTGGTCGTTCCCGGCGGTCGCGCTCAACGGCACCACCCCGGTGGTCTACTTCCAGTCCAGCGGCGACTTCGACGGCCGCAACCCGGACGCCAACAGTGAGCTCTTCATCAACTCCGGCGGCGTGGTCCCGCGCTCCAGCTACTGCGCCACGCCCAACCTCGCGATACCCGACAACAACCCGACCGGCGTGACCAGCTCGGTGACCGTCACGAGCAGCGGGTCGATCGCCGACCTCAACCTGTACCTGCAGATCAACCACACCGCCGTTCGCGACCTGGTTGTCACTCTTCGCCACGTCGACACCGGCACCTCGGTGACCGTCATCGACCGGCCGGGGGTCCCGGCGACAACCGCCGGCTGCACCGGCAACAACATTCTGGCCACGCTCGACGACGAGGCGGCTAGCCCGGTCGAAGACCAGTGCGCCGGCTCGGCGCCGACGATCAACGGCACCTTCATCCCCAACAACCTCCTCTCCGCGTTCGACGGGGAGGACGTGAGCGGAACCTGGCAACTGACCGTATCGGACAACCGCGTGAACAACACCGGCACGCTCATCGAGTGGTGCCTCTCGGTCGATGGGAGCTGACGTCATGGCCGGCCGCTCGCCCTTCGCGCCGGTTTGTTGGCGGCCGTTCCTGGTCCCCGTTGCCGTCGCGCTGTTCCTACTGGTCGGCACCGTGACGGCGCGGGCCCAGGGTGGTCCCGCGCCCAACGGCACCCGCGACTCGTTCGGCTACGTGGTCTACAACCAAACCCAGCCGGGTTGCACGTACTCGTTCGTCGACATCCGGGCGACCGGAACGCCGGTGGCCTTCACCGCACCGCACCGCGACCTCGTCCTCGACCCGCCCGCCAGCGACGACGGCGGTGCAGTGATCACGATCGGCGGGCCTTTCCGGTTCTACGGCACCTCGGTCAGCCAGCTCGTGATGTCCACCAACGGTTTTCTAGCCACCGCGGGGTCGCTCGACAACGACGACGGCCGCGACTTCTCCAACGACGCTCCCCTGCCCGCCGTCCCCGGCCACACGACGAGCGTGAGCGGGCAGCAGATCTTCGGTGTCGCCGGGCGGCTTATGCCCTACCACGACGACCTCGCGGCCGGTGCGGCCGGCTCCGCCCAGCAGCAGTACTTCCCGGTCTGCCCGCGCGACTCCGGGACGGTCGCCGGCGAGCCGTGCACCGTGCTGCAGTGGAGCGACTGGGGTTTCGCCCGCGGCCTGCCCGGGACGTTCAGCTTCCAGGCGCTGCTCTACCACTCGAGCAACGCCATCGCCTTCCAGTTCGCCCCCGGCGACCCCTCCGGCGGCGGCTCCGCGACCGTCGGTATCCAGGACAGCGAGGCGCGGGTCGGGCTCGAGTACGAGGCGAACCAGGCCGGCGCGGTGCCGGGCGGCACGGCGGTGTGCCTCTACGAGCCGGCGTTTCCGTTGGGCGGCCCCGTGGCTGACGTGTCGCTCGGCGTGGTCAACGACGAATACCTGGTGCAGACGGGCAATCAGATCAGCTACGACGTCTACGTCACCAACTCCGGCCCCTCGGCGGTCACCGGGGTCGTTGCGGGCGAGACGCTGCCGCCGCAGCTCGCCTTTGCAGGGGACACCTGCGGCGGCGATTTCGCCGACGGCTCGTGGGCGGTCGGGTCGCTGGCCCCGGGCGGCCAGGTGTCCTGCACCGTGACCCTCGACGTCGTCAGCTCATCACCGACGCCCGTGAGCGTTCCGCTCACAACCAGCGCCGCTCAGGCCGACCCCGACGCCGGCAACAACTCAACCGCCGTTGTGATCGCCTTCCAGGAAAACGGCGCAGAGGCGATCCCGACGCTCGGCGAGGCCGGCCTGATGGTCCTTGCCACGCTGCTTGCCGCCCTCGGCGCCCTAGTCCTGCGACGCTCCGGCTGAGCGCCCGCAGGCGCCTCCTTTTACTCGGGCTGGTTCTGTTCGGCGGCCGGCGCGACCACAACCGGTACTGTCAAATCCTGGTCGAAGAGGAAGTCGTCCACAATAGCGACCTCGCGAGACGGCGGTGTGACCCCTGTCGGCACCGCGCCGGCGGCCAGCCGCACCACGTAGTGGCCCGGGGCCACGCCGTCGATCCGGTAGAGCCCGAATGTGTCGGTCCTGCCCATGGCCACGATCTCGCCTGCCGGCGACACCAGCTCGACGCGGACACCGGCCAGCGGCGTGCCGATGGCGTCCCGGACCCGGCCGGCAAGCCCGAACTCGACCCGCAGCTCGAAGTCCACCCGGGTC
>DATKMD010000235.1:0-6705 GCA_035542075.1 Thermoanaerobaculaceae bacterium
CTGTCCGCCAAGCGCAGGAGCGGCAAGCTCACGCTGGCGACCCGCGAGGGGCATGGGCTCGTGCTGCTCCAGGAGGGAAACATCATCTACGCCGCCTCCAACTCCGCGCGCGAGGCGTTTGGGAACATCCTCATCCGTCACGAGCTGATCGACGAGAAGACGCTCATGGCGGCGCTTGAACTGCAGCACGTCTCGTCCCAGCAGAAGCGGCTGGGGTCCATCCTGGTGGAGATGGGGTCCCTGACGCAGGAGAACCTCGAGGACGTGCTGCGGGAGCAGACCGTGAGCATCGTCCGGGAGTTGCTGGGATGGCGCGAGGGCTTCTTCACCTTCGAGCCGCTCACGATCTCCGGGCGCGAGGTCGGTGTGGACGCCAAGGACCTGGTGATGGATGAGGGGCTCGACGCGGAGCTGCTCTCCCACAGCTCCGCCAGGACCGTGGTTCCTCCTCGTGGACCGGCCCTACCGAAGAAGGCAGAGGGGTTCGACGCCGCGGTACAGGGGGAACCGGGGTCCACGGTGACCATCACCTCGCTCAAGGAGGTCATGGAGGAACTGAGGGCTCCCACGTTCGGCGGTGAGGTCACCGTCTGGCTTCTGCGGCATGCGGCGCGCATCGTGAAGCGGTGCGTCCTCTTCTCGTGCTCCCGCGACCTCATCCGTGGAATGGGACAGGTCGGACTCGACAAGGAGGACGGGGCGGGCGCCCAGGAAATCTCGAACGTGAGGATCCCGGCCGAGGAGAGCTCGATCTTCGCCCAGGTGGCGGAGAAGAGGCTGAGCTACAAGGGGAAGCTCCCGAAGGGCCCCTGGAACGAGTACCTCGCGATCCAGTTCGGCGGTTTGGTCCCCCCCGAAATCGTGATCGTTCCGATGATCGTGAACGGCAACGTGGTGGCGCTTCTCTACGGTGACAACCTTCCGGGAGGCGACCCGATCGGCCCGATCGACGCGCTTGAGCTCCTGATGCTCGAGGCAGGGCTCGCGATGGAGAAAACCACACTCGAAATCCGCCTGCGAACCCTCCAGGAGCGAATGGGCGGCGCCTGAGGGTCTCGGGCGGCTCGTTTTCGGACAACTGACGGCCCGGACGCAGTGCGCGCTGCACTGCGGTGCTATCCTTTGCGTCCTGATGGGCGAGGGAGAAGCGGTGGCTCGCGAGACTTTCTACATCACGACGCCGATTTACTACGTCAACGACCTGCCTCACATCGGGCACATCTACACGACCGTCGTGGCGGACACCCTTGCACGCTACAAGCGAATGCGCGGTTTCGACGTGCGGTTCCTCACCGGGACCGACGAGCACGGCCAAAAGATGGATCGCACCGCGAAACAACAGGGAGTGGCGCCGAAGGAGCTGGCGGACCGCGTCGTGAGGCGTTACCACGAGCTGTGGCGCACGCTCTCCATCACCAACGACGACTTCATCCGGACGACCGAGGCGCGCCACCACGCGGGAGTGCACGCGCTCATCGCGCTGATGGAAGAGAGCGGTGACATCTACCGCGGTTCCTACGAGGGGTGGTACTGCTCCGGGTGCGAGGCGTTCTACCCGGAGTCGCAACTCGTCGAAGGAAAGTGTCCTGACCAGGGCCATCCGGTGGAGCTCCTGAAGGAGGAGTCCTATTTCTTCCGCCTGTCCGCCTACCAGGAGCCGCTGCTGCGCTTCTACCGCGAGAACCCTGAGTGCATCCGGCCGGCGTCGCGATACAACGAAGTCGTGCGCTTCGTGGAGATGGGCCTCAAGGACCTCTCGATCTCGCGTGCATCCCTCAAGTGGGGCATCCCGTGGCCGGGCGACCCCGAGCACGTGGTGTACGTGTGGCTGGACGCCCTCGCGAACTACGTGACGGCCCTCGGGTTCGGCTCGTCCGACCAGGCGCTCTACCGGCGCTACTGGCCCGCGAGCCTGCACCTGGTGGGCAAGGACATCCTTCGTTTCCACTGTGTGTACTGGCCGGCATTCCTGATGTCGGCCGGGCTGCCGCTTCCGCGCCAGGTGTTCGGCCACGGCTGGTGGCTGCGCGACGAGCGCAAGATGTCGAAGTCCCTGGGCAACGTGGTGCGCCCCGATTACCTCATCGAGCGCTTCGGCGCCGATGCACTCCGCTACTTCCTGCTGCGTGAGATGACGTTCGGGCAGGACTCGAGTTTCTCCGACGAGGGGTTCCTCGGACGCTACAACGCGGACCTGGCCAACGGCCTCGGCAACGCGTCGTCGCGGGTGCTGGCGATGGCACGCCGTTACTTCGAGGGCAGAACACCGCCCGAGGCGTGCGAGAAGAGCACGTTGCGGGATGTCGCAGAGGTCGCCGCGCGGCGTTACATCGACGCGATGGACGGCTACGAGTTTCAGCGTGCCCTGGAAGCGGTGTGGGAGCTTCTTTCGGCCGTGGATGGCTACGTCAACGAGAAGGCGCCGTGGGCGCTCGTCAAGGCCGAGGGTGCGACCTCATCGCGGCTCAGGCACGTACTCTACAACTGCCTTGAGGCGCTGCGTCTGGCGGCCGTGATGGTGAGCCCGGTGATGCCGGTTACGGCGGGACGTCTCCTTTCGCAGCTAGGCGTCCCGCCCTCGGCTGTGGGCGAGGAGGCCCTGGTTTGGGGCGGACTGAAGGTAGACCAGACGCTCGGCGAGGAGGGTGTGCTCTTCCCGCGCGCTGACGTCGAGGCGTTCTTTGCGGAGGTCAAAGTGGATGACAACAAACGGGCTGAGGCCGCCGGGGCATCCCCGGCGCAGGGGGAGCTTCTCGGCATCGAGGAGTTTGCGCGCGCCAGGCTCGTTGTGGGAACCGTAAGGGTCGCCGAGCGTGTCCCCAAGTCGAAGAAGCTCATCCGCATGGAAGTGGACCTCGGGGAGGGGAGCCCGCGCCAGATCGTTGCGGGCATCGGCGCCCAGTACGAGCCCGAGACCCTCGTCGGCCGCCAGATCGTGGTGGTCTCAAACCTCAAGCCCGCCGTACTGATGGGCGTCGAATCGCGCGGGATGCTGCTGGCCGCCTCCGTGGACGGGGTTCCGTTCCTGCTCTCGGTAGACAGCGAGGTGCCACCGGGGACAGGGGTGAAATGACCGCGGGGAGTGACCTGGCGGACCGCGGTCATCCTGATGCCCCGCGGCAGCGGGGCAGAAGGATCACGAAATCTAGATGACGCTTTCGCAAAGCTCGCCATGATCCTCCGTCTTCCCTACGGCCGGGGCGCCCTGACCGCCGACCTGCGCGGGCTCCACTGTCACGAGCTGCGCCCCGCGGCGCCGCGTCACTCAGCGCCATTACCTCAACTCGTCTCAGCGGCGATCGATCACCCTCTCGAGGGACCTTCTCTGACCGAACTGGCGCGCGGGCGGCGCCGTTTCACGCTGCTCGTTCCGGATGCCACCCGCAAGGTACCCCTGCCCGGGATCCTCCCGCTCCTCTTCGACCGGCTGGTCCAGGGAGGCGTGGAGCCCGCGGCCGTCACCGTATTGGTGGCGTGCGGAACCCACCCTCCGGCGGACGCGCCCACGCTGCCCGACCTGGTGGGCCCACTCCCCGACGGGGTGCGCGTGCTCCAGCACGACGCCCGCGATGCCGACTCGCTGGTGACCGCCGGCACGCTTCCGTCCGGGATTCCGGTGCGGCTGAACCGAGCTGCGGTGGAAGCCGACCTGCTTGTTGCAGTGTCCTCCGTCCAGCACCACTACTTCGCAGGGTTCGGGGGCGGGCCGAAGCTCGTCTTCCCGGGCGTCGCCGGGTACGAGGAGACCCAGGCCAACCACTCCAAGGTCATCGACCTCGGCGCCGACCCACCGGTGCGCGACGCGCGTTGCGAGCCTGGGGTCCTCGAAGGCAACCCGGTCGCCGAGGAGATCGCCGAGGCCGCGAGCCTCCGCCCGCCGGACTTCGCGCTGTTGCTCGTGAACGGGGTGCACGGAGATCCAGCCTGGGCGGCGGGCGGGCCGCTCGCCGCCACATTCCCGCAGGCGTGCGCGATGGTGCGCGCATGGTTCGAGGTCGAAGGCGGGCCGTTCAGGCGGGTTGTGGTGAGCGCGGGCGGTTACCCGACCGACCACACGCTGATCCAGGCCCACAAGGCGCTCGACGCGGCGTGCCGGTTTGCCGAGCCCGACGCCGAGGTGCTGTTCGTCGCCGCGTGCGATGGCGGCGCCGGCTCTCCCGCCATGGAGCCGTTCCTCGCCGACCCGCGGGTATCGGCGATCGTGGCGCGGCTCGCCAGCGAATACGTGCAGTACGGGCACACGACGCTTCGGCTGGTCGAGAAGGCGGGGAAGTTTCGGATCGCAACCAAGACCGAGCTCCCGGCGGAGCTCGCCGAGCGGCTCGGTCTGCGGGCGGTCGACGACATCGCGCAGGTGCTGGGCCGTTGGCGCCTGGAAGAGCCCCACGGGGTCGTCGGCCTGGTCGCGGGTCTCCCCGTGTATCCGCGCCGGCCCGGCCCCTAGGTGGACGCTGCCGGCAGCAGGAACGCCCGCACCGGCGACGCCTCGACACCCGACAGCCGCAGCGGCGCAGCAACCAGCGTGCACGTGCCGGGCGCGACGCCGGTCAGGTCCAGCCCTTCCAGGATCGCAATCGAATGTGCGAGGCAGCGCCGGTGCGCCGGGAGTGAGGTCGCGTCGGGTTGGTCGAGCGAGGGAGTGTCGATGCCGACCAAGACGACGCCGGTGTCCGCCAAGGCATTGACGAGGCCGGGAGACACGCTCGCAAAGCGTCCCGGGATAGGGGCACCCGTGGGCCAGGTGTTCGTGGCGAACAGTACCCGGGGCGCAGTGGGCTTCCAACCGGAGGGCAGGTCGGCTTCCGAGATTGGACGGTCGTGACCCTGGAGGCCGACGATCTCGCACGGCCCGAAGCACACAGAGAGCGGGATCCCCGCCGCATCGAGGCCCTCGGGGTCGAGGTGGAGCGGCGCATCGAGGTGGGTGCCCAGGTGCGGGGAGAACTGCACGCAGGAGACGGCCGCCGCCGCGTCCGCGTGGGTCAGGGTCCAGCGCATCTGGAACGGCGCATCCCCGGGCCATGCGGCGGTGCTCGGTCCGAGCGGTCGAGTAATGTCAATGATCGCGATTGTCATGCCGCGCATCGTCTCACGGGAAGCGGGCGACGGCGAGGGCCTCGAGGCGGGTTGACAAGGCCGCCCACCACACCGATGCTGTGGACAACGCAGCCGGTGCTTGATGTCACGGGGGTTTGCGACTACGCTCCGCACTCCCCGCGACACCGGGGGGCGACTGGGAGGGCCGGATGCCAACCAACCTCGTGCCCAAGAGGCTCTACCTCACGAACGGAGTAGGCGTTCACGCGGAGAAGCTGCAGTCGTTCGAGCTCGCGCTCAGGGATGCCGGGATCGCGTACCTCAACCTGGTGTCGGTGTCGTCGATCTACCCGCCCGGCTGCCGGATCGTGACCCGCGCCAAGGGCGAGGAGTACCTCGAGCCGGGCCAGATCGCGTTCGTGGTGATGAGCCGGTCCGATTCCAACGAGCCGCACCGCATGATCGCGGCCTCGATCGGAATCGCGGTGCCGACGGATAAGCGCATGTACGGCTACCTCTCCGAGCACCACGCATTCGGACAGACCGGGAAAGAAGCGGGCGACTACGCGGAGGACCTTGCGGCCTCGATGCTCGCCTCCACGCTGGGCGTCGAGTTCGACGAGAACCAGTCGTGGGACGAGAAGCGCCAGATCTGGAAGATCTCCAACAAGATCGTGACTACCCGCAACGTCACCCAGTCCGCGATCGTGGGCCGCTCCGGAAAGTGGACGACCGCACTCGCCGCCGCGGTCCTGCTGTTCGACTGAGAGGGGAGTCATGGCCGATTCCAAGAAGTCGTACCTGGGTGGCGCCCGGATTCTGCCGCAGCGAGTGGGCGGGGAGATAACGGCGGCACAGCTTGTGGATGGAGTGTTCTCCGCCTACAACGCCGCTCGCCTGCGTGAGGCCGCGCGGCTGTTCGCAGCCAGGATGCTCACCCCGGAGACCACCGTGGCGCTCTCCCTGACGGGCGCCCTGACCCCGGGAGGCTACGGGATCTCGTGTCTGATCCCTCTCGTCGAGTCGGGGTTCGTGGACTGGATCGTCTCCACGGGCGCCAACCTGTACCATGACCTGCACTTTGGCCTCGGCATGGAGCTCCACCATGGCTCCCCGTTCGTCTCCGACGTGGAGCTGCGCAAGGCCGGCGTCATCCGGATCTACGACGTCTTCTTCGATTACGAGGTGCTGCTCGACACCGACGCCTTCGTTCGGGAAGTGATTCGGGGGCCGGAGTTCCAGCGCGCGATGTCCTCGGCGGAGTTCCACAACCTGCTGGGGCGTTACGTCGCCGAGCGCGAGGAGGTGCTCGGCATCCGTGGACACTCCCTGCTCGCGTCGTGCCACAGGGCCGGGGTGCCGGTGTATACGTCGTCGCCGGGTGACTCCTCGATCGGAATGAACGTGGCCGCGCTGGCCCTCGCCGGCTCGAAGCTCACGATCGATCCCAACCTCGACGTCAACGAGACCGCGGCCATCGTCTACGACGCCAAGCGCTCGGGGGGCAAGAGCGCCGTCCTGATCCTGGGTGGTGGCAGCCCGAAGAACTTCCTGCTCCAGACCGAGCCCCAGATCCAGGAGGTCATGGGCCTCCCCGAGAAAGGGCACGACTACTTCGTCCAGGTCACCGACGCCCGCCCCGACACCGGTGGTCTCTCCGGCGCGACG
>DATKMD010000236.1:0-2858 GCA_035542075.1 Thermoanaerobaculaceae bacterium
CGAGCGTGGGGGCTCGGGGGTCGAGAGCGCCGGTTGGGTGGGTGGAGTGGCGCGGGACCCCCGCAACGGATAGTTCGCCGCGAGCGGGGGCGAGCAAGCGCCGAGCAAGCGTCCCACCCGCCGGGCAAAACACAAGCCTCACGCAGTGAAGGAAAGCAAAGGGGTGCTGGGGCCGAAGGCCCCGGCTTCACCGGTTTATGAGCATGAGCATGATGGCCTTCTGGACGTGGAGGCGGTTCTCCGCCTCGTCGAAGATCACCGACCAGGGTCCATCGGCGACCTCCGCCGCCACCTCCTCGCCGCGGTGGCACGGTAGGCAGTGCATGAAGATCGCCTCCTTGTCCGCGGTCTCCATCAGCTCCGGTGTGACCTGGTAGCCGGCAAAAGCCTTCAGACGGGCCGCCGCCTCGGCCTCCTGCCCCATCGAGGCGAAGACGTCCGTGTACACGACGTGCGCGCCGCGGATGGCGTCCCCGGGCGAAGCGAACACCTGAAGCGTGGTCCCGGCCGCATCGGCATCCTGCGTCGCGAGCTCGACGATCTCGGGCCTCGGCCGGTACGCCTCCGGGGTGGCGACCCGCACGTTCATGCCGACCTTGGGCCCGCCGAACATCAGCGAGTGGCACATGTTGTTGCCGTCCCCGACGTACGCGAGCGTGAGCCCCCGCGTGTTGCTGAACCTCTCCCGGGCCGTGAAGTAGTCGGTGAGGGCCTGGCACGGGTGGAGCAGATCGGTGAGCCCGTTGATGACCGGCACGGCGGCATGCTCGGCGAGCTGGGTCACGGTGGAGTGGGCGAAGGTACGCGCCATGATGCCGTTGACGTAGCGCGAGAGGACCCTGGCCGTGTCGTGAATAGTCTCGCCCCGGCCGATCTGGATGTCGCGGCTGGAAAGGAACGTCGCCAAGCCACCCAGTTGGTACATGCCGACCTCGAACGAGACGCGGGTCCGGGTCGAGGACTTCTCGAAGATCATCGCGAGCGTCTGGCCGGAGAGCGCGTTGCGGTAGCGGTCCGGACGGGCCTTGACGTTGGCCGCGAGCTGGAACAGCGCCTCCACCTCCTCGGCGGCGAGGTCGTGAATGGAGATCAGGTCCTTGTGCCTCTGCCAGGGGTTGCGGAACATTCAGTCCTCCTTACCGTCCGCGATGAGACCGCCCGCACGGGAGTGCCCGCGGGACAGAGGCCAGCTTGTCCCGAAGGCACCGGGGAAGTCAAGGCGAGAAGAACAGGGTTCAGGGAACCGGAGTCAGGGCACAGGGAGTAACCGCGCCGACCGCACCGATCTGACACGGTTCTCTTTCGCTGTCCCCTGTCCCCTGTCCCCTGTCCCCCGTCCCCTGACCCCTGTCCCCTGTCCCCTGCCTTCACGAGGCATAATGGCGGCATGGTCATCGATGAGTTCGTCCACCCCCTGACGGGCCGGTACGCGTCCCGCGCGATGCGACGGCTGTTCTCGCCCGCGGTGAGGCTGGGCCTGTGGCGCCGCCTGTGGCTGGAGTTGATGCGTGCCGAGCGCGACCTCGGGGTGAAGATCCCGGCTGAGGCGATTGCCCAGCTCGAGGCCCATCTTGAACCGAGCGAGCAGGAGGTGGCGCGCGCGGCGGAGATCGAGCGCGAGACCCGCCACGACGTGATGGCGCACATCCGCGCCCTCGCCGAGGTGGCGCCGGCGGCCGGGCCGTACCTGCACCTGGGGGCGACCTCGTGCTACGCCACCGACAACGCGGACCTCATCGTCCTTCGGCAGGCAGCCGACCTGCTCCAGGAACGCGGCGCTGGGGTGGTGGCGGCGCTTGCCGCCTTCGCAGGCGCACACCGCGACCTCCCCTGCCTGGGTCACACCCACTTCCAGCCCGCGCAGCCCACGACGGTGGGCAAGCGCGCCTGTCTCTGGCTCTCCGACCTTCTCGCCGATCTCGAGCGCCTGGAGGCGGAGCGCTCCCGCCTCCTGCTGCGGGGCGCCAAGGGCACGACCGGCACGCAGGCTTCGTTCCTGCAGCTGCTCGGGGACAGCGGGAAGGTCAGGGAACTCGATGAACGCATCGCCCGTGCCTTCGGCTTCGCCGGCACTTACCCCGTGACCGGCCAGACCTCCCCGCGCAAGCCCGAGTACTACCTGCTCGCCTGCCTGTGCGGCATCGCCCAGTCCGCTCACAAGTTCGCGACCGATGTCAGGCTTCTCGCCCGGTTGAAGGAGCTCGACGAGCCTTTCGGGGAGGGTCAGGTCGGCTCCTCTGCGATGCCGTACAAACGCAACCCGATGCGGTGCGAGCGCATGACTTCTCTCGCGCGCTACCTGATCTCCATCGAGCCCAACGCCGCATGGACTGCCGCCTCGCAGTGGCTCGAGCGCACGCTGGACGACTCCGCGAACCGGCGCATCGTGCTCCCGGAGGCGTTCCTCACCGCCGACGCGCTGCTGCTGCTCTGGCGCCCGGTGGCGGCCGGTCTCGAGGTCCACCCCGCGATGGTGAGGCGCAACCTCGAGGAGGAATTGCCGTTCATGGCCAGCGAGGAGATCCTGCTCGCCGCCTCCGCGCGCGGCGGTGACCGCCAGAAGCTCCACGAGAGGCTGCGGGTGCTCTCGCGCGAGGCCGGGAGGCGCGTCAAGGATGGGGGTGAGCGCAACCCGCTGCTTGACCTGGTGGCCGGTGAAGAAGCGTTCGGCCTCGACCGGGCGCGGCTCGCCGAACTGCTCGACGCTCGGCGCTTCGTCGGCAGGGCGCCGGAGCAGGTGGACGAGTTCCTGGCCGGGACCGTCGAGCCGTGGCTCGCGGCGCACCCGTCGCGCGCCGACGAGGAAGAGCCGCAGGTGTGAGCAAAGACCGGGGCCAGGGGTCAGGGGTCAGGGGTCG